>NZ_CP096981.1 GCF_002006355.2 Clostridium felsineum DSM 794 | reverse complement strand
ACGAGACTTACAAAAAAACATATGTAATGGGTCAATTCTCAAAATTCATCCAAAATGGCTACAATAGAGTTGATGCTACAAATAGTCCTCAATCAAATGTTTATGTATCAGCGTATACAGGAAATAATAAAGTTGTTGTTGTTGCAATAAACCAAGGAACTTATTCAGTAAATCAAAGCTTCAATATGCAAAATGGAAGCGTTTCTAAAGTATCCTCATACGTAACTTCAGGCTCAGCTAACATGGCTAAATCAGCTGATATAACTGCAGCTAATGGAAGCTTTACAGCAGCACTTCCAGCACAAAGTGTAACTACTTTCGTTGCAGACTTAAGTTCTAATAACGACCCAACACCTACTCCAACACCTACTCCTACTAATACAACTTTAAGTAATGGTTGGTATTACATCAAAAATGTTAATGCTCAAAAATATCTTGAAGTTGCAGATAACAATGGCAGAGCTGGTCAAAATGTTGATCTTAGAACTGGTTCAGGTGTCCCTGGTCAAAAATGGTACCTTACAAACACTGGAGATGGATATGTAACTTTAACAAGTGCTTTAGGAAATTTTATGCTTGATGTAGCTAATGGCTCAAATACGGACGGAGCAAATATTCAAATTTACAATGCTTACTCAGGTACTGCACAAAAATATTCTATAAATCCTTCTTCAACTAATGGCGCTTATTATATTGCAACTATGAGCAGTAATGGAACTAAGGTTTTAGACGACTACAATTTCGGAACTTACGACGGTACTAATGTATGTCAATGGACTTATGGTGGACATACTAATCAGTTATGGATATTCGAACCAACTAACAACTAAGGAGGCTATTTAATTGAACAATAAAATAAAGAAAATAGTATTATCTGTAATGGCATTCTCCATGATATGTTTACCATTTACTGATGGTACTACCTCAATTAAAGCAGCCTCAAGTGCTATGGTAAATTTATCAGCTAAGGAGCAAGTAATTCGTGGTTTTGGAGGAATGAACTCTGTAGCTTGGGCTGGAGATTTAACACCCTCCCAAAGAGAAACAGCTTTTGGAAATGGAGACAATCAATTAGGACTTTCTATTGTAAGAATATTTGTAGATTCTAATAGAAACAATTGGTATAAAGAATTACCAACTGCTAAAAATGCCATTTCTCATGGAGCACTGGTTTTTGCTACACCTTGGAATCCTCCAAGCTCCATGACTGAAACCTTTAATAGAAATGGTAAAAATGCTCAGCGTCTTAGATACAACAAATATGCTGACTATGCTCAGTACCTTAATGATTTCGTTTCATATATGAAAAATAATGGTGTAAACTTATATGCTATTTCTGTACAAAATGAACCTGATTATGGACAGGACTGGACTTGGTGGACACCACAAGAAGTTCTTCGCTTTATGAGAGATTATGCTGGATCAATTAACTGTAAGGTAATGTCACCAGAATCATTCTCTTATCAAAAAAGCATGTACGATCCTATTTTAAATGATCCAAAGGCACTTGCTAATATGGACATACTTGGTACGCATACTTATGGTACTCAAGTTAAAGATTTTGCTTATCCGCTTTTCAAACAAAAAGCAGCAGGAAAAGATCTGTGGATGACTGAGGTATATGTACCAAACAGTGATGCTAATTCAGCAGATCGATGGCCTGAAGCTTTAGATGTTGCCAATCACATAAACAATGCCATGGTAGAAGGTGATTTCCAAGCATATGTATGGTGGTACATCAGAAGATCCTATGGACTTATTAAAGAGGATGGTAACATAAGCAAGCGTGGGTATATGATGGCTCATTTCTCCAAATTTGTTCGCCCTGGATATGTAAGAGTAGATGCAACAAAGAATCCAACAGGTAATGTATTTGTGTCAGCTTACACAGGCAATAATAAGGTAGTTATCGTTGCCATAAACAAAAACGCTTACTCAGTAAATCAAAATTTCACTATGCAAAATGGAAAAATTTCTAATATAACATCATATGTCACAACAGGCTCAGCCAATATGGCTAAATCAAATTCTACTATAAATACAAATGGTTCAAGCTTTACTGCAGCACTTCCTGCTCAAAGTGTTACAACGTTCACATGTAACTTAAATTAAAACCATTATTAAAAATTCAATACTGGGAGAAGGTTTAATTATGAAGAAAAAATTTATTGGTATTACATTAGGCTTAACTACTATTTTATCAACAAGCGTAGCACTTAACTCCCCAGCATTTGCAGCAACCACTTTAACTGTGGACTGCCAAGCTACGCTTAGAGGGGTAACACATTGTGCTAGTGGTTCTCTTTATGGAGTTACAGAAAGTAAACCCTTTGATATTACACAATTTGTTGCACCACTAAAACCAAATGTTTTCACTAACCCAGCTTTAGCAGGCTTTAACCATCAGCAACCTATAGGCGCTGCTATTCCTGTAGCTGGAAGACTTAAAAATACCACTGGAAAAGTTATGATTAGACTAGCAGATATATTTTCTGGATGGCCTTACTCTTTTAAAAACATGAATGATTGGCTCAGTAAAGTTACTAATGTAATCAATCAAAAAAAGGCTTCAGGCTATTCAAATTTTTATGGCTATGAAATATGGAATGAACCAGATGGTACCTTTAAAAATACTAGTGTTAGCTTTAACGATATGTGGCGTCAAACTTATAAATTAATACGTTCTTTAGATCCAAATGCTCAGATTATAGGACCATCATTCTCTTACTATAATCATAATAATATGAACGCTTTCCTTAGCTTCTGCAAGGCAAATAACTGTCTCCCCGATGTAATTTGCTGGCATGAGCTTGGCGGAAGTCAATATATTTCTAGTAACATTAGAGATCTAAAATCATTAGAACAAACACTAAGAATACCAGAAAAGAAAATGGCCGTAAATGAATATAGTGATAGCAATCATTATGCAGAAGGACAACCAGGCGCATCAGCACCCTTTATTGCAAAATTCGAACGTAATAAGGTAGACGCTGCTTGTATTTCTTGGTGGTGGACAAATGCACCAGGAAGACTAGGAAGTCTTATGGCATCTGATACTCAAAAGGGTGCTGGATGGTGGTTTTATAAATGGTATGGTGATATGACAGGCAATATGGTTAATGTAATACCTCAAAATGATAACAGCAATCTGGTAGATGGCTTTGCTTGTGTTGATTCAAATTCAAAATATATAAGCGTACTTTTAGGTGGTGTTAACGATGGTACTGTTAATGTTAATATAAAAAACATACCGGCCTTCATTGGTTCTACTGCTACTGTTAAAGTAGAAAAGGTAGATTGGACTAGTAAAGATACTCCTGTAAATGCTACAACTGTAGTTTCTTCAAAAGGCTATACTGTGTCTAATGGAGCTATTAACTTATCTATACCAAACACAAACAACACCAGTGGGTATCGCGTTTATATATCTCATTAATTCTTAGTAACACAGACGGTTGTTACTTTATAACAACCGTCTACCAATTAAAATTATGAGGAGTGATAATATGTTAAAATCAAAGTTATCAAAAATATGTACAGGAGTTTTAGCCTTAGGACTTACCCTTTCAATTTCAGGTGTGGGAACTGCTAAGGCCGCAATGTCTCACAGCAAATTTGTAGGAAACATAATAGCAGGAAATGTTCCTTCTAACTTTAGTAACTACTGGAATCAGGTTACACCAGAAAATGCAACTAAATGGGGTTCAGTTGAGTATAGCCGTGGTAATTATAACTGGTCAAATGCAGACCTTATTTATAATTATGCAAAAAGCAAAAATATGCCCTTCAAATTTCATACCTTAGTATGGGGCAGTCAAGAGCCTAATTGGATTTCTCATCTTTCAGCTCAAGATCAAAAATCTGAAGTATCAAAATGGATCACAGCTGCTGGTCAAAGATATTCAGGTGCAGCTTTTGTTGACGTTGTAAATGAACCACTACACACTCAACCTGATTATAAAAATGCTATAGGTGGCTCCGGTTCAACTGGCTACGATTGGATTGTATGGTCCTTCCAGCAAGCAAGAAAGGCTTTCCCAAATTCAAAGCTTTTAATTAATGAATATGGCATAATTGGTGATCCTAACGCTGCTAATAATTACGTTAAAATAATAAACGTACTTAAAAGCAAAGGCTTAATAGACGGAATAGGAATTCAATGTCATCAATTCAATATGGACTATGTTTCTGTAAATACAATGAATACTGTTTTAAATACTTTATCAAAAACTGGACTTCCAATATACGTATCAGAGCTTGACATTACTGGTGATGATGCTACTCAACTTGCTAGATACCAACAAAAATTCCCTGTCTTATACCAAAACCCTAATGTTAAGGGCATAACTTTATGGGGATATATTCAAGGACAAACTTGGAAGGATGGTACTTATTTAGTTAACTCAAATGGTACTGAACGTCCAGCACTTAAATGGTTAAAATCTTATTTAGCTAGTCATTAATTCTATACTTTTTACCACAAACATGTAATGCACAATTATAAGTTGAACCCGTGTAGAAAAATCCCCCCTCTTTTTAATTTTTATATATAGAGGTTCAATTATAAAGGTCAAAGTTTTTTAAAATAAAAAACTTTGACCCTCCTGATATACAAACAACAAAACAGATAAGGAGGTTATTATGTTAAAAAAGAAATTTTCTTTTAAAAAATTAGGTCTTATAGCAATATTAGCGTGTACCATAATAGCAGTAAAACCCTATTTAGCAAAAGCATACACCTCAGATTTAGGAAATGGAACTTATCAAAATCCCGTTATGTATGCAGATTATCCAGACAACAGTGTTATTAAAGTAGGCTCCACCTATTACATGGCATGTTCTAGTATTAGCTATATGCCAGGCCTTCCTATTTTAAAATCACAGGATCTTGTAAATTGGGAAATCTGTTCTTATGCCTTTGATCGTATCGATACAGGTATGAGTGGAATAGATAAAACCCATGCAGATGCTTACAACCTTGTAGGAGGAAAAAATGTATACGCAAACGGTTGCTGGGCACCAAGCTTAAAATATCATAACGGTACTTTTTATGCCACTTTCGCTTCACTTGACTTAGGTAAAACCTTTGTATGCACAAAAACTGGTGACATGGGCTTTGGCGGTTGGACTTTTACAGCAATTTCAGGTATAGGTTATGCTCATGATGCCGACCTATTCTTTGATAATGATGGAAGAGTGTACCTAATTAATGGTGGCTGCAATGTAACAGAATTAACTTCTGATTGCAAATCCGTTAAACCTGGCGGCATTAATCAGAAAATTTTCGATGGCGGCAGCAGCCATGATGGTAATAGAATTTTTAAGAAAAATGGATATTACTATATACTTTCTACCCCTATAAAAGATGGATCTTATCAGCGTATAGAAAAAGCTTGGAGGTCAAAAAGTCTTACAGGCCCTTATGAACAAACTATAATTTTAGATGATGGTGGTAATCATCAAGTTTGTGTAGTAGATGATGGTTCTTACAATTGGGCAATGCTTTTTGAAGATAAAGGCGCAGTTGGACGTATTCCAAAGCTTGCTCCTGTAACTTGGATAAACAATTGGCCTATGATTGGTATAAATGGAGTGGGCAAAGTACCACTAATATACAATAAACCTTCAGCTGGCAATGGAATAAAATCACCAGGTACAGACGATGATTTTTCAGCACAAGGCTATGTACTTTCACAATGGCAGTGGAATCACAATCCTGATAACTCAAAATGGACTACCTCTGAAAGACCTGGCTGGCTAAGATTAAAAACAAGTTATGCACCTGATCTTCTTCAAGCTAGGAATACCCTTACACAAAGAATACAGGGTCCCACATCTTCTGGCTATGTAAAATTAGATGCTACCAACATAAAACCTGGACAGATTGCAGGCTTATCCGCTTTTCACAGCAAGTATGGTTATATAGCTGTAAGAAATGATAACGGAACAAAAAAGCTTGTTCAATATAATGTTACAGGTACAGAAAGCTCTGTTAACCTTACTAATAACACAGTTTATCTAAAGGTGGCTGCTGACTGTAATGCTCAAACTGCAAAATTCTATTACAGCTATAACGGCAATACTTGGACACCTCTTGGCAGTACACTTAAAATGGACTTTTTCTATAAACTGTGGTTTGTGGGCTATAGATTTGCTTTATTTAACTACACAACTGGTTCTGATACTAGTGGTTATGCTGACTTTGATTATTTCAAATTCAGTCCCACTATAGCAGGTGCGAAAATTCATTAAATACATTTAAAAACTTTCTTTTATTTAACCCATAGAAAAACAATTAATAAGCTCTCTTTTTCATATTAAAATAAAAATGAGCATGGATATAAAATAGCTATATCTGTGCTCATTAATATTTTACAACTTTGCTTTTATGCCATTTAAAATCACAATAAGAAATTTTGAAAAAGAACTCTCAAAATCATTAACATTAGATGGAATACCACTTATCTCAATTGCCTTTGCTTGAACATCATTAATAATAGTTGCTGGATAAACTCCCACTGCATACTTCATTTGATATTCTATAAAGTATTTCAACTGTTCACTATTCATAAAAGGGAAAAATTTCTTAACTACTTTTTTAATCTTTGTAAAATCCTTATGTATCTGCTTTTTAAAATCCGCTAACTTTTCTGCTGAAACATTTCTAGCGATTATAGTATTTAAGATACAAAACAGCTCTACTATTCTCTTATTTCTATATAATATTTCAGCCCAAAACTTACAAAACTCTTCTTCCTTTAAGGTTTCATACTGCTTAAAGAAATCTATTACCTCTTTAGACCAAGTCCTTATATCTCTTGAAATTATAAGTAGGAAAATCTCTTCCTTTGTATTTACATATTTATATAAATTAGCACGACTAAAGCTAAGCTGCTTCGCTATTAAAGCTAATGTGATTTTATCATATTGTAGTTTTTCGTATAAATCTATTGTGGCATCTACAATTTCATTTATTCTAATATTTTTTTGCTCTTCACTGCGTGCACGTTGAAATTGCATAGTATAATCCTCACTTCTACTTTTTTATCTAATATACCAAATTTAAGTGTTCTTGACAAGTAACACTATGTAATTTATAATTATATAAGTTGCACTACGTAACTTATTTTATAACTTAATAATTCACTGAAAAACATAGTGATAATTTACTGTGTTTTTTTATTCGCAAAAGAAAATGGAGGAATATTTATGGAAAAAACAAAAGAAGTTCCTTACTGGCCTATGATGTCAGCAATATTTTTAGGATCTTTTTTAGTTAGCTTAGGTACTAGCACTATTAATTTAGCTTTACCTTTTTTAATGAAATCATTTAATACAAATTTGGATACTGTAAAGTGGACACTTACTGGTTTTATGCTTGCTATGGGAACAATGGCTCCTATAACTGCCTACTTAGGTGAACGCTTTAGCTATAAACGAATCTATTTAGTTTCCATTATTGGCTTTATAACTGCATCAATACTATGTATACTTTCAACCAGTATAACTTTTTTAGTGATATCACGTATAATTCAAGGTGCTTTCAGCGGAATGATTGTACCGGCTACCATGGCTATAATATATCAAGCTGTCCCTAAAAAAAGGCAAGTATCTGCTACAAGCCTCTGGAGTATGGCATCAATGTTTGCTCCTGCTATTGGTCCTACTTTAAGCGGTTTTTTAATACAATATTTTAGTTGGCAAGCTATATTTGTTATTAATATCCCTATAGGACTTATAATTCTCGTACTAGGTATTAAATACATACCGTATTTTAAACTTAATGTACCAGAATTTTTTGATTCAAAAGGCTTTATAGCTATAGTTATAGGAAGTTTAGGACTTCTTATAGCTTTCAGTGAAGGTGAAACCTTAGGATGGACTTCTTTAACTATAGTGGCTTCTTTAGTGGTTGGCATACTTGCTCTTGCAATCTTTGTATATAGAGCCTTAACTACTACTTCTCCAATTCTTGATATTACGGTATTTAAATATAAAAAATACAGCTTTAGTGTTGTAGTTTATGGAATTGTAATGATGAGCCTTTATGCTGGAACTTTGTTAATACCACTTTTTTTGCAAAACATTCAGCATTTATCAGCACTAGACGCCGGAATAGTAATGCTTCCTGCTTCTCTATGCATGGCACTAGCAATGCCTTTAGTTGGTAAGTTATACAATAAGCTTAATCCTAGAATAATAATTATGTTTGGAATAATTTTAGTAGCAATAGGTTCCTTTGCTATGGCACGTTTATCCACTAACACCTCAAAAACCTTTGTTATGCTTTGGATGATAGTGAGAAATGTTGGTATTTCCTTCTGTACAATGCCTGTAACTTACTCTGGAATGTCCGTACTGCCAAAATCCATATCCGGACACGGTTCTTCCGTAAACAACTGGCTGGCTAGACTTGTAAGTTCTTTATCTATGGCAATATTCGCCTCACTGCTTACTGCAAGAGCATCTATGCATGTTACCTCCTTAATAAAAAGTGGGACAAAGCAAACTATAGCTCAAGGTAGTGGTTACGTAATGGGCATAAACGATGTATTTTTTATTTCTTTTGTAATAATATTAATAGCCGTTCCTTTTAGTTATTTCTTGAATGGCAAAAATAATAAAACTAATAATGATAAAATTACTGAAAAAGCAAGCTAAATAGAAACCACATTTCTAAAGAGTCTACTACCTATAGTTCTCTTTAGAAATGTGGTTTTTTTAATGAATTACTTGAATGATTATTCCAACTACACAGGATATAACAATAGAGGCTAACAATCCTTTCAATCCACCTTTAATATGGGTAATTGGGCTTTTGTACTCTTCCTTTAAATCTTCAGTACCAGGGAGTACAAAATGTTTACTATGACAAAACCAAATTAAATCAAGCACTAAAACTAAAAAGGTAGTAACCCATAATTTTTACTCCATAAGTTTTCTCTGATGTTGGTATCTTATCTTTATACATAGGAAGGGCTTTGATTCTTTCTTTTATTTTAGGCGGATAATCTGAATAAAACTGCACAGGATCCTTACATTTTGCTAAAACAATAATTGTATAAATAAATATCACTGAAATACATTGTAAAAATAGAACCATAGCCTTTTCCCTCTTTCTGAAGATGATTTATAGGTTTATAATTCATAGTATACTGTAAATTATTAATAAATCAATATATTATACAAAAGTGCTATATTTTTGAAAAAACGCGACATTTGAGGTGGATGTATGAACAACATAACAAAATCAGAAAAATGGATATTAGAAGCCTTACTTAAAATTATGACTACAAAACCCTATGATAAAATTAAAATCAAGGAAATAGCAAGTCTAGCAGACTTAAATACTAGAACCTTCTACAGGCATTTTAAAACAAAGGATGATGTACTTAAATTATATGGAAGGAAATTATCAATTGAGTTATCTAATAAAATTCTTGAAAAATCACCCTGCTTTAAAACAATCATTTTGGATTATTTTGAATTTTTAAATGAACATATTGAATTTTTAAATCTTCTTCTTAAGCATAATATGCTTCACTTTCTTTATGATAATCTTGATAGCTTTATGACTGAGGTTGCTTTTATAGTTAAGCCTCATCTAAAGAACCAAGATATAGACACAAAAACTCTATATCAATTTTACTTTAATATAGGCGGATTTTTTTACATAACTACTAAATGGCTTAAATCAAATCCTCGTTTATCAAAAGAAGAAATGGCCTCTATAATTTTAGACATGTTTAGCTAAGTGTTTTCTTTTTATCTCCCATTATGATATCATTATAGTATTTGCACTAATTTAAAAGGCAGGTGACACAAATGAATTCCAAAAAGAAAAAAATTATAGCCTCCTTAATGGTAGCTATGTTCTTAGGTGCTGTTGAGGGAACTGTTGTAACAACAGCCATGCCCACTATAGTTAAATATTTAAATGGTTTTGATAAAATCAGTCTAGTATTTTCTATATATCTATTAACCTCAGCTATTTCCACCCCAATCTACGGAAAAATAGCTGATCTATATGGCAGAAAAAGAGCTTTATCCATAGGAATTATAATATTTTTACTAGGAAGTGCCCTATGTGGTATTTCTACAAATATGTATGAACTTATTTTCTTTAGAGCCATTCAAGGTATAGGTGCTGGTTCAATTTTTACGGTATCCTATACTATAGTTGGAGATGTTTTTTCCCTAGAAGAAAGGGGTAAGGTGCAGGGTGTATTAAGCTCTGTGTGGGGAATAGCAAGTTTACTTGGACCTTTTGTTGGAGGATTTTTTATTGATTATCTATCTTGGAGGTGGATATTTTACATAAACCTTCCTTTCGGTATTTTTTCTTTAATCCTTCTTCAAATGAACCTAAATGAAAAACTTGAAAAGAAAGAAACACCTATTGATTACTTAGGTATAATAACCTTAACTGTAACCATAGTAATATTCCTATTGACTATTTTAGGAATAAACGAAAATACAAAATTTTTATCCCTTAAAATACTTCTTCCTATAGCAATTACAATTATTTTACTCTATTTATTTTACTTTATTGAAAAGAAAGCTTCAGAGCCTCTAATCCCTTTTGATATATTTTCTAAACAAAGTAATATTGTAAATATAATAAGCTTTTTAATCTCAGGAATACTAATAGGAACTGATGTATATCTTCCAATTTACATACAAAATGTACTTGGTTATAGCGCTACTATCTCTGGACTTTCCTTGGCATCTATGTCTATTTCCTGGATTTTGTCCTCTTTTGTACTTTCAAAAATAATACAAAAACATGGTGAAAGGCTAGTTATATTTATTTCCTCACTAATTATCTTAATAAGCTCAATATTATTTTATAGCCTAAACACTTCTTCGTCACTTATTTTAGTTGTAATATACGGCTTTATAATTGGCTTTGGCTATGGCGGCACACTAACAACCCTTACTATTGTAATTCAAGAAGCCGTTCACCGAGAAAAAAGAGGCGCAGCCACAGGAGCAAATTCATTATTAAGAACAATGGGGCAAACTATTGGTGTTGCTATTTTTGGTGTTGTTTTTAACTTAAATATTTCAAAATACTTGTATAGTATTGGTATTAAAACTGTCAATGTAAATAAGCTATATGGTTCCGGAAGTGTACATACCGCTATTTCTTTAGACAAAGTTAAAAGCTCCCTTAATTTTGGAGTACATACTTTATTTTTAATACTAATTATAATCTCCATTGTATGTGTAGTTATTTCCTTAATGTTAAAAAATTCGTTAAATAAAAAGAAAAAGGGGTGATTTTTATGTTTAAAGACAATCGTTTCGTTGGTACACTTTTAACCTGTATTATTGTGTTCTTCCTTCTTTCTGTAACTATTAAACGATTTGTAATTACTAAAGATCCTCTTTCCTTTTTCTATATAGGCGTTCTAATAATAGCTCTTACTGGTAACCTTCTTTATTATAATTGTAAAGTATAACCTTAAAGACATGCACATTAAAATTGATGTGCATGTCTTTTTATAAAATATAATTTCAACAAATATAGGATTGTATATACTATATTTGTACAAAAAAATTGTAATTTAGCGATAAAAAGCTTTACATTAACGAAAAACCTAAATATAGCTTAACCATAGTATTTAATTGTCCAAAAATTAGCAATATGTGCTTTTAGAGAAATTTGCCAGATTGACAATCTTTGATATAATTGTGTAATGAAGTGTATTTACATTAAGCTATAATTATAATGTGTTATTTTTCATCAAGTCAATTTTGGCATTTGGATGTAAATAATTACATTGTTTATGCCACTAAATGTTATAACATTGTAACATCATCACGATATTACAATTCTCAAAAGACTTTAAGTGAAAAACTTGGGTTTACGTAAAGACAAAAAGGTACCGCCCTAACTCATTGATATTTTATAACCTGTTGTAAATCACTTAATTAAAATTAAAGGGTAGGTGTAAAAATTGAAATCAACAAAAATTATTGCAGGTAGTGTTGCACTACTAATGTCTCTAAGTATTAATTTAGGAACAAACATTAAAGCTGCTGATAATAATAATTTTATAAAAGCAGTAGGTACAAAATTTTCCGTTGATGGACATCCTTTCTATTTTACAGGGGCCAATGCTTATGATCTATTTACTTATGGCGATGGAGATTCCTCTAATTTAGACGCAAACAGAATAGAAAACAACTATATGAATAAAGCTGAAATTGATAGTCTTATGAGCCAAATGGAGCAAGATGGAGTTAAGGTTTTAAGGACTTGGGGCTTTTCAAATGAAAGTTGGCATGGTTTTGAAACCGCTAAAGGAGTTTATAACGAAGCAGAGTTTATGGAGTTTGACTATATAATGAAATCTGCTAAAGAACACGGCATGAAGGTAATAATCTGCCTTGAAAACTACTGGGATGCCTATGGTGGCATAAATAAAAAACTTTCGTGGGAGGGTCTTAGCGGCTCTAAAACTCAGTTCTTTACAAATTCAAATTGTAGAGCAGATTACAAAGACTATGCAAAACATTTTATAAATAGAATAAATCATTATACAGGCGTAGCTTATAGGGATGATCCTACTATATTTTCTTGGGAACTTATGAATGAACCAAGATATGAAGACACTACAAACAATGAAAATGTTACTGGAAAAGCCTTAAGAACTTGGGTAGATGAAATGGGTTCTTATATAAAATCACTAGATTCAAATCACATGGTAGATGCTGGCTTAGAAGGTCATGGAACAAAGTATAACTTTGGTGGAGATGAAGGAAATCCTTTCGTTTATATTCAACAGTCACCTTACATGGATTTCTGTACTGCACATCCATATCCTGATGAAAGCTGGGCAAACTTAACACCAGCACAAACAGAAAACTTAATGACTTCTTGGATTAATGATTCTCACAAGGTAGTAAAAAAACCTTTTGTAATGGAGGAGTTCAACAGCCATAACAATAAGGACGACTACTGGAAAGCTACCTTTGGTAAAGTAGATGAATTAGATGCAGCAGGCGCTATGTTTTGGAATTACAACTATAGAAGATTAGACGATTTTACCATTATGCATGGAGACAGTATACTTGATTACTATAAAGCTATGTCTAATAAAATGTCTGCTAAAAATGGTACAAGTCCAAATATAGATACAGAAGCTCCAACAGCACCAACGGATTTAGCTTGTACTGCAAGCACTTCAAATTCTGTTAGCCTTTCTTGGACAGCTTCAACTGATAATGTTGGTGTAACAGGTTACGATATATATAATGGTTCCACTCTAGTAGGTTCAAGTATCTCTCCAAGCTATACTGTAACTGGGTTAACTCCAAATACTAACTACAATTTCACTGTAAAAGCTAAGGATGCTGCTGGAAATATTTCAGATCCAAGTAAAGCACTAAGTATAACCACTCAATCAGGAGATAATATTTCAAAGGCAGCAGCCCCTATATTCAGCGTAACATCAGGTAAATATAATTCTACACAAACTGTAGCACTTAAGAGTACAACTGACGGAGCAACTATTTACTATACTACAGATGGAAGTGATCCAACTACAAATTCTGCTGTTTATAGCTCACCTCTTACAGTTTCTAAAAATACAACCATAAAAGCTTATGCTGTTAAAGCTGGAATGACTGCTTCAGATATTGCAGCTGCTACTTATACTATTGTTTCAGAGCCTCAAGCTCCTGTTTCTGTAAAATACACTATAGCCAGTGATTGGAAGCTTGGTGCCACTATTAATGTTACAATAACTAACAATGGATCAACACCTATAGAAGGTTGGCAACTATCTTGGGAGTTACCAATAGGTCAAACTATATCTGGTTCTTGGAATGGTGATTTTACATCTAATGGTTCTACGGTAACAGTAAAAAATGTTGACTGGAATAAAACTATCCCTGCAAATGGTGGAACCGCGAGCTTTGGTTTTAATATAAACTATACTGGAAGTCTGCTTTCTCCGACAACCTTTACTTTAAATGGCTCAAATTGTGCAGTGCAGCAATAAATAATCCATTAACCTTTTAACCCTAACATATATTAAAGCTTATTCATGCTTTTAATAAATCATGAATAAGCTCTTTTTAATAAGATAAGGTGCCTTGCACTCCTAATCATATATGGTTATAATTTTCTTATTTTTTAATATCCATATACCTTCCACTCAATAACACCACATCCAAGAGTTTTAGGTGTTATATACATTCTAATTGCTGTGGTCTTAACCGGATTAAAAGTTGTTGTGTTATATTTGTTTAAATCAACTCCAAGTCCATTTCCTGAAACTGATACCCAATTACCCTTGCTATCCTTAACCTGAATAGAAACTGTTTGTGGTGCAAAGTTTCCATTTCCATCTTTAAAATAATAAGCATCCATTCCTGTTAAGGTTTTTGCAGTATTCCAGTCGTATTCAACCCATGCCTGACCAGCCTGATCTCCATGCCAGTTATGCCATAAACCATGAGACTCATCTCCTGAACTAGTTGGATCATATCCATCATTTAATTTAGTCACTCCCCCTAAATCTTCTGGTGAATTAACACTAGCAGATGCAGTTGCACTTAAAGCTATATTGCTGCTTTTAACTGGTGTAGGCGTAGGTGTTGGAGTAGGCGTATCGCCGCCATCAAAAGCGTGTTTAGCTGAAGTATATCCGCCTTTACCATCTGAAACAGCATAGCCATCATGATAACTTTCAATTGAATTATTGAGACATTCATAACCTGAAAAATCACCATTAGTTATAGTATAGTTATAGTCATTAAAGAAATCACCATAGGTAACAGCTGTTCCTTTAATATTGCTATGACTACCATCATAAGAACCACCTAATAAAAGTGATAATCCTTTTACTATAGCATGATCACTTACATAATTGAAACCTTGAACCTGAGCGCTTTCAATTACACTGGCGTTTCCAAAAACTTGTGCGTTTTCTGCAACAATTGCTCTATCGCCAATATGAGCACTGTCCCTTACTTGTGCTTCTCCATCTACTACAGCATATCCATCTACAACTGCATTTCCACTAATACGTGCATCTCCCTTAATCCAAGCATTATCTTTAATATCAGCAGAACCACTGATATTGGCATTACCACTGATAACTGCTGAACCTTCAATTCTTGCATTTCCTGTAACCTGAGCGCTGTCTAAAACCTTAGCGTTTTTAGCAACATAAACAGAAGAATCTACATTAGCTGAATCTGCAACAAAACCGCCTCCATTTTGTTGAACATGTCCTGATACATTTGAATTTACATCTGCTGTGCGGTTTTGTGGCTCTGCGTTTTGCAAAGTAATTTGGTAAGGATACTGTGGTTTTTCTTCATATGCCATATTCTTTTCAGAAAATCTTTCTTGAAAAGAAGGTAAACCAATTTGAGTTTTACTTTCAACCTCAAGTGATGGAGTAGCTGATACTGATAAATAAACCTTATCACCCTTTGAAACACTCATCTGCATAGATTGTCCAGTTCCAAAAGAACTACTATATCTTGTATTACCATTTGCATCTTCTGCCACAATATAAGCTGTTAAATTGGATTGGCCGGCAGCTGTAGTGTTGTTTAACTGTACATTAACTGTAGTAGTAGAAGCGTTTCCGCTAAAGTCAGCCTTTAAAGGCACAATGTTATATCCATAAGCTTGTGGTGCTCTTTCCTGTGGTACTGCATAAGTGTTGTCATTAACCTTGTTTGGTGTAACATAAAATTGCTGCCAATACAAAGTTCCATTCGCTAACATGTCATTAAAGCTCTTTTTATAGCGTGCTTTATTTTTCATATCAAAGGTTGCCATTCTACTAGCAAAGTGTGACATAGTTACCGAAATTGGTACACTTGGATTTACCCTTTGAATCAACTGATATAGTGTTTCATTAGGATTATTAGCATCTCCTGATTTTAACAATTTAGCCATAAAGCCTGCTCCATAGCCTGGAAGATTGTCTGGGTTTTCTTCAAGATATGTGAATATTGGCCATCCTTCATAGTAGCAGCGTCCATTTACAAGTGTTAATTGAGTTGAACGCAAAAATAATGGTGAAAGGAAGGTAGTATCGCCTACTCCCGTTTCTTGTTTATAAAGATCACTAGTTACATATTCTTCTCTAAACCAATCTCCAATAGCTTCATACCATGGACTAAGATAATCATTTCCACCCCAGCTGTTGCCACCTTGAGCAAAGTTAATAACATGTCCAAATTCATGTGGCACAGTTAATCCAACTGTAGGACTTGGATCCATGGCACCTACATCACACATTAAGTATGGAAAGCCCTCACTATCAAGGCCAGAAAAAGCCCAACCACTTTCATATTGTGGTAAACCTGTTCCTAAAATAACAACATTCACCTTATAATTTTTATCATTTTTACTGCTGTCATTGACGGAGTGTGCTGGTTCTATCATCTTAAGATTATTGATATATACATTCCAGCAGCTTTCTAAAATCTTTGCATTTCCTTCTAAAAAGGCTTGAGTAACCTTAGAACTATTTCCACCATTACCCCATAAAAATTGAAAATGCTCTGACTCATAAGTATGGGCATTGGCACTTGAAATAACGTTTGCATCATTGTGCACTCCACGAGCTACGTAGTTACTGCTCTGTGGATTAGTTGGTTTTACTGGCTTCTTTTTAGAAACTGCTGTTTTAGTATTTGTTTTTAAACTTTTAGCAAAAGCGGTCTGTGTCATAAAAGAAATATTACTAAAACCAACAGTTAAAGCTAATGTGCACGCTCCTATTTTAGGCAAACTTCTCTTAGATTTTTCTTGTGTTTTTCCTTTCATTTTCTTTATTCTCCTTTTCATATAGTTTTTTATTTTAGGAAAGCTAGAGCATTTATGATTTCTCCTTGTCTTCCCAAAGATTTAACTTAATTAATAATTTGAAGCTTATACCTTGTGGAATTAATTTGCGCATATATTTAGCCCAACTATTGTGAACGTTAACAATATTTTGCAGAATGATATGCAAATTAATTTCTTTAACCTTTTAAAACTTAAAAACATTTTATTTACAAGTATTATATATAAAGAATTATACTATGTAAATAATATTTTTTACAATGTTATTTTGCGTCTATATTTATATAAAATTCATAAATATAGACATTATACTTGTTTATACAACCTCATAATTAATCCTTCCACCTTTTAACACTTGCACATCAGTATAAATGGTACTTCTTACTATACATATATGAAACAGTATCTAGGCATACTAATTTTAACTATATAATTTAGGGGGAGGATTGCTACCTTGAGCTTTCTATCATTAATTCCTGCTTTTGTAACTATAATTTTTACCTTTAAAACCAGAAAATTAATCATATCTTTATTTGTTGGAGTTTTAGTGGGTGCTCTTATGCATAACGGTCTAATTAACGGAATTATATCTATTGGAGAATATACTATGAAGGCTGTAGCTAACAAAGACAGCGCCTATACACTATCCTTCTTTATCGGCTTCGGTTCTCTAGCTGAACTAATTCAGATGGCAGGCGGAATTTCCGGCTTTAGTGCTGCTATAAGTAAATGGGTAAAAAGCGAAAAGGACGTTTTTATGTGGGCATGGCTTCTAAGCATAATAACCTTCTTTCACAGTTCTTTTCATACGATTGCTGTAGGAACTGTTTTAACTCCTTCCCTAAAAAAGCTTAATGGCTCAAGGGAAAAGCTAGCTTTTATACTTTCTGTTACAAGCACTCAATTGATTTTGCTTATACCTATTGCTACTTCTTACCTTGGCTATATGGTTACTCTAGTTACAAATAATATAAAACATAGGCACATATATGAAAAGGCCTATACTATACTGGTAAAAAGTATATTATGGAACTTCTTTCCTTGGATTATGTTAATTCTTGGTATATTAATAAGCTTATTTGGCATTGGCTTTGGAAAAATAAGAATAGGGAAACCCAGGGAAGAAGGTTCAAAACTTACAAAAGGCCACCTTGAAAAGGAAAGTCTATCCAATAAAAATATCGATGAATACCCTAAGAACAGCAAAAACCTTATTGTCCCCATTGTTTTGCTGCTTTCAAGTACTATTTTCTTTTTTTGGTGGACTGGTAAGGACTACGCTTCAGGCTTTATTAACGCTTTAACCTATGCTAAATTTAATGTTTCTATCTTTTCTGGTGTTATTCTAACCTTGTTTTTAACTAGTCTTTACTATTTATTTGAGCACATTAGTGTCGCAGAAATAGAAGCTCATATTATAAAAGGTGGTGAAAAGGTTCTCTCCCTCGTTATGATTTTAGCTTTAAGCTGGGCATTAACGGCTATTACTCAGGCTTTAGGTATAAATAATTTAATAGATAGTCCCTTTATAAAAAGCATACCAAAACTCTTAATACCTTCTATGCTTTTTACAATAAGCGCTGTAATTGCTTATGCAATGGGTTCTTCTTGGGCTACTTGGGCACTTATGATGCCTTTAGCTATAAACTTTTCACTTGATTTAAGTATTTCTATCCCCCTTATGGTTGGCACCGTTTTCTCCGGTGGTGCTGTTAGCGATGTTATTTCACCACTAGCTGCACAAATGGCTGATATATCCTATGGAGATCATCTAACCAGTTCTTTTCCTTACCTAATTTTAGGCGTACTACTTACTATAATTTCTTATTTAATTGTTGGTATGACTATTTAATAATGTTAAAATGGTGTATTTTTTCCCTCTTTAAAGAATAGATTTATATATTAGGAGGTGATATAAATGGCCGACACCACATTATTAAGTAAAATATCCTACTGCCTATGCGAATGCTGTGAAAAGAAAAATATATCTAAAATAAGTGAACTTACGGTTACCGTAAACTCTAAATGTGATATCAATTCAATAAATCTAACAGACTATTTAAAAATAAACAATCCAGATTTAATTTTAGATAACGTAAAAATAAATGTTGAAATAGATGATTTACCCGATCAAACTGTTATAATGCGAAGGTTAGAAGGTGAACTAAATGGCAACTAGTCATAATTCTAAACTTTCAATTAATCATTATCCTTCAAAATCAATTATAATTGTATACGATGACATGACTTTAGGCTCTGATAAAAACCTTTGGGGAGGAGAGTTTTTTATTGGCACAAAAAATGATTTTAAAAGAGCAGCTCATTTCCAATATGTAACTCTTCAAGGCTATGATAAAGCTATAAAAGAACCTTTTAGATGTGCTATAAGCTATCTTAACTTTTTTAAATGCAATCCAGATAAATTTATAGATAACATGGGTGTTGTTAAAGCTGGTTTAAATAAAAACCTAAACTGCTATAAATCCTCAAGCTTAGAAGGACTCTTCAACTGTGTTTCAGCCTTACTTAAATTAGTATATAACCAAGGTCGAGAGGGCAAGGCTTCTGAGCTTTTAGAAAATATAGCCGCTAAAAATGTACAAAATTATTATAAATACAAAATAAAGAATGAAAATAATATGTTTATAATAGAACTTAAAAGCATTATAAATGGAGTATTAAGGGACATAAATAGTAATATTGAAAAAAGTATAATTTCAGCTAAATTTCATAATACAATTTCTCATATAACCTTAACTATGTCACTTATATTGTCAAAAATTAATAATGTAAATAATGTAATCCTAAGCGGTCATATATTTGAAAATCAACATTTACTTAAAAGCATCTATGAAGGCCTTAAAAATAGCAATTTTGAGGTTTGTTTTGATTCAAGTTTTTATATAAAAAGTAAAAATGAATTTATAAGAAAGAGCCTGAACTCATAATCTGAGTCAGGTTTCTCCTCTATTTGGTAACAATATATATTTCGTTATCTGGCATTAAACCTAAAAAAACTACATTTTTAATGTCTTTAATGTTCCTTTCTTTTAACTTTTTAAAAACCCAAGCCTTATCCTTATTAACCCTTTTTAAATGATTAACTAATATATTCCCATCCAAAATAATCTCTTCCATCATGCCGGCCTTAGGCTTTTTTATTCCTAAGTCCTCACAGGTTGCCGTTTCCTTCTCAGCCTTCTTTAAAACACTAAGCTTTCCGTCTGGCTCAAGCACAGCAACTTCCACATCTTTAATATAAAAAACATCCTTATTTCTAAGCTGCATTAGTAAATCTCCCATATTATACTTAGCCTTTTTCATGTTTTTATAAATAACCTTACCTTTATCTATAATTAATAGTGGTTCACTATCTATCCATAATCTGAGTTTAATACTCTTTAAGGTTACTATTGATATTATAAGAGTAAGAGTACTCCAGACCACAATAGAAAAACAGCTTTCAAAAACATCTATATGTCTATCTACGGAAGCTGCTGCTGCAATGGAGCCTACTGTTATTCCTACTATATAGTCAAAATATGTAAGCTGTGAAAGCTGTTTTTTACCCATAATTCTTGTAAATAGGAGTAAAACAAAATAAGAAATAACTGATCTATATAATATAATCATGTAATGCTCCATGTGATGCACTTCCTTAGTTCCATATTATATTTCTATTATTTCCTTTTTATATAAATTTAAACTTATAAATCATTTGTAAAGTTAATTTTCTGTTTATTTTTTAACCTAAACATAATATATTCAAAAAAGTTAAGCATTGACATACAAAAATAGATAATTTATACTATACATATTATAAAAATAGTATAATTTAACATATTTTAATTTTTTAGGAGGTTATTATGAAAAATGTATTTAAAAAAGTTACCACGGCTTTATTAGCCTCAGCATTAACTATTACTTTTTCCTTTACAGCCTTTGCCGAAACACCTAAAACTATTACTCCAAGTCGTACCTATGGCTTCACAAGCGATGGTGCAAAGGGAACTCATGAATTTATAACAGGACATGCTATGGCCATACTTGGAAACGACAAAGGAGCAAATTTAGAAAAGCTTATTACAAACTATGAGCCCATAGTAAAACAGTACTGTGATCAACCTGATAAAGATGAAAATCAATGGGCTTTCGCATATCATTTCTACGATCCCTACACAAATAAAAATTATCTTCCTTCTATTCTTCCCGCATCTAAAATAACAGCTCTTACAAAATTTGAAGAGCACGCTTGTAATGCTGTAGCCAGCTACAAAACGGATAGAACTTATTCTATGCAGGAATTAGGACGAGCTTGTCATTTCTTAGAGGATGTAAATGTGCCTTACCATTCTGCAAATATGATAGCTGTACTAACTACTCATTCTCAATATGAGCAATTTGTTCAAGATCATCAAGCTGACTATGCTATAAATACTACAGATAAATATAACAATTATTATTCAGAAGACTTTAATAGTTACTGCAATGATATATTAAATGACTGTGCTAAATACTCTTATTCCTTTAAGGATCAAGTAAAAAGTAGCTCAGATTCTTGGGATTCCGTTGCTAATGTAACTGTTAAATATGCTGAAGGCTATGTTGCTGCTTTCTTCTATAGATTTTTGCATGAGGTTGGAGAATTTTAATAGATTGAAAAATAACACCACTAAACGTATCCTTGTTGCGTTATTTTTCAATTAGCATACTATATGATTATTTTTTTGATGATTATTTTAAAAGCCTATATATGGCTTAATACAACATATACAGGCTTTTTTAGTTTATCTGGTTTTTCATATTCTTTTAGTATACAAACGATATTAAACACAAAAAAGAAGAAACCGTAGTCTCTTCTTTTCTAATTTAATAATTTCTCATATGTATTTTTGTTAATTTTTTAAGATAACGTTACCAATTACCATGAAACATTTGGAAAAAACGATAGTAGATGATTATTAAATACTCCTATAAACCCTAAAAATAGAATACATACCGCTATAACTACTACTAATTTTTTGTGATTTTTAAAGAACATATTACCAAATCCCTTCTTATATGAATTTTTTACTGAAACTTAATATATCTTTAAGCGAATTTATATCTTTTATACTTAGATAAAAGTCTATTAATTTATACATAACCTTTGTACTTATTTTACCTTCCTTGCCTGTTAGGATGAAAAATTCATTCATTACATCCAATATTTTTTCTTTACTATTTTTATCAATATATAAATCAACTAATTCACATAAAATATCAGCTTCTACATAATATCTCATATTCTTTTTAGCATAAGTTAATGCTTGTTCATAATATTCTTCCGCTAATTTTAAATCTTTTAAATTCTTACCTATTTTTCCGATTTGAAAATAAGTCTCAGGTAAATAAACAAAATTTTCATTTAAATGTTTCTTGGTTTCAAAAATTAAATTTAAATTCTCTTTTATCTTCTCATCATTTCCAAGTACCATATAAATCTCTACTACATTTATAAACACCATTATATGCTTTTCATACTTTTTCTCGCCTACATAATCTAGTATTTTATTGTAAACTATTAAGCTTTCATCATACTCTCCAAGCTCTGCTAAACAAGTTGCAATTTGAATGCATACATCATAATACTTGTCCATACCCATCTTTTTCGTTATTGGTTTAATTTCTTTAAAACCCTCTAAAGCTACATCATGCTGTTTTAAATTCATGTAACATGATGATCTATTATATATAAATATACAATAATATTCTTCACTCATATCATCAAAATGATTTATGGCAAAATCGCAACACTTTATATCCTCCTCATACTTCCCCATATAATAATAAATCATGGATAATTTTCTCAGCACGGAAAGCATGTCCTCATTATGAATATCCCCATCCATAATAGCCTTCGCTTTTTCATAATACATTGAGCTATTATAAAAATCTCTTATATTGGAATAGTAATCTCCTGCCATTTCAAAAATAGTTATCTTCTTGTCTTTTATGTCCCATTTTGCTAAAAATTCTTCAATTTCAGATAATTTGCTAAGAAAAGCACCATCCCTATACACAGTTAAATCTTTAAGCTCTCTAATGTATTTATCGAGAACCTTATTTGCCTGTGATCTCTCATCTTCTAATAAATAATCTATGTTTTCCTCAACTTCAGTATTTTTTTTATCACAAATCTTCTTTAAATTTGTAAGCATTATCTTAGCTGAACTTCTAGTGAGATTTGCTTTGTTGTGCTCTATCTGACTTATGAGGTTTCTTGTTATTTGATTTCCTGCTAAATCATCTTGACTTAGATTATATTTTTTTCTTAAGTTCTTAAGTTTGTCTCCGATAGACATTATCTCATAAGTGTCCATATAGATTCTCCTAACTGTAATTAATTGACTATTTAAAGTATATCATACATTTTTTTATATTTCATTATATTCTTCCAAAAAAATTAATTTTTATATTATATCTAATTATTATTTTTATTAAGTAACTTTTACATCAATTTACTTTCAAAATGAATAGAATTATGTTGTTATTTACCATATCTTTGTATCAGTTTTTCTATTCTTGGATTCTAATTCTAAGATTTTTTCCTTTACTTCTTTCCTATCTTCAGGATTTTCAAGCTCTGTATAAAGCTCGATTAATCTAGTAGCTATTTCTTTTGTTAAGTAATAATCTGGTTTCTTTTCACAAGCATTTAAAGCTTTTATATAACATTCCTTTGCCTTATTAAATTCTTTCAGACTTCTATGCAATATTTTCCCCATCTCAAAATATACTTCAGCTACATAAAAATCATTATCATTAAACTTTTTCAGTTTATCGAATATAATTTTCATTACCTTTCTTGCTGAAGCATAATCTTTTAACTTATCATAGACTCCACATACATTAACCATTGCCACTATGTATCTCATTCCATCCTTATCTTGTAACATATCTAATATCTTATAACAGGTTTCCAACGTTTCATCATATCTGTTAAGATAACTTAGGCAATATGTTTTATGTATCAATATATCGCTATACCTCTCTACATCTGTGATTTTAATTATTTTTTCAAGAATATGTATTTTATCTAAGGCCTTCTCATACTTTTCTAGTCTCAAATATCCAAGTACACTATTATAAATAAAAATGCAATAATATTTTTCATCCATATCTTTGAAATTTTCTAATGCATACTCGCTTACAGCTACAGTTTTTTCATACTGCCCTATATATGGATACACTTTTGACAACTTCCTAAGCACCAAAATCATAGCATCCTTATCAGCATCAACTTCCATAAGTGCTCTTGCCTTTTCATAATATAGTGCACTCTTATAAAAATCACTATTACTTAAAAAATAATCTCCTGCTAAATTAAAAACCTCTATCTTTTTATATTTAAGCTGTAAGTCAGCCAAAAACTCTTCTGTCTGAGCTAGTTTACTTAAAAAGTTATCACCCTTATATGTACTTAGCTTTTTAAGCTCATCTATATATTTGTCCACTATCTTAACTGCTTGAGCTTTCTCATCTTCCATTAAGTAATCTATATCTTCACAAACCTCTATATTTCTTTTATTACAGATTTGTTTCAGATTTTGAAGCATTATCCTTGCAGAATTCTCAGTAAGCCTTACCTTGTTATGCTCTATTTGGCTTATGAGATTCCTAGTGATTTCATCTCCTGCCAAAGCCTCTTGCTTTACCTTGTACTTTTTTCTAAGCCTTTTAAGTTTTTCTCCTACAGATACTATCTCATAAGTTTCCATATTCTCCTCCTTGCTTCAAAAAATTTACTTAATATAATTATAACATGCATTTTACCATATAACACCACATTTTTATAATTAAGTTAGAAAGTATGCTTTAAATGACTTTGTAAAAATGGTAAAATATGTGGTATTATTGTATTTGGAATATTTTTACAGAAAGTAGGGTGTTAATTTGAAGCATTCAACTATAAATAGAAAATTAGAATTTGGTAAAAAGCTGTTTTTTGTTTTTTTTCTTTTGATTTCAGTTTTTTTACTTATAATATTTAGACTTATATATATAATGCTAGATAAATCCAATAATTTTAAAGCTTATTCTATAAATCAATGGAAAAATGAAGTGACAATTACCCCAAAAAGAGGACGCATCTTTGACTGCAATGGAGATATTCTCGCTGTTAGCTTAAGTGATTATAAAATAGATGTAGATATGAATACTTTGCTATCCTGTTTAAAGACTAAAAAAATGACACTAAAAAAACTTTCCTCTAAACTGTCTGATGTTTTAGGTACTTCCTCCGATGACATTTATTCTAGTTTGTCTAAAACTTCAAATGGAGTGCCTTTGAGATTTATAACCTTAGCTCGTCATCTTAGTAAAGAAAAAGTGGATGGAGTAAAAGCCTTAAAATTAACTGGTTTCATTTATTCAGATGACTTCCTTCGTGAATATCCAAATAATAATTTTCTCTCTAGTGTTCTTGGCTATGTTGATTCTAACGGCTTTGGAGCTTCTGGAGTAGAACTATCCTACAATAAAATATTAAAGGGTACTCCCGGTCATAAAACCATTGAAACAGATGTTATGAGAAATCAGCTTCCTTATGGAAATTCTGAGTACTCAGCACCTAAAAGCGGACATGATATAGTTCTTACTATTGATAAAAATATACAATTAATTGCTGAAAAGGCTGCTAAAAAAGCCTTATCTGATAACAAAGCTAAATCTGTAACCATTACGGTCATGAACCCAAATAATGGTGAAATTCTAGCTATGGTATCAGAACCTGATTTTGATCCAAATAACCCCAAAGAGGAGGACACCTCAAATTTAAGAAATACCGCAGTTGAAAATGCCTTTGAGCCTGGTTCCATATTTAAGGTAATCACCTCCTATGCTGCTTTAGCTGAAAAAGTAGTCAATGATAATACCGTCTTTACCTGTGATGGAAGCTTAAAGATTAATAAAACCACCATTCACTGCTGGGAGCCTGAAGGACATGGTAAAGAACATTTTGTTGATATTCTTAAGAACTCCTGTAATGTAGGCTTTATGGAATTAGGCACAAATTTACTTGGCAAGGAGAGATTATATAAATATGAAAAGCTGTTTGGTCTTGGCGAAAAAACCGGAGTAGACTTACCTGATGAGGCAACTGGAACAGTTAGACCTCCATCAGAAACTAGCCCTGTAGATCTTGCAATAAACTCTTTTGGACAAGGTATTTCTGTTACTTCTGTAGGCTACTTAGCTGCCTTTAATGCCATAGCAAACGGCGGTAACTGGATAAAACCTCATGTTATGAAGGAAATAGTTCATAATGATGATAAAAACAATAGGATAGTTGATGAAGAGTACTCTGACTATGGAAAAAAGAAAATATTAGATGAAGCTGTAGCAAAGAATTTACGTGATTACCTGATTCATGTAGTTAGCGATCAAGCTGGTGTAGGACATAAGGCATATATACCCTCCTACGATATAGCTGGAAAAACCGGAACCGCTGAAAAGGCAAGCTCAAAGGGTGGGGGCTACGAACCAGGAAAGTATATAGCCTCCTTTGCTGGCATGGCACCTAAGGATAAACCTAAAATAACCCTTTTGGTTTCTGTTGATGAACCTGATGCGGCTACAAATTACTATGCGTCAACTGTTGCTGCCCCTGTAGCAAAAGAACTTTACAGCCAAATCTTTGACTATTTAGCTACTTACGGCATATATAATATAGCAGCTAAGAAGTAATCTTGCTTCTTAGCTGCTTTTCTCTAACTTATATCAACTTTTTGATTTTCATATATATTATATTGAACATCATATAAGCTTTTATATTGTCCACCAATTTTCATAAGTTCTTCATGGGTTCCTTCTTCAACTATTTCACCCTTATCAAGAACAACTATTCTTGTAGCATATTTAGCATTTATAAATCTATGTGTTATAAATAAGCCAATTTTTCTATCAGTTAACTGAAGGAATTTATCAAACATTTCTCTTTCTGACAGTGGATCTAAAGCAGAACTAGGCTCGTCCAATATTATTAGCTCTGCCTTTCTTATAAACGCCCTTGCCAGTGCTATCTTTTGCCATTGCCCTCCAGAAAATTGTGTCCCTTCTTTAAACCACATTCCAAGCTGAGTATCAAATTTCTTAGGCATTTTTTCAATAGCATCATATATGCCTGCATCCAGTGCCACCTTTTTAAGCTTATCGTCTTCATTAATTAATTCTAAATTTCCAAGCCCTATATTGTCCCTAACCGTCATTTCATATCTTAAGAAATCTTGAAATACTGTAGCTATTTTTTCTCTAAGCTTTATAATATTTATGTCCTTTATGGAAATACCATTTATTAAAATATCTCCTGAAGTTATTTCATAAAGACCACATAAAAGCTTTATTAACGTGGTTTTACCTGAACCATTTTTACCAACTAAGGCTATATTTTCACCAGCATTTATTTTTAAATTTATGTTTTTTAGTGTTTCTGTAGTTTGGCTAGGATATTTAAAATAGATATTTTTAAACTCTACAGTTTCTATATTTTCAACAGTTATACCACCATCAGTTATCATATCAAGCTTTGAAGCAGGCACATCTAAAAATTCAAATAGCTGCTCAATAAAAAGGTTATTTTCATACATATCAAAGAAAGTACTAATAAAGGTTTTTACGTTGCTTTGCACTAAAGATACAGCCCTTATAAGTCCTACTGTACTACCCATTAAAATTTTTCCCATGAAAGCAGACCAAATTATAAAAAATAAGGTTATATCTCCTGATACTTGCTCCATAAAATTAGAGAAGAATATCATTCCAGTTCTCTTTTTAGCTACATATTTATCCTGATCATAAAATTCTTTATTTAAATCCTTGTATTTTTTTAAGATGTGGTTTCCAATACCGTACAGTTTTATTTCCTTAAAGGATTGGTCATTAGTTAATAAGTAAGATAAATACCAGGCTCTTCTTTCCTTTGGTGCTCTCTTCCACTGAATCATAAATTCTAATTGTCCAACCTTTAAGGTATATATAGATGATATTACAGGGAAAATTATAAGAACTATTATTATCCACGGTTTCCAGGCAAGAACTACTAACATAGATGATACTAAAGTAACTATAGAACTCATTACTGTTAATATAGAGTTTAAAATCTGATAAGGTCTATAGGATACTTGATTTTTAGCCCTAGAAAGCTTATCGTAGATTTCTGAGTTTTCAAAATCACTTAAACTTAAACTGTTTGCCTTTTCCATAAGTGTTACATTTAGCTTATATATAAGCACCTTTTGATAAACTGTTTGAAAATACACTACAATGCCACCAAAAAAATCTGTTACTAAAGAAATTATAATGAATACAATAAATGCGGTAAGTACCGCAGCAAAATATTTATTCATATGAATTTGTACTTCATTTATAAGATGCTGTGACGCCAATAACGAAAGTGTAGGTGTAAGACCATTTATTAGAGTTAACACTATTATAATTATAAGATTACTTTTACTTACACCCCAAAGAAGGCTTAGAAGCCTTGGCCAATACTTAAAAGACTTAATTATATCTTTTATTGTAATATTTTGTTTAGGCATTTCCACCTTTATCTCCTCCTCTTAGTCTTTAATATGTTTTAATCCCAAATAATCAATCTTTTTCCATATATATTACTATATATACCCAAATTATACAATCAAATTTTTATAAAAATAAAATCTTATAATGCAAATTTATTATAAACTACAAAATGCACTTGCATAAAAACAAGTGCATTTTACAAGTTATATTATCGACCATTTACCGGAAAGTTAATTCTTTTATGTATAAATACTCACATTAAAAACTTCCAGTATAACCTCTCTTTAAAAGTCAGCTTTAAAACCTTTACATTTTTATTATATACCAAAATTCAAGAAAATAAAACATTTTTTTTAATAAAATCATATTTATTTATAATATACCAGGTTAGTACCCTTATGTATTTTATTGTAATTATTAATGTGAATATTTTTTACATTAAACATTCTATATATTTATTTATTTGTTTTTTTTTAAATATTTGACATTCGATAGATATCAAACTATAATAAGGTTAAAGAGGTGATAATTATTAAAATTATAGATAACATAGAGCTTATACATTCTGAAGCTTTAGACTTTTTAGGAAGTCTTTTCAGACTTAACTGTGATAAAGATTTTTTTACTAGCAGTGATGAGAAGAGAGAATTTAATACAGACATATTAGATTGGATATATAAATCAAAGGAAGAGCTTCCAGAGGAAATTAATAAACAAATTAATACCTTTTTTAATAAAGAAACCTTTTACGGGATGTGCCTTGTTACAGAAATTGTAAAAACTAAGCTTTCTGATATAGAAGCCTTTTTAGTACATATAAAAAAACTTGAGGTCAGTAGAATTTTATCAAGCTTCTTAAGCTCAGGCTTTAATTTAGATGGAATGAATATATCAGAAATGAATTCCTTAGTAAAAACTCTTTTGAAGGATGAAAAAAAAGCAATTGATTTTATAAATAATAACATATGCATTGATAGTGATAAAAAGTGGGAGCTACTTCAATTTTTTATTGATCCTTATAAAATGAAAAATGATCTCGTAAATCTTTTAGAGTGGTATTATAAGAACATGTACATAAAAATTCTACCTGAGATAAACAAAAAAGTCTTAAACTATGAAGAAGAATTAATTCACGATATTGAAATAAACACAAAGGAATATATGGAAGCCTTAACTAGAAGAAATTATGATTCAACCTCAGAAATATACGTTTCAGCTTCTTATTTCTATGAATTCGCTTATTTACGTTCCAGTCTTTTTACAGATGCTGAGTACTATTTAATAGGTTATAGATTTAAGGAACTTAACTTAAAGGATTCTGAAGCACTAGCTTCTCTTTTAAAAATATTAAAGGCCATTGGTGACGAAACAAGATTAAACATATTGAAACTACTAAATGAAAAACCCCTTTATGGTAAAGAAATAGCCCAAAACCTAAAGCTCTCTAATTCAACCATATCCTATCATTTAAATTCTTTAATTTATAACAATTTTATAACAGAAAACAAAGTAGATAATAAAATTTATTACAACTTCAATAGTGAGAACATGAAAAAAATAGTATGTGATGCCGTGGATAAAATGCTTAAATAAAGCATTCCTCGGTAATTTTTTTACCATGTTGGTTCGATGTATATCGAATTTGAATTAAGGTTAGATTACTATCGAAAGGTGCAATATACTAAGTGCGGTACTTATATTTATAATTTTTATAACCTCACTAAACTCTAAGCTTAACATATATACTATTTATGCTGTCTCTTTTTTGGTATCCTCCGTAGGTGCTTTTTTCTCACCTTCAATGATATCCTTAATTCCAACTTTTGTAGAAAAAAAAGACTTACCCTTAGCAAACTCTATGAATAGGGTGACAACTTCTCTTTATGGTATAATAGATCCAGCCTTTGCAGGAGTTTTAATAGCTTTACTAGGAGTAAAACCTTTATTTATAATGAACAGTCTTTCCTTTCTCTTTTCTGCCCTATGTGAAAGCTTTATACTTCTGCCCTCAATTATTAATAAAAATACCTTACAAGAAAAGCTTAATTTATTAATAAAAGTAAAAGAAGGCTTTCAATATTGTAAAAAAATCAAAATTGTTTTTTACTTTATGCTTATAGCTGGCTGTATAGACAACTTCTTTTCTGCTCCCTTAGATATATATATTCCAATATATTCTTCAAAAATATTTAATATGGGAAGCTCTGGATATGGACTGCTTATGGCTCTTCCAGCTGTTGGTGCTATACTAGCTTCAATTATATTTCCTTTTATGAATAAAAAAGACAATGTCTACTTAAAACTTACCCTATGGGTATCTCTTGAAGGAATTTTTGTTATAACCTTAGGTTTAAGTAAAAGTCTAATCTTTGCTTTTATATCCCTATTTATGCTAGGCTTTTCCACCTCTATGACTAATATAAATTTAAGTTTAATAATGCAATTAATCGTTCCAAATGAGTTTATGGGTAGAATAAGCAGTATATTTAGTATGCTAGCCTCCTTCACCATACTCCTAGGCTACTTTTTTGGTGGTCTCCTATGCTCTCATATTATGGTTAGTTCTATAGTTTTTTTCTCTGGAATTATTATGACACTAGCTGGTATTTCTACATTTAAATTTACCTATAAGAAAGAATTTAATATTGCAGCTTGAAGAAATTCCATGCTGTAAATCACTTATTTGCTAAATAATATATGATATTATATAATTACAATTATATTTAAAATATCCAATTAGCAATACAATAAACTTATACAAAGGGGAATATTTAATTGAATATAAAATTTAATATAAAAAACTCTTACCAATTTTTAAAATTCGGATTAGTAGGGTTTTCAAACACTGTCATTTCTACACTTGTAACTTATTTAGTTATATTTTTATGTAATCTCTACCTTGCTCCTCATTTGTCAAATATAACAAATGAGTTTAGTAAATTACTTGTTTCTCAAATAGCAAATTTAATTGGTTTTATTGTTGGTGTATTGAATTCATATTACTGGAATAACAAATATGTTTTTACCTTAGAGAAAGATGAAAATAGAAATACCTTAAAAACATTTATTAAAACATTTATTGCTTATGCTTCTACAGGTATATTATTGAATGGAGCTTTACTAATATTATGGGTTAACGTTCTACATATATCACAATATATTGGTCCAATTATTAACTTGATTATTACTATACCCTTAAACTATGTTATAAATAAATATTGGGCATACAAAAAAACTCACTCCATGTAAAAAATAGCTTATTCATATAATCGCGTAAAAATTATATGAATAAGCTATTTCTAATAGTCTCTTTTCTCTAAGTCAAAACTTTTAATCTTGTGAACTCCAACAGCAATCACACTAGCTACTACTACAATAATATAATTAAACCCTCCTAAAAATACTTCTAAGGTTAATCCTAAAATTCCAAAACCATAATCATTGGAGCTTCCTCTATGAACTAATATTATAGATAGGAATATCTTACAATAAATAAAATATGATAAAGCTATAATAACAATATTAATCATATGTTCACTTAAAAACATAATACTTGTTATTATACAAAAAACTGCAAAAACAGTAATAGTTATAGCTACTGTTTTGTAATTACCTGTTAAATAAACATAATTTAAAATTAATGCTATATATAACCTACTTACAATAGCAAAAATTATACTTACTAGTTCACTCTTAATAATTTGCTTCCATAATTTTGATTTTACTTTCATATATAACTTCCCCGTTAAAATTACCTAATTTATTTGAATAATTTTAAACAAATTTATTTTTATACTATTATACCCTAAAATACCCAAATAAAAAAGTATAATTAATGAGTTACACACAATCTACATTTTGTGTAACTCACTAAAATGAGCTCATTTCCCATAAAATAAGGGCTTAGCTCTATTTTTATATCCGAACTGCTATGTTTTCATTTTTTTAATTACACATAATATTTAAATATAGCTTTTTAGTTGAATTTATTTCAAAGCTTATGTTTTATTGAATAAACTGTAAAAAATGTATACAAATTAAAATTAAAGTTTTCTTATATTTATGATTATTAAAAATATTATTAATTTATTTTATATTGAAAATTTTACTTACAATTATTTAAGTATTTACAAGCTCGCTATTATGTTATACAATATAGTCAAGCTAACTTGTATAACATAATAGCGAGGTGATTATATTGAACGATAAATCCCAATTTTTAAAAGGTACTTTAGAAGGCTGCATTTTAAAAATAATTAATGATAACGAAGAAGTTTATGGCTATGAAATTACTGAAAAATTAAAAAATTTTGGACTAACTGATGTAAGTGAAGGAACTATTTATCCACTTCTTTTAAGACTTGAAAAATCAGAACTTTTGAATTCTGTAAAAAAGCAATCTCCCTATGGTCCTAAAAGAAAATACTATACCTTATCCCCTAAAGGAAAAACCGAACTAAAAGATTTTTATGAAAATTGGTTAAACCTTAAGGATAGCATAGATAAAATATTTTCAGATTATGAGGTGTTTAAAAATGAATGAAGTAGATAAGATGATACGAGAAAATTATCAAAACAGTAAAAAATTAAATGAATATAATAATAAAATTTACGGAGACATTGTATGTTATATTCGAGTTAGTTCTCTTCCCTCAACAAAAATAGAAGAAATCATATCTGATCTCCTTGAAATGTTTTTAAGATATGAAAAAGAAGGAAAATCTATTGACGACATTATAGGTTCGGATTATAAAGCTTACTGTGATTCAATTATAGCTGCTGCTCTAGATAACAGATTCCATGTAGAAAACCTAAAAGATGTTTTATATATAGTTATGAATGGTTTATTCATACTTTTAACCATAAACTTTGCATTCGACTACTTACCAAAATTAATAAAATATAAAAAGATAATTAGTTATGATCTAGGAATTTCATTTTTTCTAAATGCTACTTTAATTCTTATTTCATGTTTTGTAATTTTAAAATATATTGGAAAAACTAGCTTCAAAACACCTTCTAAAAAATCTTATGTTTTACTTTTCATTGTACTATATATATTTATATTCGCCCTAGGCTTTTTACAATATAGCCTAAAACGCTATATTGTATTTTCTATAAACCCTTATATAATAATAACCATCCTAATTATCTATTGGCTGTATAAATTAATAACAAAAATTAGAAATAAGGCTGCAATTTAGCCTTATTTTTTTAATATAACGGAGTTTCTTCCTATTTATATATGTTTTTTGTAAAAGTATAAATATTATTTCTATTTCAAATAATATTCTATATAACGCATAAATTCTATTACATTCTGACTCATAAAAAATTCTGTGGTGGAACTTATTTAGCAGGAATATTTTATAATTCACAATGTAAGAATTTTAGTGCGTTATATATAGTAAGATATAATACAAAGTTCAAAATCTAAATAAGGTAGGTAGTTTATAATGTATAAAAAATTAATGGCAGGCTTTTTAATACTAATAAGTACTGTCTCATACGGTTGTAGTCTTAAAACTTCAGTACATAACAATGCAAAAGCCTGTAAATCAAAACCCATAGGACTAGCAGCTAAAACTCTTGTGGATTCTTTAAAAAATGATTATGAAATAAACTTAGAAGGTTCAGTTAATGACTCCAATATTCATATGAAGCTAAAAAGAGATGATAAAGTTTCCTTCCCTGATTATGATAAAAATGCCGACAAATATGGAGACACAATAATTGCAGTGGATCATTCTAAGTATTCTTCAACAGGCATAGAGAAGCTAGCTTCTTTTAGTGGTACTTACTCTTATGATAAAGTAAAACAGGATATAAATATAATTGGAACCTTATATAAAGGTGGGCTTTTTGAACTAATAGAATACGATAAAGACGAAAACATAAACGCATATTTCAAAGGTTTTGCCTACAACAACAAAATATCTGGAGGATGGATTTCTGCAAAATCTTCAAAAATTTATCCCTTTAAGGTCAAGGAATATTCCTTTTCTTTAACCAATGGAAAACCTATTAGACATAACACTTCAATTCAAGGTTACTATAAAAATGTAGTAAATGGTGAAGCTGAAGCCGCAAATCTAGTTATTTTTAATAGAGATCTTAAGGGTTTTCAATTTGCAATAGACTCAAGGCACTCTTCAAACGTAGGTATTAATATAGGAAGCGTTTCCGGAAAAGCCTTATTTACTGATGCTTCAAAGAAAAAGGCTGAGTACATAAGTAATGATAAGCTTTTAAAAATGACTTTTAATATAGAAGGCAGTACTGTAATTGTAACTGCAAATAGTGAAATACAAAATTACGGTGGTATTGGTGTTAACCTCACCGGAAAGTTTACCAAAAGTGAGGATTAAGAAAAAATGGGTGATTTATTCACTCATTTTTTTATTTTTGTCCTATAAAAAAGATTTTATATTTCACTCGATAAATTTCTCTATATGTGGTATTATTTGTTTACGTGAATTATTAAAAGAAAAGAGTTGAAACAAAATATGAATTTAGCTAATATTTTTATGTATATTATACCAATTGCCATATGTATAATACTACCAATCTTTATCATCCTAACGTATTTTCAAATAAAATCTCTTAATAAAGCTGTAGCCTATTTTAATAAAGGTAAAAAGGATGAAGCTTTAGCCATTCTAGCAAAGCTAGTTAAAAGTCCTGTGAAAAACGTTAAGGCAAATGCATATCTTACTCGTGAAAGAATTTATTTCTACTCAAGAGAATTTAAGCTTTCTCTAGAAGATTTATTAATATCTCTAAGATTACGACCTAAAACAATAAATGATATTTATAGTTTTGCTCTTAGTTATCATATTCTTTACGAACCTGAACGCGCTTTAAAGTATTTTTTAAGAGCTGTTGAACTTCAACCAAATTCTAATTTAACTTATGAAAATTTAGGTTGGTTTTACTACTTAACTAATGATTATAATAAAGCTATTGAAACCTTTAATAAATCTTTAGAACTAGGTAGTACAAACTCTGTTTATAGGAGCCTAGGAATTACATACGCAAAACTCGGAAACTACGAAAAAGCTGAGGAATATCTTAATAAGGCTTTAGATGCAGAGCCAGAAAAACCTTCAACTTATATATATCTTTCCTATTTAAGAAGGAAAACTGGAGATATTAAAAAGGCTAAAGAATTTGCTACTAAAGCAATAGACCTTAACAAAAATAACTTTGATGGCTATAAAAATCTTGCCGAGGTAAATCTAGCAGAAGATGATTACGAAGGCTTTTACAAAAATCTAAATATATTCTTAGGAAAGATAAACTTTATAACTAACGGTGAAAACTTTGATGATGAAGTCTATGAAAAAGTAAAAGATAAAGATGAATATAAAGCTATTATGGCTAAAACTAAAACCATTAAGTTTAAAGACCTTGATATTGAAATTGACGATAAGCATATTTTAAATGGTAAATTTTTAGTATAATTGCAGCCTGTACCTTATTTTTATTAAGGTACAGGCTGTATTTTTTTATTTTAACTAAAAGCTTTATAGGTTATAATATTTATATAAAATCTCAATCTTTATGCAAAAGGATGATAACAATGAACAGAGTTGAACCTATAAGATCCGAAAAAAAAATAAGAGATTTAAAAAATTACCTTTTAGGTGCAGGAAACATAAGAAACTATGCTCTTGTAGCTTTCGGCTTAAATACTGCACTTAGAATTTCAGATATTTTAAATTTAACCTGGAAGGATGTATTTGACTTTTATGAGGACAGTTTTAAGTCTCATGTTTATATAGTTGAAAAAAAGACAGGAAAAGAGAAAAAATTTCTTCTAAATAATAATGCTAAGCTTGCTCTAAAAAAGTTAAAGAATGAATCAAAAGCTGTACTTGGCTCCGATTTTGTATTTAAAAGCCGTGAAGGCCACAATAAACCAATTACAAGATTTATGGCAATTAAAATAATAAAAAATTCTTGTACTAGTGTTGGTATAAAAGAAAGAATAGGTTGTCATAGTTTAAGAAAAACCTTTGGCTATCACTCCTGGAAAAAGGGCGTTCCTATACCTATTTTAATGGAGCTTTTTAATCACTCAAACCAAAGTATAACCAAATTATATCTAGGCATATCTCAGGATGATATTGATGATGTGTACAGACTTGTAGAACTCTAAATACTAGGAGGAATAACAAATGAAGAGAAAAGTAATATTTTTAGATGTAGATGGTACCCTCGTAAACGATAATGGAATTGTACCAAAATCAGCTTCACTTGCTATAAAAAATGCAAGAAAAAATGGACACTATGTGTTTTTATGTACAGGCCGTTCTAAAGCAGAATTATTTGATCACATTATGGATATAGGTTTTGACGGAATTATAGCTGCTGCCGGTGGATATATTGAATTTGAAAATAAAGTACTTATGCATAAAAAAGTTATGCCTGAGGATGTTAAGCATTTGGTTAAATATTTCGATGATAATAATATTGACTTTTATTTAGAATCAAACGGTGGACTATTTGCAAGTAAGAATTGTAAAAAGCATTTAAATAGTATTATTTTTAACTCTCCAGATTTAGATGATAGAACAAAAAAAGAGTTAGAGGAAGGCATGCTTCCCTTTATAAATACTTTAATTGAAGGCGAAAACCTAATACGTGATGATATAAATAAAATATCCTTTTTAAATTCCTCTATATCTATTGAGGTTATAAAAGAGGAATTTAAAGATAAGTTCAATGTAATACACTGCACTGTTCCAGCCTTTGGAGAAAATAGCGGTGAGTTATCAATTCCAGGTATTCACAAAGCCCTAGCTATTGAAAATTTACTAAACCATATCAATATAGATAAAGAAGATACCCTGGCTTATGGCGATGGTTCTAATGATATTGAAATGTTAAAGTTTGTACAAGTCGGTGTGGCTATGGGCAATGCTAATGAGAATTTAAAAAATGTTGCAGATGACATTACAGATACTCATGATAATAATGGAATCTATAACAGCTTTAAAAAATATAATTTAATAAACTAAGGGTACACTTTTTTAAACTCCTGAATAATAGAACTATAGGGAAGCTATTTTATTTTTAGTTTCCCTATGTATATTTTCTGGAGGTGATGTTATGAACTCTTCTGATATAGTAAGTCTTATAGGCAACGTTGGCTTTCCCATAGCCGTATCTATTTATCTTTTAGTTAGAATAGAAGGCAAAATTGAAGCCCTCACCACTTCTATAAATAGTCTCACAAATACCATAAACAGTTCAAGCATAAAAAAATAAATATAAAGGGAGGTTTTTTATGAATTATTTATCTGATGAAAACCTAAAGCTTTTAGTTCTTAAATCTCGCTGTGGCGATTCTCTAGCCTTAAATAAAGTCATAGATTATTTTGATCCCTTTATAAAAAATTTTGCTAAAAAAATATACATTAAGAACTTTGACAAAAATGATTTATATGCCGAATGTAAACTTACAGTTTTGTTGTCCATAAAAAAATGCGATATAAAAAAATATAACTTTACTGCCTATACCATGAATTCTATAAAAAACAACCTTTATTGTAAAGTAAGAACTCAGGTAAAATTTCAATCAGAACTTAGCCTAAACTGCAAAGTTTCAGACGAAAGTTGCACCTTCCAAGATATGCTCATAGATACTACTAACTCATTTAAATCCTTTACTTTAGAAAATGCTTTAAGTTATTTAAGCAAGGATGAAAAAGATATCATTGATCACATTTACTTTTTAGGTTACTCTTCTATAGAATATTCACAGAAATCTGGTGTTAATTATCGGACATGCCTCAGACGAAAAAACCGAGCCTTAACTAAACTAAAAAATCAGCTCAATTAGAGTAGCTTTAGATTATAACCCTATATATAGTTTTAATATTTAGCATTAAGGTTATGGTTGAGGGTTGATGCATAGGGTTATAATATCAATTCCCATCTTTCCTCAACCACCTTACCTGTTGTCCAATCTGTATTTATACTAGTTTCCTTTATTTGAAATCCAAAAGTTTTCTTATAAGCATCTTACCAATTCCATTTCTACGAAAACTTGGATCTACCAAAAACCATCTAAGTTGAGCCGAAAAACTTTCTTCACCCTTAACTAAAGCTATAGCACCTGCTATTTTCCCATCACATTCTGCAATCCATATGTTTTCTTTATTTTCATCATGAACTTTTTCAAATTTTCTTATATATTTTTCAACATAGTCACCAAATATGCTAGAAAAACCATACTCTTCACTGTAAATATCTTTATGCTTTTTTATTATATAATTCAAATCTTCTGAAGTATAATCTCTAATAATCACATTTTTTTCTTCTATCTTTAGTAAACTCTCTATAGTTTTCATGGATTTCATTAATTTTTCTTTTTCAATAAAACTCAAATCTTGTATTAATTTAAAAATTTGCAGATTAGATTTTTTCTGAAGCTCTTCTAAAACTTCTTTTCCATTTGGAGTCAGCTTTAAAATTGTAAATCTTTTATCCTCAAAACTCTTTTCTTTTTTTATTAAATTTTTATTTTCGAAGTTTTTTAAAATCCTACTTATGTATCCCTTGTCAATATATAATTCCCTTATTAGATTGTTAGCCGTACATTCTCTTCTTTCACTTATTTCAATAAGTACTCTTGCTTCTGTCAATGAATACTCAGTATTTAATATACCCTGATTCAAGAGTCCAAGAATATTTGTATAGAATCTATTAAATTCTCTTATCTTTAATACCTCACTATATTGCTTTTCCACCGTATACTACTTCCCTTCTCTGAAACTACTTGATTTAGTCAACTATTGTAAATATGCGTATACATCAAACCTTTATATTAGTATGTAACCCTAATATTACACATTAGGGTTGCATATTCATACTATAGATGCTAATAAAATCTTTTAAATAATTTTAAGTTACATGTACACTTTTTCTTACTACAGAATAATAGATAGATGAAACTTGATTATTAATAAATGAAAGGATGATGTTTTATGGCTGCAACCTCAAGTATATACAAAAGACAACTTTCTTTAAGCTACGCTTCACAAAATGCAAAGGGCAAACAAGTAACAAAAAGTATTAATTTAAAAAATATTAATACTGCTGCAACTTTAGATGATCTTTATTCTATTGCTAATGAAATCTCAAAACTTCTATCTGTATCTGTAACTGCTATCAATACTGTAGATAATTCTAAGTTAAATGCTTAAATAAAAGGAGTGATAAAACATGGCAAAAACACTTAAATTAAAATTTTCAAACGAAGCTGGTAAAAATGTTAGTGTAAATATACCTAATATAAGTGACAGTGTAACATCAGATCAAGTAAAAACCTTAAGCTCAGATATAATCTCTAAAGGTATATTTACTTCAACCGGTGGTACCTTAAAAAAAGTTGTATCTGCTAATTTATTAGAAACTTCTACTACAGATTTACTTCAATAGAAAAAACAAAGTGCATCTTTTAGATGCACTTTGTTTTGTTTTAAACCTAATACTTAATATATATATATAATTATAGGGCTAAAATATAGTATTAATATTATAACAAATATTTTAGTCTTATTCTAACATTAAGGTTATAAATTAGTTTTAGATATAATATATAACCCTGATATTATGTATCAACACTTAACCCTATAATGTAAAAATGAAATTTGCAACTTTTTATATCATATAACATATTCTAATATAAGGCATTTATTATATATTTATAATTGTACAAGCTTTTAACAAAATACCTAGAGGAGTGTATTATTTATGGATCTTAATATCTGTATAATTAGTAAACTTAAAAGCACAAAACTTTTTGTTTTATATCAACAAAATATAAATTTAAATACTAAAGATTTAAAAATCGCTGCTTGGCAGCAAGCATATATCGCACCTGGATCTCATTTCTATACAAAGCTGCCTTCAAATTTTGAAATTCAAGGAAAAATTGAAGAAAATAAAATCATATACAAAACAAAGCTTCTGCCTGTAAATTTCGATGAAAGCTTTGAATTTTATATGAATGAAAATGCATTTGACATACAGTCCTCATTTTTAGAAACTCCAAAAAATAATACTATTGATCTGTACAATTCAACAGATTTTAAAGTATGGTCTTTAATATCAAAAAATTCACGTCCGCTTTTTGCTGCTAAACTTCGTCCTAATAGTAAGCTAAATTTTATAGTTCTTCCTTCACTTTATATTTCTTTACTTGATCTTCCTCTAAATAAAACCTTCTTTAATGTTTCTTCACTATTTCCTATTACTAAAATAGATTTTAAAAATCAAAAAAACGTAAATATAATTTTAAATGAAAATAATTCAAATGGTCGCATTGAAATATCCTACAATTTTGATTAATTATTTAGAGTAAAATAAACTTAGAAAGTTCTAATACCTTTTGACTTTTAAAATATACTAACTTCTAACTTATTAATTAGTGCTGTTTTAAAAGTCAAAAGGTAAGAACTTTATTGCAAACTTAGTTTTAATATTTATAATACAAGAGGTTAATATTTAACCCCAATTAATAATATTAATATATAATATTGATATAAAGTACCAATATATAATATTATAACAATAATTTATCTGTAACAAATTTTATTAAGATGCATATTATGATAAAGGGACAAGCATTAGCAAGCCATTAATGTTGTGACCTAAAACAAAAGAAAAGCGAGGAGATATACTTGGCTACTGATCTTAATATTAGGGTGATAAGTAATCTTAAAACTACAGAGTTTTTTATGCTTTACCAACAAGATATAAATTTAAACGTTAAAAACTTCAAAGTTGGTGCTTGGGAAAATAGCCATATAGCACCAGGTGCTCAATTTTATACTACACTTCCTTTAAGCATTGAAGCACAGGGCCGAAAAGACGACGATAACACCGTTTATAAAACAAAATTAATACAAACTGATTATAATAATAGTTATGAAATTTATGATAATGCCGAAGGTCTTGATATAAAATCTTCTAGCCTAACAGCACCTACAGATAATACTATGAATATTTACAATTCAACCAATTCTCAAGTTCAAGGTGTTGTTCTAAAGGATTCAAAACCTCTTTTTTCAGCTATTATAAGACCTGATAATAAATTAAACTTTTCTATAAACCCATCTATTTATGTTGCTATATCTGACTTTTTTATAGAACAAGAATTCTTTGATGCAGCTACCCTGTCACCTCTCACTAGAATAAATTATGAAGGACAAAGTTATTTAACTATAATTTTAGGTGAAAATGTAGGCACAGGTAAGTTTACTGTAGATTATAATTTTGATCTATTTGATTTAGCTTAAAGCTAAGATTAGTTTAAATTATCAGCCTCCTATGATAGTCTTTGAGTATGGCAGAACTGTTTTGCAAGTTTATTGCCATACTCTTTCTAAATATATTCATAATACAAAAATTAAACAAACAGGTACATTAGGGTTATATATTAATACTATATACTTATATTATAAATTAATATATAACCCTAATATTTATATTAAATATAATCCTAACCCTTTGTATTATATCTATAATATAGAAGACCTCAACACAATCTTGTTTCAATTATTTGACACTTCAGTATACTAAAATAAAACTCAAAACTACATATTTTTTCACCAATGGATTTTACTCAATACCTTTAAGTGAACATAATTTACCTTGTTGACTTAGTTATAAGATTTATTTAAACAGCATCATTAAATTAACTAGGAGGTTTACTACAAAGCTATTCTAAAAATCACATAAGCCTCGTATAAAAGTGTCTACTACAGCGCCTTTAGAAATTTTATGGGGTACACCATTAGTGTACCCCATAAACGTTTTTATCCTAAAATCAAAGTAAACCCTTAAACTTAGGATTTATATATATCCGTATTACTCTTGTATAAACCCACCTAAAAACCTGATCTCAGCCCTTAAATGTATTCTATTATTCATTATAACTTACTCAAAATGCACTTTACCCACTTAAAAGCCCCTGTATTGATTTTTAATTAATATTTGTACTCCTAATACTAAAAGCATTAAAAGACCTGCATATGGGCCTAATAGGTAGCTTAAAAAGCGAATTATATATATTCTATTATTCAAAATAAAAAACAATATGTATTTTATTTTTCTTAAATCATCTTAAGTCATTAACTTTTTCAGCATTCATTTAGTAACATTTAAATAGACTTTACTTTGATTTTTTTTTACAAAATTTCTTTTTAAATCCCTATATAGTGACATTTTTTCTTACGGTAAAACAAAATAAGATTAAAACATTCATTTAGTAACAGTTGAACATTCATTTAGTAATATTTAAAATTTTTAAACACACTTGATGCACTTATATCCTTAATCTTCGTCGTCTTCCCAACCTAAAAGACCTCTTTCAATCTTTTCAAAATCATATTTTCTTTGACCATAATTATTAAAATTATCAACTACCACATTAGCTTTTGGTTCTTTGAAATCCTTTACTAGAGTTCTTATGTATCCAACTATATTTTTTACATTCTTGTTTAGAGCATATGTATAACAATTTCGTATAACATTGAGATCTCCGCCACTTTCTTTTAAAATACCTTCAGCTTCTTTTTTAGTTATTTCATGATTTTTAAATATTTCCTGAACTTCTTTTGCTTTATCATTTTCTTTTGCGCTAGTACATGCTACTTCATTCTTCACCTTAACTGTATTAGTGTCTTTTATTAGAAACTTGATACCTGTAACTTTTTTTCCTGTTTTAATAGGCGTAAAATCAAAGGATATGTCGCTTCCATTGATTTCTTTTTGTGCTTGAACTAAAACCTTATTTTTAAATACAGCATAATTTTTATAACTTGGTGGACAATTTAATTTGTATTGCAAATCATCAATATTGTCAATTCTCCAACCTGTATCCGAAAAGGATTTAAGCATATAGTAAATCCTTTTAGAATATATACTCCTAAAATTTAAAGTGTATTGAAGCTCATAATAAATTCTTTTTTTCATTTCAAGAAGTGCTGCCTTTAAAGTTTCTCCTATTTCAAAATAGATAGATCCATCCTTGTCATTGTAATTAAGCATACTAAACCAAGTAAAATAAAATTCTTTTCCTAACGCTTTATCTTTTATTATAAATTTATTGTGTTTTGTAAATAAATCCTTGGTAGCCTTTTTTATATCTCTATACACATTAGTTGAACCTGACACAAATAAATTCTTATATTTTTCTATATCTATTTTATAAACATGTTTCCCATCGTCCTTTATTGTATTTAATATCATGTCTATAATATCATTTTCCTTTGAAGTTAAATTATATCTAGCTTCAATGAGCTTTTCAGGACGCATAGCTACTAATTTTTTTTTCATCGTATTACCACCTTCTAAGCTAAATAAGCATATTAATATTATAACTATAACTGTTACTATATACAAGTAACAGTAACAATTCATTTAGTAATAGTTCCACATTCATTTGGTAACAGTTCCGCATTCATTTAGTAATAGTTGAAAAGTTATTAACATTCATTTAGTAATAATAGCACATTCATTTGGTAACATTTAAAAGCTCGTACCCATTGAAATCACTAGCTTAACATCAACCCTACTATCTTTACTATATTGTTGTATATACTATTATTACAACAATACTGTAGTTGTTGTAATTTAAAGCATTCATTTAGTAATAGTTAAAATTAAAACTCCATATAGCTAATCTATACGGAGTTTTAGTCTTTTAATCTATTCAAAATCTATATTATTTACACAAAAATCACACATTTTATTTATGAGTTCATTTCTGCTGTAACCTGTTTTTTTGCATATTTGATCTAATTCTTTAACCAAATTTTCGTTCATGTAAAGATTAAAAGTCTTTTTTATGGATTTCTCATCTTTTTTCTTAGATATTTTAAATTTACCCTCTTTAGCTACTGTAACTTCAGGTAAATCCTCTTTTAAATCCTCTTTACTTTCAGAAACCTCTGTTTTGATATTATTTTTTATGCTTTCTTTAAAATTATTTTTCATTTTATATACCACCTTCGTCCTTAATACTAAAGCTATGTATTAATACTAGTTATAATATTACTAATTGAATGTTAAGTTGAATTTTAGTTTTAATACTATAACTTAATGCAAAAAAGTAATATAAAACATTAATGTTATGTTTTAGTACTTAATATTAACCCTAAAGTCTAGCTAGTACTTCTTTATATAAAGCACCATAAACCTTACTACGTTCAACATCATATTCTTGTATAGTTCTATGGAGTGCTGCTGCTTCTTTATATTTAACACTACTATAAACTATAGTTTGGAATAAGTTCCCTTTAAGTTCTTCTTGTACTACTTCATCAAATTGTTTATTAAAAACAGTTCGTCTTTCAAATCTATTTCTTAATATACCTAAAAGTTTAAGATTTGGGTTAAGACCGCTTTCGTTCATTTCTTCTACGACTTTATTAACCATGTTTAATCCTTGAAGAGCACTTGTAGAGTTGTCTATTACTTCTATAAAATAATCACTCATTACAAGACTGTTTTGAACAGTTATGCCTAGAAAAGGAGAGTTGTCTATTATAATAAAGTCAAAATCGTTATTAAATTTTAGAAATTTATTTTTTAGAATACTTTCTCTATTCATTTTATTTGTAAGCATACTTTCTAGGATAGCACTATCTATAGTATTTGAAAGTACATATATATATGGATTATGAGATTCTATACAATCTTCAAAACCAACTTTATTATTTGTATAAAGATCATATAAATTAAATTCACAGTTTATATTCAGTATTTGAGTTATATTACTTTGACTATCGTTATCTATCAAAAGGACCTTTTTTTTCTTTTTTGCCATTTCACCAGCTAAGTTAATTGCAGTAGTTGTTTTGCCAACCCCACCTTTAACATTAATTATGCTTATTACAGTAGCCATATTATCACCGACCTTTTTATTTAAAACTAAGAAGTTTTTTCTAAATATAATTGTAACACATTTTTAATAATATAAATACTATATTTTAGCACTTTATATTAATACTAAATATTAATATTAAGATTTAGGGCTATGAGTTATATAAATATTTATATATATGCAGCCTTTTATAAATTCTATCCATTTTAAATTTTTTCAACATTATATATAAGTCTAGAAAGTTCTAATACCTTATTATTTTTAAAATATCATAAAGTAGAACCTGTTAAGTAGTGATATTTATATATAACATAAAAAAATAACTACATTATATAGAAGAAAAATCATTTATGCTTATGGAAAAATTTTACGGTATAACATATCAAGGTTAAAGGTTAACTATAACCCCAATATACCATACTATATTGAATTTAAATATTATACAAAATGTTGAATTACATAAAAGGGAGATTGATAAAATCAAAAAAAGTAAACGTAAACATTAAAGCATTATCAGTAACATGCACTATAAATAACATTTTTTATAAATTGTCAAAAAACTTAGAATTATTGATTATGTTGAATTATGAACTATTTTTTTATATCAGACTTAGATATTCTAGGATTGTATAATATTAAAAAAAATGATATCTTAAATATATGGTATTAATGGTTTTAAAAGCGTGAAAAAGGTTTATAATAGCAATAAATCAATTATGAATACGTTTTATAATAAAAAAACTCGCTAGAATCGGTGTAAATGGGTAAATACAAATAAATTGTGAATTTGATAAGAGTGTTTGATGGTTAATAATAAGTTGAGAAAGTTATAATATTTTCTGCAGCGTATATAATAAAATCACATATTTTTTTGTATATATAACGCATAAATTCTAATACATTCTGAGTTATAATGTAAGAATTTTAGTGCGTTATATGTAGTAGCACCATAAAAAATAAATAAAGTTTCAGGGAGGGCTCATTATGAAACGAAAGTACATAGTTTTAAGTATTGGGCTTGCACTTATACTTATATTTTTTTGTTCAGGTAAAACTGTAATAAAAGCCGATTCTAATGAAGTAGGAATTTCTTATGATGCTCATGTTCAAAATATAGGCTGGCAGCCGTGGGTATTTGACGGGCAAGAAGCAGGTACGAATGGACAGGCACTTAGGGTTGAAGCCTTAAAGATAAAACTTGTAAATGCACCTGAGGGAGCGCAAGTAATGTATAGGGCACATGTACAAAATATAGGTTGGCAAGCTTGGACTCAAGACGGATTAGAGGCAGGTACAGATGGACAAAACCTTAGAATTGAGGCAATTGAAATAAAGCTTGTAAATATGCCGGGGTATTCTGTTGAGTATAGTGCACATGTACAGAACATAGGCTGGCAGGACTGGACTCAAGATGGATTAGAGGCAGGTACAGAGGGTGAAGGACTTAGAGTTGAAGCTTTGAGAATAAAGATAGTTAAAAATACAGTAGTGCAGGCTATAAAATTAAATAAGGCATCTGATACTTTAAAAGTTGGAGATAAGGATTTATTAAGTGTAAATTTTAGTCCTGTAGATGCTAACAATAAAAATTTAAAATGGACATCTTCAAATGCTAATATAGTATCCGTAGATGAAAGTGGAAAAATTACAGCATTAAAGGTAGGAAATGCAATAATCACAGCTTCTTCTATTGATGGAGAAAAGAATGATACTTGTAGTGTTACTGTGAATCCCGGAGATTTAGGAATAACCTATAGTACACATGTACAGAATATAGGTTGGCAAAACTGGACTCAAGATGGGTTAGAGGCAGGTACGGAAGGCCAAGATCTTAGAATCGAAGCCCTTAAAATAAAGCTTGTAAATGCACCAGATGGAGCACAAATATCATATAGAACGCATGTACAAAATATAGGTTGGCAGGATTGGAGACAAGACGGTTTAGAGGCAGGAACAGAAGGACAAGGGCTTAGAGTTGAAGCTTTGGAAATGAAACTCCTAAATATGCCTAATTATATGGTTCAATATCAAGCATATGTACAAAATGTAGGCTGGCAAGATTGGGTTTACGATGGCTCTATAGCAGGAACAGAAGGTGAAGGTCTTAGAATTGAAGCAATAAAAATAAAGCTTGTAAAAAAGGTTTCTGTAGAGTCTATAAAACTAGAAAAAAACTCTTTGAATTTAAGTGTAGGGAATGTAGACAGTGTTAAGGCTTCAATTTCACCAATAGGAGCTACCAATAAGAATGTTAAGTGGATGTCATCTAATGAAAATGTAGTAGTAGTAACTGATAGTGGTAATATTAGAGCACTTTCCATGGGAACAGCAGTAATTACGGCAACTAGTGAGGATGGAAATAAAACTGCTTCCTGCACTATTAATGTAAATGGCAGTAGTAATGAAGAAAATGAAACTTTAAGTACTGCAAAGGAGGTTTTAAGTAAGATAATAAAACCTAATATGACACAGCTTGAAAAAGAACTTGCTATTCATGATTATATAGTTGCAAATACTCAATATGATACGGATATATTTAGAACTACGGATGTACCAGCTAGTGATTATACTTCTTATGGGGTTCTTTTAAATCACAAGGCAGTATGTGCTGGATATGCAGAAGCTTTCAAATTAATGTGCAATTTAGAAGATATTCCAACAAGAACAGTAGTTGATTATACAATTAATCATGAGTGGAACACTGTTAAATTAAATGATGGAAATTTCTATCAAGTAGATGTAACTTGGGATGATCCTCTTTACTTTAATCAAGATGTTTCTGATATAAGTCATAAATATTTTAACATATCAGATAAGCAAATGTTTGCAGATCATGCTATTGATAAAAATATATGGGACACATACGCTTATCCAGTTGCTTCAGTTGATAATAGTGAATTCTATTCGATTACAGGAGAAGCTGCTGATAATAATATGGTTTATACAAGCTATGAGGGAAATCTTTCTGGAGTAGATTCAAAGGGAAATGTTAAGGTAATATCAAATGATGATGCAAAAAATATCATTTATGACAATGGACTTTTATATTATATAAGCAACGATTGTATATATAGGATAGATACTAATGGGCAGAGTAAAGTTAAGATAGCAAGTAAAGCTTCAAAAATGTATTTATATAACGGAGATATTTATTATCTTGGAAGTAATGATTGGGCTATTCATAGAGTTAAATTAGATTGGCAAAATAATAGCAATAAAGATAGTATAGTAGCATACACTTGGAATTCTAACTTTTTTATAAAATATGGTTGTTTATATTATGAAACAACTGACCATTTAGGTCTTAATAAAATCGATTTAAGTACACTTTCTGATAAGGAAATATTAAAGGTTTCTGATTATAATATAACTAATTATAACGACTATATATACTATAAAGATTCAAATAAGCTTTACAGAACCGATTTAAGTGGCGGAAATCTAAAACTTATATCAAGTAATATCGTGCAATGGATACAGGTATATATGGGATATATATATTATCGTGATGATGATAACAGTTGGTTCAGAATGAATTTAGATGGAAACAATTTAATTAGTATAAATATTTAAAAAGATTGGGTTAGCCCAATCTTTTTTTGCTTTCTAGTGTACAGTAAACCAGTAAAAAAATCGATATAAAAAGAAATACGTTTCATGGAGGACTAAGATGAAAAGAAAAAATGTAGTATTAATAATTGTCCTTTCCTTTATTTTTACAATGTTCTATTTAAGTAATAATTTTAAAGCAGATACAAATGAAGTAGGAGTTTCCTATGAAGCGCACGTTCAAAATGTAGGTTGGCAAGCTCCTGTTCAGGATGGTTCTGAGGTAGGAACAGATGGACGTGGACTTAGAGTTGAAGCACTGAAAATTAAACTTAATAATGCACCAAATGGAGCGCAAATAAGCTATAGAACGCATGTACAAAATATAGGCTGGCAGGCTTGGACTCAAGATGGAATAGAGGCAGGAACAGATGGACAAGGTCTTAGAATTGAAGCCTTAGAGATAAAGCTTATAAACATGCCAGATTATATAGTACAGTATCAAGCGCATGTACAAAATATAGGCTGGCAAGCTTGGGTACAAGACGGAGCTGAAGCAGGAACAAATGGACAATCTCTTAGAGTTGAAGCTTTGAAAATAAGAATAGTTAAAAAGACATCGGTTCAGTCCATAACCTTAAACAAGACTTCAGATGAATTAAAAGCAGGACAAGTAGATCAGTTAAGTGCTGTATTTAATCCAGTGGATGCTACCAATAAAAATTTAAATTGGACTTCTTCAGATTCTACGGTAGCAGCTGTTGATGCTAATGGCAAAATTACAGCTCTTAAACAAGGAACTGCAACAGTTACAGCAGCATCAATTGATGGGAATAAAACAGCCTCATGTGCTGTTACTGTAGATCCTGGAGATTTGGGTGTAAGCTATAGTGCACACGTACAGAATATAGGTTGGCAAGATTTTGTACAAGATGGAGGCGAGGTAGGAACAGATGGACAGTCTCTTCGAGTTGAAGCTTTAAAAATTAAGCTTTTAAATGCACCAGCTGGAGCTCAAATAACCTATAGAACGCATGTGCAGAATGTAGGCTGGCAACCTTGGGTTTCTGACGGGGTTGAGGCAGGAACAGATGGACGAGGACTTAGAATCGAGGCAATGGAAATTAAGCTTGTAAATATGCCAGATTATACAGTACAGTATCAGGCACATGTGCAGAATGTAGGTTGGCAAGCTTGGACACAAGATGGAGCCGAAGCTGGAACAAATGGCAAAGGACTTAGGGTTGAAGCATTAAGAATAAGGATAGTAAAAAAAGTAGATGTACAATCTATAACCTTAAATAAAGCTTCAAGTAGTTTAAAGGTAGGTGATACAGATAATTTAGTAGCATCAATATTACCTACAAGCGCAACAAATAAAAATATAAAATGGACATCTTCCAATGAATATGTGGCAACTGTAGATTACAGTGGTAAAGTTACAGCTATTTCTGTGGGAAATGCAGTGATTACAGCTACAACTGAAGATGGAAACAAAACAGCTGCGGTATCAGTTTCTGTTGGGACTAATAATTTGAAGGAAGCTCAGGCACTTCAAAGTGCAAATACTATTTTAAGTAGTATAATTAATCCAAATATGACACAGGTTCAAAAGGAACTTGCTATACATGATTATATAGTTGCCAATACTCAGTATGAAACAGCTGTATTTACAACTAATAACGTATCTTATGATATTTATACCGCTTATGGAGCCCTTATTAATCATAGAGCAGTGTGTCAGGGGTATGCGGAAGCTTTTAAAATTATGTGTAATTTAGTAGGAATACCAACAGGTATGATAACAGACTACGCACTTGATCATGCTTGGAATATTGTAAAATTAGATGATGGAAACTATTATCAAGTAGATGCTACCTGGGATGATCCTGTAGCACAAAACAACACATCCTTAGATTTAAATCATAAGTATTTTAATTTATCTGATAAACAAATGCTTGCAGATCATACCATTGATAAAGCAGAGTGGGACGCAGATAATTATCCTAAAGCTAATGTTGATAATAGTGAGTTTTATAGAACAGCTGATGACTCAACAGATTCGAATGTGGTTTATACTAACTATAATAATAAGCTTACAAGTGTAGATTCAAATGGTACCATGAAAACACTTACTACTGATGATGCTACAAGTATTAATTACTACAACGGAGCAGTTTATTATATAAGTGGTAGATCAGCCTATAAGGTAGATACTAATGGTCAAAATAGAGTTCAAATATTGAGTGGAAATATATATAAGATGTATCTATACAATGGAGCTATTTATTATTTAGATCTTAATAATTGGTCTATTAATAAATTAGTTTTAGATGGAAGTTATCAAAATAACACATTAATAGGATATACCTGGAATACTAACTATTTTATAAGTAGTGGAAGTTTATATTATGAGGCCTATGATGATGATTATCTTCATAAGGTTGATTTAAACACATTAATAGATACTAAAATATTAACCGTTACTGACTACTATGTAACTGGCTATAATAATTTTATATACTATAAGGATGCAACAAAGCTTTATAGAACAGATTTAAACGGCTCAAATTCTCTTTTAATTTCAAATAGCATAACAAATAAATTTATAAATATATTTGAAAATTATATATACTATGAGGATAGCAATAGTGTTTGGTATAAAATGAATTTAGACGGAAGTAATTTGGTTAAATTAATGTATTGATATATAAGCTTAGAAAGTTCTAATACCTTTTGACTTTAAAAACATCTTAGAGTTGAACCTATTAAGAAGTGATATTTTAGAAGCCACAAATTAAAAACTTCATTGCAACATATATATGTAGGACTACAAAATTATAAAATAGTTTTGTGGTCCTATATTTTTAATAAAAAAGTAAATGCTAAATTTACTTTTTTATTTGATTTAGCAGTAGTTTTATTTAAGTTATTATTTTAAATAAAAAGAATAGAGTTATGAGAAATAGCTTAAATCAAGGGATTGAATAATGTAAACGCTTTAAGTTTCGTTAAGAAAAGACAAAAAATATAAAAAAATGTAAAATGTTAATTTAATAAGAAAAACCACAAAAATACAAGCAAACTAGTAAAAAAACCGTATTTTTTATGTAAAATAGAAATTGCGTTTATTTATAATTGTAAGTATACTTATTTACATAAAAGTATTGCAATTCTAGAAATGTAAAAAAATAAAAGAGAGGGTGTATTTTATGAAATTTAAAACAATTACTACTAAAGCATTAGTTAGCTCATTTACTATAGGAGCATTATTATTAACAAGTGTGACTTTTGGAGCACATGTTAATGCGCAAACTTTGCATCCATTAGGTCTTAGAACTCGTCATCAAACTATTAAAGGAATGAAGAAGGCTCCAAGAACATTTGCCGCAGTTAGAAAAGCTGCAACATCAGTTGATTTATCAGCTAATTTTCCAACTGTTAAAGATCAAGGTTCATTAGGAAGCTGCGTTACTTTCGCTTCAACTTATGCTAAGAGTTATGAAGAAAACCAAAAAAGAAATTGGGGAGTAAAAACTCTTAACCATTTCTTCAGCCCTTCATACATCTACAGCCAAATACATGCTGATGATTCAGCTGATGGTGGTGGAAGTCAGTTTAGTGATGCTTTCAACCTTCTTGTAGATCAAGGAGATACAACAATAACTGATATGCCATATGATGGTGATGATTATGGTTGGGAAACTCAACCAACATCATTACAAAAAAGACATGCAGCTCAATACAAAGCTACTGATTGGCAACAACTTGATAGTGGAGATTATACAGAAATAAAGGATGAATTAGCTCAAGGAAATCCTGTTGTTATAGGAATAGATGTTTATCCTGATTTTGATAATATCTCACCAAGCAATCCTATATTTGATGTAATATCAGGTAAAGACAGAGGTGGACATGCTCTTTGTGTAGTTGGTTATGATGATAGCAAACAAGCTGTTAAGTTCATCAACTCTTGGGGTACAAACTGGGGTATTAACGGATATGGTTGGATTAGCTATAAAGTACTTCAACAAGAAAATTCAGATGCATATGTTTTACAAGACTAATTTGAATATAAGTTTTTAAAATTAAGGAGATACACTGCATAGGCAGTATATCTCCTTTTTAATAAGAAAAATTAAAACTTAATATTAATACATAGGGTTAAAGTATAATATCAACCCTATGTATTAATATTATACAAGCTCTATAACTATACTATATTCATCAGCAATATAGGTTCCATAAGTTATTTCTACTGGAACACCATCAGAATATCCATACTTAGTCTTTAAAAGCATTGCTTTATCTGAACTAAAACCAAATATTTCTTTATCTTTATCTGTAGATATTTTTGCTGATATTACTTCTTTAGCGGAGGTTATATAAAAGCCCTTCATTTCTAGATATTTGTAGAAAGAGCCTGTAAAATCATCTTTTAGTGATGCTCCAACCTTAGGACTTATATAATTGTGATATATTGTTATTACTTTGCCTTTAGATTCCACTGAACGTTCTAACATTATAACATTATCACCAGTATCAATGTCAAACACTTCTGCTACATTCTCAGGTGCTTTAACGTTGTTTACACTTATAAGGATTTTCGTGGTTTTATTGTATTCATCTTGGAGCTGCTTAAAAGAGGACTGCATTCTTGTAGAAAAACCAGTTCTATCTCTTTTTACGATAGTACCCTTACCCCTTTGTCTAAGTATATACCCATCTGTCATAAGTCTATTAAGAGCTTGTCTTACAGTTATTCTAGAAACGTTAAATTCATCTGCAAAACTCATTTCGGAAGGAAGAGTGCAGCCAATTTCATACTCTCCATCTTCTATTCTAGTTTTTATTATGTTTGCCATTTGACTCCAAAGAGGTTTTGCACCACTACTGAAATCAAGTTTCATTGTTATCACCTCCATCTATATTACTTTAGTATACTTATTATAACTTGTTTACGTTAAACATGCAAAAAGGTTTATTATAAGAGACAATAAGAGGAGTTTTTATTCTTAAAATAAAAACTCCTCGATATACTATTTATATTCCTGATCTATAGTTTTATAATGGAAAGTTTTTTCATTTTCAAGTTTATTAAACCAATAGCCTGATTTTTTAATTCTTCTTTTCCTATTGTTTTTTAAATCAAGTTCTACTAGACCATACCTGTTTTTTAGAGAATTTACAGGTGAAATATTATCTAGCCAATTCCAAACCATATAGCCTTTGCAGTTCGAACCTTCAGCCATTGCTTTTAAAAGCCAAACAAGATGTTCTTTGTAAAAATCTATTCTGTAATCATCTTGTATTACTCCATCTTCATTTTTATATTTTTCTTCACCTTCTACCCCCATGCCGCTTTCGGTTACCATCCATTCGATGTTATTGTATTCATTTTTAATTCTCATAGCTGCATCGTAAAGAGCCTTAGGGTATATTTCCCACCCTCTGTACGGATTTATCTTCTTTCCAGGCATATCATATTCCTCAAAGTATTTAGTTGGATGGAAAGACATGTTTTCAGCAGGTTTAAATCTCTGACCCATAACCCTCATAGGTTGATAGTAGTTAAATCCTAAAATATCTATTGTATTATTTTTTATTATTGCTAAATCTTCTTCTTTATATTCAAACATACAGTTTTCTTTTTTTAGAAGATCTATAAGTTCTTTTGGAAATTGTCCCTTTATACATGGATCCATAAAGCTCTTCCAATAAAAAAGATCAGCTACTTCTTTGGCTTTTTTATCATTTTCATTAAGTTCACTTCTGGAATATATAACAGAAGGGTTTAATATTATACCTATTTTTCCTGTAATATTCATTTCTTTAAAGGCAGCTACAACCTTAGCATTTGCAAGTACCTTTCCGTATATCCACTGCATTGCAAGCTTTGTATCTGTTTTATAAGGGTACCAAAAGCCATCCATAAAGCAAAGTTGAGGAATTACTATAGGTTCATTAAAGGTCCAAAAGTATTTTACTTTCCCGTTATATCTTTCGAAAACCTTTTTTGCATATTTTACATACAAATCTACAATTTTAAGAGAATCATAGCCACCGTATTTATCATAAAGAACCTTAGGAAGCTCCCAGTGTTCAAGGCATATCATTGGCATTATTCCAATATTATTAAGTTTATTTATTACATTATCGTAGAATTGTGCTCCTTTTTCATTAATTGTAGCATTTTCATAATCATCTATAAATCTACTCCAATCTATGGAAATTCTTATAGCTGACAAACCTGTTTTTTTCATTAAATCAATATCCTCGCTCCATTTATTGTAGAAGTCGTCTGCAATAGTAGGACCTATTCCATTATTCCATCTTTCTGGGGCAGCTTTATACATCATATCTACGAAATTATCTCTTCCGTTTTTGTCAGTCCATCCTTCAGCTTGCCAAGCAGATGTAGCTGCACCAAGTATAAAATTTTGTGGTAATTTATATTCCATTATATTTCACTCCTCATATTTATTCTAAAGTTACATGTGTTTTTGCAATTATATCGTGAATAGGTCTTTTATCTATAACTACAAGAATTATGCATATAAAGGCAATTAAGGTTAAAGTATTGGAAATCATATTTGTACTTGTAATATTTATTGCCCTAGAGATTACATAAGCAATTACACCATAAGGATTTAGTATTAATATTTTAATAAAGCCTCTAACAATTAAGTTTAAATTTGTATTTCCAACTATTTTAAGGTGCATTTTTTGTTTGAAATAGCTTTGACCATCAGTTAATATTGGAATTACTATCTCCCATAACAAAATTAAAGCTAGAAAAATTAATATAAATGCTTTAGATTTTATTATTGTGTCAAATTCCATTTTATAGACTGTAAGCTTTACCTTTGATTTTGGAAGATCATACTTTAAGCTAAAGAATATCAACAATATAGCTACATAAGAAACATACCACACTAATAAATCCAATATAGTTGAAAGCGCTCTTTTCAAAAGAAGTGTCTCATCTTTTGGAACTAAAAGAGTATTACTTTTCATTTGATAACCTCTCATACATATCAATCATTAAGGAAACCATATCTCTTATGGTTAAAGCATTCATAAAGTGATCTTGAGCGTGAATTAAAAGTATGGATTTTTCAAAGTTCTCTCCTGACATTTCTTTTTGAAGTAGGCTAGTTTGTGTATCATGAGCCTTTCCTATTTCAATTCCTGCCTGTTTTAATTTTTCTCTTGCTAAATCAACATTACCATTAGTTAATAGCTCCTTAAAGGCCTCTATTGCAAGGGATTTTCCATTACCAGCATTAAGTATTAGTTCCATAGATTGATTAACTATTTTTTCATCCATATTACGATTCCTCCGATTTAATTTGTTTTGGGATTTTAGATTTGAAAAATTATTCAGCCTGAATTTTAGCTGTTTTATTGGCAGCTATAACAAATGGTGCATATATTAAAGTATCAACTATAAGCCATACTACCTGAAGAAGTCCTCCAGCTAGAGAACCTGTGCCAATCAATGCACCGAAAAATAAAGGCATAGTCCAAGGTACTACATATCTGAATACTGGTACAATGCCTAAGGAAATGGCGATAGCACCTATAATTACATTTACGAGTGGAGCTACAATATAAGGGACTAGTATAAGTGGGTTCAATACAATTGGTAAACCAAATGCCATAGGTTCTTGTATATTAAAAAGCATTGATGGACCAGCAACCTTTACAACTGCTTTCCAATCTTCTTTTTTTGAAAAGATAAGTATTGCTATTACTAAGCCCATTACATGCATTAAGCCTGCTTCAAAGAAGCCATTAGTAAAGATGTAATGTGTAGCACCGGTTTGATTAGAAAGTTGTGCAGGAAAATAAACTGAGTTTTGAATCACTGCAGTAACGTTATGTCCATGAATACCAAACCACCAGAAAATCCAAACTAAAAATTGATATGCTATAGCAAAGCCAAAACCTTGAGAGAAGCCCATAAGAGGAGCACCTATAGCAGTATAAATTAAATCGTTTAAAGCAGGTTGATTTATCCAATGAAGTCCAGCAGCAATTAAGGCTACAATAAATAAAATTATTCCTGTAGGTAAAAGTGATTCAAAAGATTGAACAACAGCTGGTGGAACTCCATCAGGCATTTTTATCTTTAGTTTATCGTTTTTAGTAAGTTTAGCAAAGAGAAAAGCAACAAAGGTAGTTACAAGAATTGCTGTTAAAACTGCATTAGAACCAAAGTATTTAATAGCAAAGGCGCTGTCTATAGTTACGCTTTTTTTGTTTATTATAGATTGAACACTTTGAGGAGTTAGTATTAAGTAAGAAACAAGACATAACATTGCAGATAAGAATTTATCGCTTCCCCATATTTTTCCAAGTCTATAACCAAAGGAAATAACTAAAAGTAATGAGAAAACATTAAATGCACCATTTAAAACTAAATTGCACATGTATTGTATACTAGTTAAGGTTGTAACAAAATTTGAAGCATCATAGGCCTTTCCGTTTAATCCTGTTATTTTATGGCCTAAATTCAAACCACTAGGCCCCATTATAGTTCCGTTTGGATCAAGAATAACCCAATTAAAAATTCCAAATAGTGAACCAACTATAATAAAAGGAAGAAGAGTTGAAAAAGCATCTCTCATTGCTAGTAGGTATTTATTACTTGATACTTTATTAGCAATAGGCATCATGATACCTTCTAATTTGTTAATAAATTTGCTATTCATGATTTATACCCCCGTATGGTTTTACTATATATTATAATAATGTTGTAATGTTTGTTTTTTTCGTATAAAATAATAAATGAGTTTTAGGTTTATGCTGAATTCCTTTTATAAAGATAGAGAAGGAGTTCAGTGTTTTTTTATTTTTGTAAAAGGTTTAGAGCTGTAGTTAATACATTTTCACCATTGATCATTCCATAGTCTCTCATAGCAATGACTTCTACCGGACATTTATCTCCAACAGTTTTTTTGATTTCTGGGAGCATGTGTCTAACTTGAGGACCTACAAGTATTACATCAGCTTCCTCCATTTTATCTTGAAGAATTTCTACAGAAAAGGCAGCTATATTTGCGTCTACGTTTCTTTTTGCTGCAGCCTCCTGCATTTTTTTTACAAGTACTGAGGTTGACATTCCTGCGTTACAGAAAAGGTAAATGTTCATAGTGTATCTCCTTTCAATTAAAATGATATTGTTTACATTTATTATTTTATACGACAGTTTATAGCTTGTCAATATAATGTTATAACATTATACCTTTAATATTTTAAAAGGTTAGCATTAGGGTAGGTGAAAGTGTTGAATATTGAACTTTATAAAACACAATAATGTTATAACATTATTATGTTAAGAAATTTGAGTTAATTTTAAATTCTTATTAATGGGGAATATAACACTTGAAAAACATTTGAAAATTACGCTATTTAAATAGTATATAAGGTTATATTGCGAAGTTATATTATTATATCATATAAAATATTAGTATTAATATTAATATATAACCCTAATACTTAATATTAAATTGTGATTTGTATTTATAGATAAAATAGGCTTTTATTAGTTATGTAAGTTTTAATTTATATAACTAGTAAAAGCTTATTTTGTTGAAAAACTGCATGGTAAGGGGAATTATAGAAATATTGTTCAGATTTTGTTCACCACAGGATTGTATAATAATTATATAGAAAGTTATGTTAAAAGAAATTAAATATGATATATGAAAAGAGGCGTGTAGATTGAAACTAAAGAAAATTTTTGATTTTTTTGTCTTAATAGTGGTTATTTTTGCTGCATATGTTTTTATTACGCCTACTAATAGCTATGCAGCCGTTAATCCTTCTGATAAAGTGGCAACTCCATATGTGGATAATAATAAATTAATGATAGAACCCGGAACAATAATACATTTATATTGCAGTACAAGTGGGGCCACTATTTATTATTCTATTGATGGAGAAGAACCACTTTTGAATGGAATTAAGTATAGTGGAGAAGATATTGCTATAAATAAAAGAACTGTTTTAAGAGCTGTAGCTATTAAGGAGGGATGGATCAATAGTAGTATGTTTGATAAGGTTTATGCTATTGATGTTAAAAGTCCAATAATAAGCTTCAATGAAAACAAAATAAGCTTAAACTGCAAAACTGAGGGTGTAAAAATTTACTACACAATAGACGGAACAGAGCCAACAGAAACAGGAGGAAAACTTTACGATGGAAATCCAATTGAGATAAATAGTGGGGTAACAGTAAAAGCAGCAGCCTATGGATATGGTACTGAAAGTAGTACCGTAGAACAAAGTATAAGTAAAACTTTAACTCCAAGTAGTGACAACACTAATGTATCAGTAAAACCAGGAACGATAGTACATTTAAGGGGTGAAGACGGAGCTTTAATTTACTACACCTTAGACGGAAGTAATCCAGATAAAAATAGCATAAGATACGATGACAATAAAGGAATTGAGATAGATAGTAAAACGAATATAAAAGCAGTAGCAGTTAAGGATGGGCAAGTGGACAGTGATATTTTTGTAGAAAGTTATGAGGTTGCAATAGAAAAGCCAGTAATAAGTTTCAGCCAAAACAAAATAAGCTTAAGCTGCAAAACTGAGGGTGTAAAAATTTACTACACAATAGACGGAACAAAGCCAACAGAAACAGGCGGAAAACTTTACGATGGAAATCCAATCCTTATAAATAGTGGGGTAACAGTAAAAGCAGCAGCCTATGGATATGGCACTGAAAGCAGTATCGTAGAGCAAAGCATAAGTAAAACCTTAACTCCAAGTAGTGACAACAGTAATACAGCAGTAAAACCAGGAACGATAGTACATTTAAGGGGTGAAGACGGAGCTTTAATTTACTACACCTTAGACGGAAGTAATCCAGATAGAAACAGTATAAAATACGATGATAGTAAAGGGATTGAGATAAATAGTAAGACAAATATAAAAGCAGTAGCAGTTAAGGAAGGGCAAGTGGACAGTGATATTTTTACAGAAAGTTATGAGGTTGCAATAGAAAAGCCAATAATAAGTTTCAATGAAAACAAAATAAGCTTAAGCTGTAAAACTGAGGGTGTAAAAATTTACTACACAATAGACGGAACAGAGCCAACGGAAACAGGCGGAAAACTTTACGATGGAAATCCAATCCTTATAAATAGTGGGGTAACAGTAAAAGCAGCAGCCTATGGATATGGCACTGAAAGCAGTATCGTAGAGCAAAGCATAAGTAAAACCTTAACTCCAAGTAGTGACAACAGTAATACAGCAGTAAAACCAGGAACGATAGTACATTTAAGGGGGGAAGACGGAGCTTTAATTTACTACACCTTAGACGGAAGTAATCCAGATAGAAACAGTATAAAATACGATGACAATAAAGGAATTGAGATAAATAGTAAGACAAATATAAAAGCAGTAGCAGTTAAGGAAGGGCAAGTGGACAGTGATATTTTTACAGAAAGCTATGAGGTTATTAGAAAAAAAATCATTATAGATAATGATACTAGCAACATAAATATTATTGAAAAAAAAGTATCTAATGAGACCATTAAAGCCTTTAAAGTAGAGAATGTAATGGTATATAAGCCTTCTTTTATTAGCAAAAAGCCAATTAAAAGTTCTAATAAAACATTTCCGTCAGTAGCAAAAAAAATAGAACCTTATGAAAAGGTAATACATAAAACAAGGGTACAAAATAAAAGATTAAGGATAATTCACAAAACAGTAAAGAGTACGAGTAAAAATATGCTTAAGGTTATATTATTAATACTTAGTTTAAGTGTTATTGCTGTAATATTATTATTGCTTAAAATTAAAAAACAAAATAAATAATTTATTATAAAGGATATTTTTTAAATTATATATCTCGAAAAACACTAAATTTTAAGTTTTTTTGAAGATAATTGAAGAAAGAATGTCCTTTTTATTTTTAGAAAGAAAAAAGCAGGTTTTTTATTATGTAAGGAGCATAATAAAGCAGTGCTTTAAATTGTTATATATTGGGACATTTGCTATAATTAATAATATCTAAATGGTAAGGGGATATTAAGAATGATTAGTGCGGTTATACTTGAAGACGAAACTTCAGCTGTAGGTAATTTATATAATATACTTAAAGAAAGCAGCGAAATTAATTTAAAATTAAGATTTAATGATGAGAAAGAAGTATTTTTGATACTTAAGAAATTAAAGGTAGATGTTATATTTGTAAATATGGAAATACAGACAATGGATTTTGCATTTAAAGTACGAAAAGTAAATAGTAAGGTAAAAATAATTTTTCTTACAGACTATACTAAATACTCAGAAGATCCTTCAATAACTTATATAAATAAATCAGTAACACGAGAAAATCTTCAGAAGGTTATAGATGGTTTTAAACTGAAAAATGAAAAGAATAATGATAGCAGGACTTGGGATATAAGAGTTAATTGTTTTGGTAAATTTACTGTGAAAAATAGAGAAGGGATATGTGCTAAATGGAGAACTAAAAAGGCAGAAGAATTATTTGCTTTATTAATAGATCGAAAAGGAAGAGCTGTAAATAGAGATAAAATAATATATATTCTTTGGAAAAATTTTAGCGAAACCAAAGCAGCTGTAAATCTTCATACAACAGTATATAACGTTAAAAAGGCACTCTTAGCAATAGGTGCAAGAGATATTTTAATTTATAATAATGGCTTTTATAGAATTAATGAAAATAAAATAAAATGTGATGCTTGGGATGTAGTTGGAAAAATAAAGAAGGTAAACAAGCAAAGATTTAGTATAGAAGAAATTGGTGAAAGCATAAAAATTATTGAAGAAGGGTATTTTAAAGAAAACTATTTTGATTGGGCAGAAGATAAAAATAAATATTTTGAAACAATGTATTTGAAGCTTATTTTTCTTAGGGCAATGGAATATAAACAAAATAGCTATTTTGAAGAAGCTATTGAACTTTTAAAAAAGGGACTTAAGGTTGATGGTTTAAATGAAAATCTTAATAAGGAGTTAATAAAATTATTTATAATGAGTGGTGAAGAAATTGAAGCTGTAAAGTGCTATAATCATTATAAGAAAGAGCTTAGAAAAGAACTTGGTATAAAAATAAACAGTGAAGTTCAGGAATGGATAAGAAATTAAAATAGTAATATTAGATATTATGTGATAGGGAGGAATTGTAAGTGAGACATAGTAATTTAAAAGGTTTTCCAAAAGATTTTCTTTGGAGTGCATCAACTAGTGCATATCAGGTAGAAGGCGCATGGAATGAAGCTGGTAAAGGAAGGTCAGTGCAAGATGTGAAAACATCTTATCCAGAAGGAACAAGTGATTTTAAGGTAGCCAGTGATCACTATCATCATATGGAAAAAGATATTACTCTTTTAGCAGAAATGGGTCTTAAAGCCTATAGATTTTCGATTGCATGGACCCGAATAATTCCAGATGGTGACGGAGAAATAAATAAAGAGGGTGTGAAGTTTTACCACAAGCTTATTGATGAATGCTTAAAACATAATATAGAACCGATAGTAACCATGTATCACTTTGATTTGCCTTTTGAATTGGAGAAAAAAGGAGGTTGGAGTAGTCGTGCTACTATTGATGCTTTTTTAAAGTTTAGTAAAGTTTTATTTGAGGAATATGGATCAAAGGTAAAGTATTTTTTAACTATTAACGAACAAAATATGATGATTCTTCATGGTTCAGTGATAGGAACTACGGCAGAAGAAAATGACAATAGGTGGAAAATAGCGTATCAACAAAATCATCATATGCTAGTGGCACAAGCAAAGGCTATGGAGTTATGTCATACAATTTGTCCTAATTCTAAAATAGGTCCTGCTCCTAATATATCTTCAGTATATCCAGCTTCTTCAAAGCCAGAGGATTATCTTGCAGCACAAAATTTTACAGCTATAAGAAATTGGCTTTATCTTGATATGGCTGTTTTTGGAAGATATAATGCTACAGCGTGGTCATATTTTGAAGAAATAGATGCAGTACCTAAAATAGAAGAAGGTGACATGGAATCTTTAAAAAATGCAAAACCGGATTTTATAGCCTTCAATTATTACAGTACAGCTACAGTTAAAGCAAATAACTATGATAAAAATGCAAAAGATTTAAGCGGTGATCAGCAGTTAGCACTTGGTGAAGCTGGGGTATTTGAAGGAGCTAAGAACCCTAATCTTGAAAAGACACAATTTGGTTGGGAGATAGATCCCATTGGTTTTAGAATAACTTTAAGAGAAGTTTATGATAGATACCAGCTTCCTATAATAATAACTGAAAATGGACTTGGAGCTTTTGATAAATTAGAAGACGGTACGGTACATGATGCTTATAGAATTGAATATTATAAAAAGCATTTACATGAAATAAAAGAGGCACTTACAGATGGTGTCAAGGTATTTGGATATTCACCTTGGAGTGCAATAGACCTTGTTTCAACTCATCAAGGAGTTACTAAAAGATATGGTTTTATATATGTAAATCGTGATGAATTTGACTTAAAGGACTTAAAAAGATACAAGAAGGATAGCTTTCATTGGTATAAGAAAACAATAGAGGAAAATGGGAGAAACATAGAATAATTTTTTTAAAAGATAGGATTTGTGTACTTAAGATTAAAACAGGTTACTTAAGGTTATACAATATTTTAAGGAGAGAAGTCTTATGAAAAGAAAGTTAAAACTATCTCTAATTTCAAGCTTTGTTTCAACCATTGTTTTTATTATAGTAATGAATATATTTGGAAACATAAAAAGCTTAAGCTCGGCAATTATAGTGGCTATTATTTTTTTTATAGCATTTTTTATTTTTCATTTTATTTTTACGGGAATATTTATTAGAAAGGCTTGATTTTATTATAAAAGAGTAAGCAAAAAATAAAGCTTACTCTTTTTGTTTAAACTAGTTTGAGGTATATCTTTGAAGCCATTGACTAAAGGTGGTTTTAAAGTTATCAGTATTATCATGACAGTAGGTATAAAAATATGTTAAAAGCTTTGATCTTTTTTCTGCATCGGCTTTACCACCAGCATCACTGCCGCTTAATAAATCTTCTCCACCAATTAATTTTTGACGCTTCATAATATCATTAAAGGTAACTTTCTTTGCGTTTAAGAGCATATCATACATTGAGAGAAAGGTTGTTGTTCTACCTTTACCACCGCGGCAATGAAAATGAAGCCAAGTTCCCTTTGGAAGAGTTTCTATGAAATTAACAAATGAATCTACCTGATCATTGGTTGGAATTTTATGATCAGGAACAGTTATTCTTAAATATTGAAGACCTAGAGAATTAGCTAACTCTTTTTCAGTTTGAACTGTTTTTACATCATTAATTTCAGAAATATCACTTACCGATTTCTTTTTAGAAAGTTTATCAAAAGTCACTTTTTTATTTTTAGCTATGGTATTTAATTTATTATTTTCATCTGATATCACCTCATCACTTGTTAGGTTTAGATTAGCATCATCTTTTTTTCCATAATAACTTATGCCAATTCCATTTACAAAGCCATGAGATTCTTGACGCAAATCCACATCGATAATAGGCTTATTTCCAATGGTATTTTTAATTTGAACAAGTTCATTTTTAGAAAAAGCACCACTACCAGAAGCATTTAAATCAGACAATCCTAAAAGATTTACTTCTTTTTTATCATTCAATTTAATAGTATCATTTGTAGTTCTAAATTTTGCTGGTAAAATATTTTTGTTTTCAGCATCAATTACTAATTTTACTTTAGAATATTTTTTGTGGGATTTAACTATTTTATTTTTAGAAGTATTTAAATAATAAGCAAACCCGATGACAATAAGTATACATAAGATAATACCAACATAAATAAATTTATTTTTCTTAAACAAAGTTTTTCCTCCTAATTTATATATAGAATATCAATATTAGCAACAATCTTTATAATACACTAATAATTCGCATAGGAAGTTAATATATGGTTAAATTACAATAAATTTATTCTGAATTAATTGAAGCTTTATAGACAAACTAATGTTAAAATATATTTATAAAATAAAATAAAAAGTGAAGGGATAGTTTATGAAAAAAAGAATTTATAAAAAGTTAATATTAATGACTATAATAATATTTTTTTGCGGATTCCTTTCTTTTAATAGTACTGATTTGAAAGCAGATACCAATAATAATAAAAATGATACAAATATAACTGTAATAGCACACAGGGGAATTTATTTTAATGAACCTGAAAACTCTCTTAAGGCTATTGAAGACTCTATAAAACATAAGGTTGATTATGTTGAAATTGATGTTCAAGAGACAAGTGATGGCGTTGTGGTTTTGATGCATGATAAAAGCCTAAGGAGATTAACTGGAGTAAATAAGACAGTTGATGAATTGAGTTACAGACAAGTTGAAGAATTAAATATATCTAGAAATATTTTCAATAAAAAAGAAATAACTAGAATTCCAACCTTAAATGATGTTATACAAAAATGTAACAACAAAGTTAAATTAATTATAGAAATTAAGCCCTACGGAAATACCGAAGATTTAACAAATAAGGTTGTAGAAATTATAAGACAAAATAATTTTGAAAAGAAGTGTTTAGTACATTCATTAAGTTATAATATTTTATGTAATGTAAAGAGAATAGATCCTGAAATAAGGATAGGCTATATAATGTGTAGACCAGTAAGAGATATATCATTATTTGATGTGGATTTTTATAGTGTTAGAAGCACATGTGCAACAAAAGGATTAGTAAATATAATTCATAGAGAAAACAAGCAGATATTTGTGTGGACGGTAGATAATCAATATGGAATGCAGAGAGTAATAAAGTTGAAGGCAGATGGTATAATAACAGATCGTCCTAGTATTCTTATAAACAAAAGAATCTCTAGTCATTCAAAGGTAAAAAAGCTTTAATTGAACTAACGTATATATTCTATTATATACGTTAGTTTTATTTTAATTTATATTATGCTTCATAACTCTGTACTCTGTTAAAGTTAATATAATCATTATAATGTCAAATGCACTTAAAATTATTAGAGGAATAGAGTATTTAATAGCACATCTATACAGCTGATAAAATATGAACAGCATAAGAAAAAATATAGTGATTGGATAAGCCCAAAGCTTTTTCTTCCAAAGCATTACTACTAAAAATACTTTTAATACACCGTGGAAAATTAAATAGAATACTCCAAAGACTTTGACGTTTAGTGAAAAGTTTGCTGCAAAGGTTATAGCGTAATTTGCAATATAGTCCTTTGGATCTTCTGATAGTTCATGCTGGGTTAATATAGCTATTATTTTATTTAAGCTAATTGGTGTTAAAAATATTAAAAATATGCTGCCTAGTAGTTCTAAAAGTCCATCAGCTCCCTTAATTAATAAACCCAATTTAAAGCCTTTATGGAGCATACTAAATTTCTTTTTTTTAAGAAAAGAATTATTTATATTATTATAGAACATTATAGTTTTCTCCTTGATAGATATAACGCACTAAAATTTTTATATTGTAGAGTTAAAGTGTTTTGGCTAAAGAAGATTAAATGCAGAATTTTTTATGAGTTAGAATGCAATTGAATTTATGCGTTATATATATGGTATTTAGTTAGTATTACACTGTTTCAATATTTATATTACAAATTAAACTATCAATATGTTCATTAATTAAACCATAGCATCATAATGACTTATATGGTATAATTTGTTAGTACAATTGTATAAAGTTGAATGTGGGCTACTGGTATCACCTATCCCTTAAAGGGAGGTGATGCGTATGAGTAATGATGTTTTAGCATTGCTATTTCAAGGCGGATTGTTCTTAATATCACTGCTAACTTTAATAGTGTTACTTATAGAAAAAATCTCAAAAAAATAGTAGCCCCACCGCAATTGGTTGCTACTATTTTTTATTTACTATTAAATAGTGATATCTGTTGCCTAAACAACTGAATTGTACACAAAAGGGTGTTACAGCACCCTTTTGTTATTTTTTGTATTTCTTATTTATATTATATCAAACTTCAAGTAAAATAAACACACATTTCTTAAAATTTAATTTATTTGATATAAACTTTAACTGGAGAAAAATTTACATATGGTATATTTTCGTAATTAAGCTGACTTATAACGAAATATAGTTTTTTGACTTTTTTATAATAACAGCTTTGGAAGGAGACGGTTACTGTTTTATTTTTATAATCATAAGAAAAGTTTGCAGGAGAAAGCTTGTATATATTGCCAATATCATCTTTAAAAAAAGGTAGAGTTTTATAGTTTGTAGTATTAGTTCCTATTCCCCAAGCTTGTGATTTACTGATTTTATTTATACCTAGTTTAATGTTCATATCCATGTGTGTAGGATATATTCTTAGGTAATTTATGATGCAATCTGTATTGTTAGCAGAAAATTTAATGTTATTATATTCCTTTGGCTTTTCACTATTTTTTTGTAGAGTCAAGGGTATATTCCAAGCACCATCTATACTACTAGTGTTATTTTTTATAGTTGAAACCTTTAAGATTATATTTTTAGGAATTCTTTTGTTAGTGTTGTTTAAAGAAATTAATTCCATAGATCCGTAGGTTTCACTTTTTGCTTTAGAATAATTTAGGGAAGTTACTACTGCTTTATAGCCATTATCAGAACTCACAAAAGAAATTTCTTTATTATTTTCTAAAATAGTAGGTTTAATTTTAGATTTGAAGTTTTTACTATCAAAAATCACTTTTCCTTTGGGAGCCTCTAAAGTAAAATTAGATAACAGAAGTTTCTTATTATTGCTTTTTAAGGTATAAAGTATGAAGACATCTTTATTATCACCAATTGTTTTATTAATAGTTAAGGTTATATTTTTATCTGAAGATGATAAATTAACAGAGGGGGAGGTATTTTCTTTTATTTTGGTCATGAGGTTTTTATCATAATGAAAATTAAGAGCTTTTTCTAAGGAGGATAATAGGGGTAAGTTATTTAAGCTGTTGGCAAAAAAGGTGTTAAAATTAATTCCCAATGTAAACAAAATAAATAAGACAGATATGCTGGATAAAAGCTTACTTAAATGAACTAATTTTTTATGTTTCTTTGCTTTTATTATAGCATTATCAATGGTGAAGTCTAGTTTACTTGAAGATGGTATGTTTTCAAAATCTTTTTTATAAGTATTCATATCAAATCCTCCTTTAATTCAATTTTTAGCTTTTTAAGGGCTCTAGAAAGATATACCTTTATAGTGCCTTCAGGTCTCTTTAATACTGTTGAAATTTCCTTTATGGTCATATCTTCAAAGAATTTTAAAATGATTATATTCTTGTAATTTATGTTAAGACAGTCTATAGCTTTATATAAATCTACTCTTTCCGCTATAGTGGAGCAAAATTTTTCATCTACAATTTTAAATTTTTCGTAATCGTCAATATAACGAAGCCTTTTTTTCTTCTTTAAAGTATCCGAAGCAGTATTAATTAAAATTCTCATTATCCAAGTATTAAAAAATTCAGGTTCTTTAAGTTTTTTTATATTTAAATAGGCTTTATAAACCGTATCACTTAAAATATCTAGTGCTTCTTCTTCATTTTTTACGTACAAATAGGCTGTTTTATATAATTTTTCTTTATTAAGCTTTATTAAAGTAGAGAAGGCAGAATCATCACCACTTTGAGCATTTTTTATTGTTTTTTTTAAATCAAGCATTTTTTCACCTCGCATATATAATATAAAGTTTACATTAAATTAGACGGTTAAAATATCAATATAGTTACAAAAAAGTAAAAAGACTAGAGCATATATTGAAAATATACTCTAGTTTTTAACTAATAGCTTATATTGCAATTAATTAAAGTGTTTTTTAAATCACCTGTAGGTTTTTTGATAGTATTTCGCACTATATTTTCTAGATTCTTATCTTTAAAAATAATAGTACTATCATTTTTCAGGAGGTGTTTTGCCATTTTGCATTGGATTCTTGACTTTCATATTGTTTGGGCTGTTTTTCGCAGTCATTTTTTAGCATAATAATTTTTTTAAGTTTTCACTTTGATTTCTCCACTTCCTTTGTTACATATTTTACGGTATGAGGGTATGAGATAAATATGTGTAGAAAGTGTTAAAAAATGTAAAACATATTAAGTTAGTTTGGGGTAGTAGAGTTTTTTACAGAAGCTATAATAAAAGAAATAATAGGAATTATGACTATAAATAATAGAGCGTATATGGGATAAATGTTTAAACCAACATTTGCTTCATCCGAGGAAGAGTCAAATATGGTTATTGATAATATAGAGCTTATTATAGTAACAGGGATTACTAAAGGTTTATAGCTAGTTAATTTAAAGCATTTAGTTATGGAAATTACGGTAGCATAAGTGAAAAAACATATTTTTAAGAAAAGGGTAGCTAGTAAAAATATGGCTGTAAGTATTTCAACCCTACTAAAAACATTTCCAACATTTATGAGGCTTGCAATTTGATAGGCTGGTTGAACTTGTATGTGGCCTATATTCCCTAAAACAAGTGTATTTCTAATTAAAATAAATAGAAGGTATATATATGCTAGAGAAAAACCCATTAAAGCACTTTTTTTTAGTTTTGTTTGGTCATTAAGATTTGGAAAGATCATCATAAATACAAAAACTTCACCAAGAAGAGTACAAATCATAGAATTAGTACCTTGAATAAGCTGACCCCAATTTAACTGAAAAGCAGGGAGGATATTGTAAAAATGTATCTGATCTACAAGAAAAATGGTTACAATTAAAGCCATTAAGAAGGTTAATATTGAAAAAATGCAGGATATCCTTGCAATTACTTCTATTCCTTTTCCTAAAGTATATATACATAAAATGGATAGTGGTATAATAAAAGGAGTAATATTAGAGTTTCTTCCCATGTAAGTTGAGAAGAAATCTCCTACAGATCTATAGTTTGAAGGAATAATAAACCAGAAATAAAATATGTATGATAAAGATATTACGGTACCTAAAAATCTTCCATAAAGCTTGAAAAATATTTCTATTACAGTTTTTTTAGGAAATTTATTATATAGCGATATATAGATAATCAATAAAAAAAATACAATTATAAAACTAGAGAGTGAGACTACCCAAATATCCTGTTTTGTGGATTCAATCATAAAAGCTGTATTAAAGGTAGAAGCTTGAATAAGAGAAACAAAAAGAAACATTAATTGCTTACTAGAAAGCATACTTTTTTCATTAAACATATATATCACTGCCTTTAGTTTATAATTTAATTAAAAAATTAGTTTGAACTAAAATTTTTCTTTACAGAAGCTATAATAAAAGAAATAATAGGAATTATCACTATAAATAAAAGAGCAAATATAGGGTAAGTAGTTAGACCAGCCATAGATTCTTCTGAGGGTGATTTAAACATTGTTATTGATAGTATAGAGCTTAGTATGGTAATAGGAATTACTAAAGGTTTATAGCTAGTTAGTTTAAAACACTGAGCTATAGAAACTACTGCTGCATAGGTAAAAAAACAAATTTTCAAAAAAAGATTAGCTAATAAAAACATAGCTGTAAATATTTCAACCCTGTTCAAGGCTTCACCAATATTTATAAGTCCTGCAATTTGATAAGCGGGTTGAACTTGTATATTACCTATATTTCCTAAAACAAGTACGTTTCTTATTAAAATAAATACAAAGTATAAATAGGCTATACTAAAGCCCAATAAAGCACTTTTTTTTAATTTTGTTTGATCATTAAGGTTTGGAAAGATTAAAAGAAATACGACAATCTCCCCAATAGGAATAGAAACCATAACATTAGTACCCTGAATAAACTGACCCCAATTCAATTGAAAGACTGGAAAAAAGTTGGAAAAATTTATTTTATCCATAACAAGAATAGTTATAAGTAAAGCTGTTAATAAGGTTATTATGGAAAAGATGCAGGATATTTTTACAAGTACTTCTATTCCTTTTCTTAAGGTATATATACATAAAATCGCAGTGGGAATAATAAAAGGGGTAATATCAGAGTTTTGCATCATATAAGTTGAAAAAAAGTCAGCTATAAATCTATAATTTGAAGGGATAATAAACCAAAAATAAAATATATACAAAAATGAAATTATGAAGCCTAAAATATTTCCATACAGCTTAGGAAATATTTCAATTATAGTTTTTCCGGGGAATCTATTACATAATGATACATAAATAGTCAGTAAAAAAAATATGATTATAAAGCCAGATAAAGAAACTATCCAGGTGTCTTGTTTTGTAGTTGTACTTATATATACTACTGTAAAAGTAGAAGCTTGAATAAGAGAAAAAAATAGAAGCATTAATTGTTTACTAGAAATCATACTTTTTTCATTAAACATGGGTATCACTGCCTTTTATTTGTAATTTAAGTGTAGAACATCTTTTACTAAAAAGTTAATTAAAGCTAAAGGATTAGGAACTGGTAAATCAAAAAAGTATAGTATGCCAAAAACTAAAGCTATAAGCATTAAACTTAAAAAAACAATAAGATCCTTGTAGTAAGCATTTTTATATAGAGTTGGTGCTTCATATATTGTTATGACAATACAAACAGCCGAAAATAAAATAACCATAATATTTCCTCACTTTATTATTTAGACATAATAGGCTTACTAATTCTACCATTTCTCCTTAATTTACAATTAACATCTACGTCAACCTTAAGTTCCTTAAAAGTCTTATTCCAATGAGGCTCTATTTCTTTAAAGTATTTAGGATATTTTCTGTAGATGGTATCACCAAAGCCAAATATATCTGAATTTAAATCTTTTGATTTTAAAATAGCAGTTTCTATTTGATTTTTTATAGTTTCTTCTTCTTTTTTTTCAATAATTGTATATGTATCAGGTGTTGCTAAATTTTCAGATGAATTTTGTTCTAGTAAATTACCTTCCTGCTTTACTTTGATTTGCATAGTTATTTTATTATCTTTAAGTTTAGCACTAATCTTTCCTTTTGCTTTTATAGTTTCTATATCAATTGTTCCTTTAGAGTTAGGTAAATTTACAGTTACAATACCGGTTTTTACCTTATTAAGCGCCCAAAGTAGTCCCCTAGTCTCCTGACTATTTAAAGAACCAATCATTTGATCTTTTTTAAAAACTGCAGTTTTAGAAAGACGTAAAGTTGGTTTAGCTTTATTACCATTTGTAGAAATTTCAATTATAGGTATAATAGGAGATGTGGTTTTACTCATAATCCTTTCTGTAAAATCTTTTAAATTAATATTTGGAATATCAGAAACTTCTTTTTGCTCAGCTAATAATTCTGATATATTTCTTCCTTGAGTATCCTCCATGTTTGGCGGCACATTTAGTATATTTTTTACATCTCCTTTAGCAATTAAAAGCCAAACAAGTAAACGGGTTTCTCTAAATCTCATAAAAAAGTCTAAATACTTTGCTATGCCATCTTTAGCAGCACTTTCACCAAATACTATTACTTGATTATGAGAAAAAAATAATTGTCTATCCAATTTACGATTAAAGGTGCTTATAATTCTTCCTAGACTATTACCAGTCTCAGTTAAAATAAGAGTAGATACACTAGAGGAAGGTGTACCTCCACCGCCTGAAGGACTACTTTTGCCGCTTGATAATTTTGCTGTTTCAATACTCATCTCTATGTCATTACAATCCTTTACCTTATCAATTCCAACACAGAGAACTATACCTAATTTATTTAATTCTCTAGAATCTATGCAAGAAGCTAAATTTAAAACAAGCAATATACATGAAATTAATTTGAAAAATTTTTTTGTACTATTTTTCATAATTTTCACCTCCTGAATTTTGCTTAGAAGGTTTTTCTGGTTTATTGCCATTTTTTCTTCTTTTTAAGTTATGCCAACCTATAACTCTTGGTCGTGTTATCATAGACCATAAAGGAAATCTTACAAAGGTATCCTTTAAGTCTCTAGGAGTGACTGGTGCAAATGGGGATAGATAAGGAGCACCAAAGGATCTTAAGGAAACAAGGTGTACTAAAATAGCTAAAATACCAATACCAACTCCATATATACCTAAGAATGCGCCTAAAAAAAGTAATAGTAATCTTAATATAGAAGTAACATCTATATAAGAAGGCACAACGAAACTAGCTATAGCGGTAAGAGCTACAACAACAACCATAATACCACCGACAAGACCAGCAGCTACAGCAGCTTCGCCTATAACTAAGGCACCTACAATGCTGACCGCCTGACCTACGTTACGAGGAAGTCTTACACCTGCTTCTCTTAATATTTCAAAAGCAATCATCATAAGTAGGGCTTCTAAAAAAGCAGGAAAAGGAACTCCTTCGTGACTTGAAGCCATGGTAAATAGTAGAGTAGTTGGAATAAGTTCTTGATGAAAGGTAGATAAAACAACATAGGTTACTGGAGCAAGTATACTAAGTGAAAAAGAAATGAATCTTAAAAGTCTTATAAAGCTAGCATAAAAAGGTCTAGAATAATAATCTTCAGAGCTTTGGAAGCCTTCTAGAAATAGCAAAGGTACAGTAAGAACAAAGGGAGTTCCATCAATTAAAATTGCAATTCTTCCTTCAAGTATTTTTGCAGCAATTATATCTGGTTTTTCAGAGTTACCAACAGTAGGGAAAATAGAGAAAGGCTCATCTTCTATAAATTGTTCAATGTATCCTGATTCTAGTATACTGTCAGTATTTATTCTATTAAGCCGAGTATGTACTTCATCTATGAGTTTTTGGTTTACAACCCCCTTTAAATATACTATACATATATCAGTATCAGTTTGTTTACCAATTCTCATGTTCTCAAAGGTGAGATTTGGATTTTTGATTTTTCGTCTTATCAAAGTCATATTCGTACTTAAGGTTTCACAGAAGGCTTCTCTTGGCCCTCTAACAACAGCATCTGTCTTTGCTTCTTGTATTCCTCTAGATTCCCAGCCCTGAGTTTCTACTATGAGTGCTTTAGTTGATCCATCTAAAAGAAAAATTGTATTTCCAGATAGACAAGAGGCTATTAACTCATTTATGTTATCATTTTCTTTCACATCTCCTACAGATATTAATCTATCCTTCAATATGTCTAAAATTTTGTTTGATATATTGTTTTCTAAAGAGTTTATTTTGTCACTGTACATAAAAGAATTCATAATGGTTTCATTTATAGTCTTTTTTTCAGTCATTCCCTTTAAAAAGATTAAAGCTGCATTAAAGTGCATTTTTGAACCAAATGAAAATTCACGGTAAATTATATCACTGCTTAACCCCATAATGTTTTTAAGTGTATTTATATTTTTTGTAAGATTTGAGGAGAGTTTAAGTTCATTTTTCTCAAAAGTTGGATTAGAATTGTTGTTATTCTTTTTATAGTTTTTATTTTGTAGAAATCTAAATTTTTTATTTAAGTAACTAAACAAAGTTATTTCACCAACCTTTATTTATACTATTTATCCTTTTTAGTATTTAATTTCTTTGAGGCTTTTTTAAATTCTGGATTATCATATTTAACTTTAAAAAGGTAGAGAAAAATTTCATATATTAAAACTAAAAATAAAATTATAGAAAAAGACCAAGTGACTATTACCATTAAAGTGGGGTAAAAACCACGTCCTTTAATGAAAGCTTTAAAAATTTTTATTAAATGAATAAAGGTAAACCACATTTAAAATTCCGCTCTTTTCTTTTTAATAATGTAAATAAGTAACAACATAGGAGGAAAAACACAAGGATACATCACCTGAAAGTATCTCGAATCAAAAGGAAACATCCATTGGTGGTAAGCAAAGCTAGGTTCAAAATAAATTGAAAAAAACAGCATAAATATTCCAGTAGGAATTAATAGCATTTTAGAATTTTTCATATTAAATAATGAACTTATAACTACTGTAATTGAGTTTAAAAATACAGACATCTTAAAAAAACCTCCTATAAAAATAATAATTACACCTATAACATCCAGATGTGTTATTATACCGCCTATATTAATTACTCTTATAGTTTCAAGTAACGGAATGGTGGAGGAAGAAGTATAATTTACACCAAGTACAGCAATATTAAGAATAGTTGATGAACAAAGTAAAAGTCCAGATAAAAGTACTGCTTCAAGTGTAACTTTTCTTACAATTTTTTTATCATTCATATAGTGCCAATAAAGCAAAAATACAGCTATTTCTCCGGAAGGAAACCACATTAATTGGGGCAATGTACCAATTATGGGTTTAAACCCATTAGCAAGTATTGGAGTTATATTTTTTAAGTTGAATTGATGAGATATAGATACAAGTACTATAAGTGAAACCAAAAAAAATATAATTAATGGGAGCACTAACTGAGAAGTACGAGCTAAAACTTCAAAGCCTTTTGAGAGAGTATATACACTAAGGGCTAAGAAGGAAATTAAAATAATCCATAATGAGGCATGTGGCAAAGCTTGAATTATTATTAGTTCTGCGAATTCTCTTAAATTACGACCGCAAACCCATATGTAACTCATTAAATAAAGAGTACAAAGAATAAAGCCTAATTTTTTCCCTAATATAATAAGTATTATTTCTACAAGGTTTTTGGTCGGAAATACACTTTGAAGTTCAGTAATAATCCAGATGGTTACTGTACCAACTAAAAGTGATAATAAAATAGCAATCCAAGCATCTTCCTTGGCTTCAATACCTAATTCAAAAAGTGGAGTGCTTCCAACTTCAAATATAAACATAAGTGCGAAAAATTCTCTTTTACTTAGTTGAATCATAACACATACCTCTTTTACTTATATTACATAAGTGTTTTATAATTATTAAGTAATAAAAATAGATTAACCTATATGAAGAAAATTATTCTAAAGGATATAAAAGTTAAGAAGTTATATCTTAGATCTTTTACTTTTTATAAAATAAATAAGTAAAAGCAGTGTAGGATAAATAGTACAATAAGGTAGACAAAAATATCTTGCATCAAATGGAAATAGCCATTGATGATAAGCATAACTTGGTTCAAAATATATAGAAAAGAACAACATAAATATACCAGATAGTACTAAAGTTAACTTAAAGTTATTTATTTTAAACACTGAATTTACAGTTAAAGCAAGTGAATTTAAGTAAATGCATATTTTGAAAAATCCACCCAAAATAAGAAAAGGTATACCAAGAATATCAATACGGCTTAATACTTCAACCACATTAATAACCCTAAGAGTTTCTACTAAGGGGATTGTTGCAAGGGAGGTGTATTTAACGCCAAGTTCTGATATGGTCACAATAGTTGAGATACAGAGGAGAAAACCGGAGGAAATAAGAGCTTTGAAGGTAGTTATTCTTACGGCTTGCTTATCATTTAAATAATGCCAGTATAATAAGAGAACAAATACTTCACCAAATGGAAACCACATAACTCCAGGTAAGGATTTAAGTATGGGGGTGATGCCGTTACCTAAAATAGGCAATAAATTTTTCATATGTGTATCACTGAAAAAAATAATTATTATAAACATTGAAATTAAAAAAATTATAGTAATTGGAACTATTAACTCAGATAATCGTGATAAGGTTTCAAAGCCTTTAAATAGAGTGTATAAGGTAAGTAATATATATGAAAGTATTATAATCCACAAATGAACATGTGGTAGAGAAATTAGTACTATTAATTCACTAAATTCTCTAAGATTACGACCACATGCCCAAATAAAAACCATAGCATATGATATACAAAGGGGTATACCTATTTTTTTCCCAAGTATAATATTGATTATTTCAATAAGGTTCTTATCAGGAAATATATAAAAAAGCTCTGTTGATATATATGCCATAACTAAACCAATTAATAGCGAAAGGAGGATTACTATCCATGCATCTTGCTCAGCCTCTATACCTAAAGCAAATAGTGGAGTGCTTCCAACTTGGAATATAAAGGTTAAGGTGAAAAGCTGATGTTTAGTTAAACGTACCATAGTATCTACTCCTTTTTTTATTTATATGAAGCTAGATATATTGTAACCTGTTAATTTTAAATTTATTATTTTCAAGTATTAACATAAAATATTTATTATTGTAACAGTATTGTCATATAATAAAAGTACAATATTTAGTGTAGTAATTGTTTTAAATTTTTTAAATATAAATCAGCCCATTATATAGTAGTGTGATGGCTGATTTTTTTTGTATAGTTTTATAAAGTTAACAAGCCTGTTATATTTTTCATATAAATTACGATTATGTATACTAGGAAAATACATAATTAAAGTTTATAGAGAAGAAGGTGAAATTATGGGCATAAATTCTATAAAAAAGGTAGAACCATGTAATAGAGCGTTTAATTCTAAGAAAAAAAACAAATCAAGAGATGAATTCATTAAAAAGCTAAAAAATAGTGTTACTGGGGTAGATGATCATATAGTAATGGAAATAGATAATGAACCCTTTGAAGATAGAGAAGAAGATCTTAAATTGTACAATGCATTAAAAAAGTATGATTTTAATTTTAAGGATCATTCCTTTAGGTGGGCAAAGGAAAATTGTAAGTTAATAGCATTTCCACCTATTACAGTACCAGGTCATTTAAGAGGTAAATTTAAAGATTATATAAATGATTTAGATATAAAAGAAAAGGAAAAAAGAGATGTTGGTTTTTCAATAACCGTCAAGTATGCCTTATATATTAAAGAAAATCCAAAGGATATTATAAAAAGTTATACTGTGAGAGGTATGAAAAATTTAGTTGCTAATTTATTAATATATAATGAAAAGTATAAAAAATTTAATGAAAAGCTTTCTATAATAAAGTATGAGAATACAAAGCTGGTATTAAATAAGCTGCTGAAATATATTAATACTAAGTACTAATTATATATTAACTCTTATAAACTCATTTTTTAACATGATAGTCCAAAAGAGAGTATAAATAAAACTAATTTACAAATAATATTTTTATACTTTAATTTTGGAGGAAGCGTTATGATAGATGAATTCCTAGACATTTTATTAGGGAAACCTTTGGCAAACGAGCAAAGTTCTAATGAGAAGTTTAATATTCCCTTCGGGCTAGCAATAATGGCAAGTGATGCTATTTCATCAGTAGCCTATGCAGCAGAAGAAATTTTAATAGTTTTAATAGCGGTAGTTGGTATTAAGGCATATACTTGGCTTAGTATAACAGCATTAATGATAATTGGTTTGCTTACAATTTTAACTATATCATATTTGCAGATAATAAAGGCTTATCCCCATGGTGGAGGAGCTTATGTAGTTGCAAAAGAAAATATAGGTACCTCAGCAGGACTTGTAGCTGGTGCAGCTCTTTTAATCGATTATATTTTAACAGTAGCAGTTAGTGCAAGTGCAGGTGGGGCAGCTATTTTGTCTGCTTTTCCAGAGTTCATAAGATATAAAGTACCAATAGTTATAATATTTATTATAGTGTTAACTATTTTAAATTTAAGAGGAATAAGTGAATCCTCAAAGATTTTTAGTTTGCCTACATACGTTTTTATAATAAGTATGATTTTTATGATTATTTTGGGTATATTTAAATACGTATTTTTAAAGGAAGCAGCACCTCCAGTAAATGCAGCTGTTTTAAAGCAAACAGGAGACATTACAATTTTACTTATTTTAAGGGCATTTTCACAAGGCTGTTCTGCCTTAACTGGAATAGAGGCTGTAAGTAACTCTGTTCCAAATTTTAAAGAACCAAGTCAAAGAAATGCCAAGATTGTTATGATTTTATTGTCTGTTACAATCTTTTTTATATTTGGAGGCTCAACAATTTTGGCTAATATTTACCGTGCAGTACCCGGGGAGAATGTAACGGTACTTGCACAAATTGCTCAAGGGGTTTTTGGAAAAAGCTTTATGTTTTACTTGATTCAAGTTGTAACTGCTATAATACTTTTAATGGCATGCAATACTGCATTTACTGGTTTTCCTATGCTTATGTTTGTGGTGGCAAATGATGGTTTTGCACCAAGACAATTTACCCACAGAGGAAAAAGGCTTAGTTTATCTATAGGTATTGGTTCTTTATCACTAATTGCAGGACTTTTGGTTATAGTATTTAATGCAAATACACATCATCTTTTGCCACTTTATTCTGTAGGTGTTTTTATGTCATTTACCTTGGCACAAACGGGCATGGTAATTTGTTGGAGAAGAAACAGCAGTGAAAAGAACTGGAGGATAAGGGCCTTAATAAATGGTTTAGGAGCAGTTGTTACAACTATAACCACAGCCATAATAGCATATGAAAAGTTTAAAGAGGGAGCTTGGATAGTAATAGTTTTAATTCCTATTTTAGTATTTATAATGCTTTCAATTAAAAGACATTACAATATTGTAGCTGAGCAGCTGCGGGTACAACTAGAGAATTATAAAGATACCTTTAAAAAGGGAAAGTTCAAACATATCGCAGTAGTACCTATAGCAAGTTTAAATAAAGCATCCTTAGGTGCACTTCAATATGCAAAGGGAATAACAGATGATGTAATTGCATTAAACATATCTATAAATAAAGAACAAATGGAGAAATTAAAGATTGCTTGGCAAGAATTAGATACAGACATAGTTTTGGTAAGTAAATATTCGCAGTATAGGCATGTGGTAACGCCATTATTAGAATATATAGATCAGATTTCTGCTAAGGCCAAGGCAGATGAAAAGATAACAGTAGTACTTCCTCAATTTATAACGCACAAATGGTGGGGAAAGTTACTTCACAATAATACAGGATTTTTTTTAAGAGAGAGTATGCTTGGAAATAAAAACGTAATTGTATCAACCTATCCATATCATTTAGAGGATGATGAGTGAGATTTTAATATTTCTCACTCATTTTTTTGTGAAAGTGACAAAATAAAATCATTTATCATTAAATTAAAGCTATCTTCTAAATCTACTTTGTTTTGAAAGTATCCAAGAGAACTTAAGGAAACAAAACCATGCAGCAGACTTCTTAAAAATCGGCTCTTATGTATTAGGGTTTCTTCGTCTTTTATGTAAAAGGATAAAATTTGAAGAATGAAATTATTAGTTTCTTTAGCTAAATGAGTAACTTTCTCATTTTCTGTACTTTTAGTACTTAAGAAAAGTCTATAGCCTGTTTTATTTTCCATAGCGAAGTTTCTATAAGTATAGGCGAAGGTTTTGACTGCTGTTTCACCACTTTTTCCAACCAAGCACTGCATAAGCTTAAGGTTTAGCGAATTTAAAAGAGATATAGTCATTTCAGATTTAAGTTCAGTAACGTTAGCGAAATGATTATATAAAGAAGGATATTTTATATCTAATTTTTCTGCCAGCTTTTGAAAGGTAACATTATTAAGGCCAATTTCATCAGCTAATGAAAAAGTAACTTGAATGATTTTTTCTTTGGTTAAATTTCGTTTTTTCACTTTTAGCCTCACTCCTTGTAATTCAATAAAAATATCTTAACATTATAAATGAAATTTTACAAACTATAGTCTATAGTTTACAAACTATAAAATGTAGTTTATACTATGATATGTTGAGAAAGAAGGATTAATATATGAAAATGTGGAAAAGAAATTTAATAGTATGCTGGTTTGGAATGTTTATAACAAATATAGGGATGAGCCAAATTGCACCAGTACTGCCACTTTATATAAGGCATCTTGGAGTTCATAATTCTGCTCTTGTTGAAGAGTTTTCAGGAATTGCTTTTGGCATTACTTTTATAATATCGGCTATTTTTTCTCCAATTTGGGGACAAGCTGCTGATAAATTTGGTAGAAAACCTATGCTGCTTAGGGCAAGCCTTGGTATGGGTATTGTTATATTTAGTATGGGTTTCGCATCGAATGTATATGTACTTATAGGCTTAAGGCTTTTACAGGGTGTTATAACAGGCTACAGTACAGCCTGCACTACATTAATAGCCACACAAACAGATAAAGAACACGCAGGGTTTGCATTGGGTACACTTTCAACAGCAAGTATTGCAGGCTCATTACTTGGACCAACTATTGGTGGCTTTATTGAGGAAGTTTTTGGAACACAAAATGTATTTTACATAACGGGGATGCTGCTTATAATTGTATTTATTGCAACTATGATATTTGTAAAGGAAAAATTTGTTCGTTCAAATGAAAAAATTTCTACAACTAAGGAGGTATGGAATAGTGTTCCAGAAAAGAGCTTAACAATAACTGTACTTGTAACGTTTTTTATATTGACCTTAGCCTTATATTCTATAGAACCAATAATGACAGAGTATGTTTCTAAAATATCAACAAATAATAATCATGTTGCATTAATGGCAGGTATTGTATTTTCTGCATCAGGTTTAGCTAATATAATTGCCGCACCTAAATTAGGGAAGATATCTGATAAAATTGGTCCACATAAGGTTATATTAGTGGCACTAATTATTGCAGGTTTAGTATTTATACCTCAAGCTTTTGTTAAGAATCCTTGGCAATTGATGTTTCTTAGATTTTTATTAGGATTAGCATCTGGAGGGTTAACACCATCAGTTAATATATTGGTTAAAAAGATTACACCTAATGCTATAACAGGAAGGATATTTGGTTTTAGTATGTCAGCAGGGTATCTTGGTGTATTTGGGGGTTCAGTTTTAGGTGGTCAAGTGTCAGCACATTTAGGAATTAGGTATGTATTTTTTATTACAAGTGCATTACTTATTGTAAATGCAGTGTGGGTATATTTTAAAGTATATAAAAAGCTTAATTTAAAAAGTATATAAGGAGAGATAATTGTGAAAAATTTAAATATAGAGAAAACAGCTCTTGTAGTTATAGATTTACAGAAGGGAATTGTGGCAGGAGAGCATGAACCTTATACAGGTGAAAAAGTAGTTGAAAATGCAAGTAAGCTAATAGATGCGTTTATAGACAAAGGAGCTTTTGTAGTGCTTGTAAGGGTTTCCTCTGTAGATGGTAATGATATTTTAAAACCAAAGACGGATATAAAAGCTACACAAACTAATTTTGTAGAAGGCTGGGATAGCTATGTACCGGAAATAATGAATAATAAAAAGGTTCATACAATTACTAAAAGACAGTGGGGAGCATTTTTCGGTACTGATTTGGATTTGCAATTAAGGCGCCGAGATATAGAAACCATTGTGCTTTGTGGTATTTCTACAGGTATAGGTGTAGATACTACAGCAAGAGAGGCATTTCAGCTAGGCTATAATCAAATTTTTGTTTACGATGCAATGACTGCAAGATCAAAAGAGGAACATAATTATGTTTGTAAGCATATATTCCCTAGAATAGGAAAGATAAGAAGCTGTGAAGAAGTATTAGGCAAAATTATTTAAGGATTGGAGTAGTTAAAATGAAAATAGCAGTACCTAATAATGGAGATTTAGTAAATCAGCATTTTGGAAAAAGCAAAAGCTTTATTATTGCAACGATAGAAAATAATAAAATTGTAAGTACTGAACAGATCTCGTCAGAGCAATTTGTACATAATCATGAGGGATTAACTTGCCTTTTAACTAAATATAAAACAGATGTGGTTATAATAGGAGGTATAGGCTTAGGAGCATTGGAGTCACTTAAGCAAAATGGGCTTAAGGTAGTAAGAGGTGCTACTGGAAATTATATAAAAGCCATTGAAGAATATATTGATGAAAAGCTTCAGGATAAAAATATAGAATGCAAATATAATTAGGAGCCGATAATTATCTAAAAAAGTTTTAGTTATGAGTTGACCTTTGATTAATATTGAGCTATAATTTTTGTCAAATAAGAAGTTAATAATGGAAAAGTTTATAGAAGTTACTTTAATATTTTGTATTAGTAATGGATTAGAGGATTAGCTTCTATCCTTTATTAATTTATAAGGGGACTGGGTATAATGAAAAATAAAAAAGATGAACAGGTAGCAATTAACTTATTTGATACTTTTAAAAATTTGATTTCAGAAAAGAGTTTACAAGACGATAGATACTTAAGAATCCTAGAAATTTTAAATCGTGCAATTGAACGTGTTGCAAAAGGGAGTCAAACGCCACACTTAGAGGCACGATCAGTATTTCAAAATATTAGTACAATATGTTTTGTAGACAAAATAAAATTAACGTTAGAAGAAGCTGAGGACTTTAAGAAAATAGATAAGTTTTCACACTCAAAAGGAATTTGGGGAGAAATGAATACTTTAAATATTTCAAATATGTGGACTAGTAACTAATCTTAAGTATATACTAGAGAAATATTATGGCATTTTAGGAGGAGTTTCATGATAGATAATGCTAGGGAAATAGCAGAATTATTAAAGGTTTTGTCTAACGAAAATAGATTGATGATAGTTTGTCATCTTATTGATACATCAATGACGGTGTCTGAGCTTCATGAAAAAGTAAATACATTAACCCAATCAGCTTTATCACAGCATTTAGCATTGTTAAAAGCCCATGGAATACTAAAATCAGATAAGAAAGGGCTTTCAATAACTTATTCAATAAAAGATGCTAGAATAACAAAAGTCATTAAGGTTTTAAAAGAAAATTATTGTGATTTATAATGAATTTAAAGTACACAAACAGGGCAAACTGTGAGTGTGCTTTTTTATATATATTATCTAAATGAAAAAAATATTGACATGGGGAAGAAGTGATAGTATATTAGTATATAAGAAAATTCTAATATACTAATGAAAAGGGAGCGATTTTATGTTTTCTATTTTTAAAAAAAATAATTTTACCTCTGTAAGTGTCCATGATTTAGATGATAAGCTTGGAAAAGTAAATTTAATAGATATAAGAGAACCATATGAGTATAAGTCTGGACATATACCAACAGCTAAAAATGTGCCAATGGAGACTATTTTAATTCATCCAGAGAAATATATGAATAAAGATAAGGAATATTATGTAGTTTGTCAGTCAGGTGGAAGAAGCTCAAGAGCATGTAGAGAATTAAGTAATAAAGGATATAAGGTGGTTAATATTTCTGGGGGAACAGGAAGCTACATAAAACCATTATCAAGATAGGAGGCAGCAAGATGAAAAAGGTTGTTCAATTTAAAAGGCAAGGTTATAATTGTGCAGAATCTATTATAAAGACTATAGATGAAGAAAAAGGAATGAATATTCCAGTGTGTATGGCAACACCCTTTGGAAGTGGTATGTCAGTAGGAGGAACCTGTGGAGCTATTACAGGAGCGCTGATGGTAATAGGTGCTGCTAAGGGTAGAAAGTCAGGTGAGGAAGAAATTAGAACGAGAAAATTAAGCAGAGAAATAATAAATCAGATTAAAGAAAAGTATGGAACCACCCAGTGTATAGAATTAAAAAAGAAGGGTGTAACCTGCGACGAAATAATAGAATTTAGTTACGATATTTTAGATAAGAATATATAATGTAATTGGGGGTAGTTTTTATGAGTTCAATTTTGAACAAAAAAAATTTTGAAGCTATAAGTGCCCATGATCTTCAGGATAAATTGGGTAATATTCATATAATAGATGTAAGAGAAAATGAAGAATTTGAAGAAGGGCATATACCAACAGCAAAAAATATACCCATGGATTCTCTTTTAGCAGCTCCAAAAAAATATATCAGTAAAGATGATAAATATTATATAGTTTGTGAGCTTGGAGTAAAAAGTAAAGAGACCTGTGAAAAGCTAAGTAGTGAAGGGTATAATGTAGTGAATATTTATGATGGCTTTGATAATTATGAAGATCCGGTTCAAAGATAGAAATATTAAGGTAAGCTACTAGGCTAAAAATGGTAGCTTACCTTTTAATTATATAGGCTAATCTATCTTCTTTAAAGTGGCTTTACAATTATTTCCACCATTAAGTTCATTTCTATATTCTATAGTTTCGATATCGCAATCAGGTCCTATGGTGATATTATTACCTCTAACTATTTTTGCAGATGTATGCTCAAGATAAATATTATCACCTTCTATTATGCTAACCATTAACTTTGATTGAGAGAAAAAGAGATTCATTAATTCGTGTATAAAATGTCCACTACCTAATTTTACTTTTATATTTTCTCCGCCTATATCCTTTGCACTACATCTCCCATACATTTCTATATCTACATCACCAGCATTCAAAAGACCTCCTATTTTAAAGCTTCCTCGTGCGTGAAAGTGTTCTGCTTCACAGTCCTGATCTATAGAACTTGAACCTGATATTTCAATACTATCGGTGTTAACACTTCCATCTATATGAGTTGAACCGCTAATATTAGTTCTCTTAGCAGAAAGGTTTCCAAGTACATGAGAAGAGCCACTTATAATGAAATCTTCAGTAGCGATATCTCCATAAACTTTAGTTGAGCCGCTAATTTTAAATTCTTTTGTATTGATATTTCCGTTAGCAGTAGAAGAACCAGAACATCTATAGGAGTTACATTCTATATTCCCATCTATTTTAGCAGAACCGCTAATTTTTACATTATCGTATTTTCCTCCACCAATTGTTCCACTTCCGGATATTTTTGCATCAGATAAATTTTGTTCCATTTTAAAAATCTCCTTTATTATAATGATAATTTTGATTTTAAATCTTCTGTGCATTCACCTGCATTAACCTTTAATACTAGTGAAGCTTTTGATTCAATGTAAAGTTCGTTTGGTATTAGCATTAAAAAACACATTGCAACTCCAAGTTTTCTTATTAATACAACATCGCAGTATCTACCATCAAAATTTTTATAGTTTTCTTCTAAAGTATTTAATATGAGAGAGCCTTCCTCAAGGCTTATTAACCCTGAAATTAAGAACTTATCTACTATAGTCATAAAAAGTAATTCATTAAAAGAGAACTTTTCTATTTTAGGGTAAATATTATTATATAAATTCAAGATACTTTGTGAAACAATGTTTTGTTGCAGTACATCTTTTTTTTCCAAAGAAATATTCGAAAGATTAGGTGAAAATATATTTGCAAGCTCATCTAAGGATATATCATCCTTAAAGGTTTTAATTTTCTCTATTCGAGACAAGATTTCTTCTTTAGGAAAAAAGGTTTCTTGACCAGTAAAACTAGATTTTTTTATAAACCATTGTTCTGGTATAAGTTTTTTTCTTTTCCACCTGTAAAGTTGACCATAAGATATACCGGTTATTTCAAGAAGTTCCTTTTTAGAAATTAAGTTAGTTTCCTCCATAAAAATTTCCTCCAGTTGTACGTTTATGTATAAAGTATAACATAACATTGTTACGTTTGCAAGAGGGCAAAAAAATACTCCTTAAACTCTATATATAATTCAAAGAGTATTTTTTATAAATTATAGGAACAAACTATTTGGCAAAGTTTCTCCAAAAATATTTACTAGTAACACTAGTCCTTGTTTGTATGAAATCTTTACTAAAATCGTATATTTCTTTAAGTGATTTTAAATCCTTAATATCAAAGTAAAAGTCTAATAGTTTAAACATGAGTTTAGAGTTCAAATTATTATCTTTAGTGGTAGTTATAAAAAATTCTTTTTTTATAGTTTCGACTTTATTAGGCGCTTTTAACATAGTATAAATGTCTAATAATTCTTCATAAATATCATTTACAAGATAATAAGAGGTATTACGTTTAGCTATATTTAGAGATTTTAGGCCATATACTTCTGCATCCTTTGTATATCCTAACTTTTTTAAAACTTTGCTTATTTCAAGATATGTGGAGGGCAGCAAAGTAGAATTTTCACTTAAATTATTTATATTTTCAAATATAGTATTTAAAATTATTTTTACTGTCTCAAAGTCTAAATTTTCCACGTAAATATCGGCAGAATTAACTAATATAAATAAATATTTTTCATAATCTGTTTTGTCTATTAGGGTAAGAAGCTTATTATATACATCCAAACTTTTTTGATATTCCTTCATCCATTGATAACAAATAGCTTTTTGAATAAGAACCTCATAGTACTTATTCTGATCTATATTTTTTATTATGCCTTCTACTTTATTGAGTCTATTAAGGGCTACGTCATATTTCTCCAATTGGCCATAACATAAAGAACTGTTAAAAAGAAAAATACATTTGTAATCATCATCCATATCTTTAAATTGCTTTAATGCAAATTCACAACAATCTATATCGTCTTGGTATTTTCTCATATAATAGTAGGTCATGGATAATTTTCTTAGTATGTGAATAAAGTTGTCAGTGTATATATTCACATCAATTAAAGCCTTCGCCTTCTCATAATAGAGTGAAGCGTTATAAAAGTCATTTATTCCAGAAAAATAGTCACCAGCAAGTTCGAAGATAGAAATTTTTTTTTCTTTAAAATCCCAAGTAACTAGAAAAGCTTCTATTTCCTTTAACTTATTTATAAAGGTAGGATCCTTATAAACGCTTAAATCTTTTAAATCACTTATGTATTTATTAAGAATCTTTTTTGCTTGGGAACTTTCATCCTCTAATAAATAATCTATATTTTCATCAACCTTAATTTTCTTTTTGTTACAAATTTTCATTAGATTTTTAAGCATTATTTCAGCTGAACTTCTGGTTAAATTTGCTTTATTATGTTCTATTTGACTTATTAAATTTCTGGTTATTTCATTTCCAGCTAAGTCTTCCTGACTTAATCCATATTTGTCTCTTATATTTTTCAGTTTATTAGCTACTGACATTATTTTGTAACTTACCATAAAAAATCTCCTTAGTGTAAAAAAAATTTATTACATTGATTATAGCACTAAAACCGCTAAAGTACTACTATTGCAGTTATAAAAGAGTACAACTTTTTTATATAAAAAATCTTGTAAATATACATAAATCGTCTGATAGGATAAAGGTGTTAAAGAGTTTATAGTCATATAATGTCACATTTAATCCTGTGCATAATTTAGGCAATATTATAGTTATATTGGTTGCTAAATAATTCATTAAAATTGAAAAGAAAATGAGTTGAAATTTTAATAAAAAAATAAAAGTTTACAAATTGTTAAATTGACTATTTAAATTAAAAAGTTATATACTATATTAGATACATGGATGGCCAATGTTTTCCAGTAAAGTATGTAAAAATAGTTTCTGGTACATAAGCTACCGATGCTTTGGTAGGTATATAGTGCTATAGAATCCTAGCATTGTATATATAAAATGTGAAAATTAATAGCTTTTTGATTTTTTTAATAGGCTATGGTTACGGAAAAATATATAGACTGGTCTAAATAAAGTGCGATTTAAAAATTTTGTACTGCATTAGCCGAACATAAAGTATTAAAAAATTTTATACGCTGAAGGGAGAAAAAATCATGAAAGTTTTAGGTATAAGCTGTGGTAGAAAAATGGGTAACAGTGAGGTGCTTTTAAAAGAGGCACTTATGGGAGCTGAAGAGTTAGGTGCTGAGGTAGAATTAGTAAGACTTGGAGATTTAAATTTAAAGCCTTGTACTGGATGTAATGCCTGTGTTGTAAGTATGTTTGAAAAAGGTGGCGCAGGAGAATGTGTAATGAAAAATGATGATTTTTCATTTATTGATGAAAAGATAATGGAATGTGATGGATTAATCGTTTCTTCACCAATATATGAAAAGAGTCCAAGCGGTCAATTAAAAATACTTAATGATAGAATGGGGCCTTCTCATGATACTGCATTTAGAACTATAGCGAAAAAAATCAGAGAAGAAAAAAATATAACCACAGGAAAGGGACCAGATGAAAGATCCTTTAAGAGAAGAACTGCGGCTTTAATAGCTGTTGGAGGCAGTGAATGGGATACGTTAGCTCTTCCAATGATGCATCTTTTTACGCTTTCTATGCAAATTAGTGTTGTAAACAAAATGTTAGTTAATTGGACTGGACTTCCAGGTTCTGTAGCATTTAAGGAAGATGAGCTTAAAAAAGCAAGAGAAGCTGGACGTAATGTTGTAGAAAATCTTAATAGACCAGTTGATGAAGAGACATATGTAGGCGATGAGGGTGTTTGCCCAATGTGTCATTCTAAATTAATTGAAATAAGAGATAAAGATAAAAACTATCCAGCAGTTTGTGGTATTTGTGGAGTAAGAGGAACATTAAATGTAGTAAATGGAAGGGTAAAATTTGAAATAGCAGAGAAGGATAAAGCTCATTCACATGTGCTTATGTCAGGAAAATTTGAGCACGTAGATGAATTAAAGAACGTATCTTTAAAACCTAATCCAAAAGCACAGGAGCTTCCAGGGATGTTAAAGAAGTATAGAGAATACTTAACATATTCAAAGCCAGAAAGATAAGGTTATGGTAAAAAGTGGGGATAATTCCTCACTTTTTATTTAAATTGAAAATGTTCATAATTAAAGCCTTTGATTTTAAAATTGCTCTTTTTAAATTCCTTCTTTAGTTTTTTTCTCATTGGTTTAGGTCCACAAAAATATATGGTGTACTCCTCATTTTTATTTGTAATATATTTATCAAAGTCTTGAATACCTAAAAAACCAGTTTTAGAGCTATTAAACAAATGAACTTTTAAATTAGATTGATTTATAGCTTCAAATTCATCAGTGTAGGCACCTTCACTTTTATTATTGTAAGCATAAAATAAGTCAACGGTGTAATCAGAAGGAATTTGTGACTGAATAAAGCTTCTAAAAGGAGTTATTCCTATACCACCAGCAATCCATATTTGATGTTTCTTGCCGGATTTATAGTCGAACCTTCCGTTAGGGCCAGCCAAAGATAAAATATCACCTGTCTTTAAATTATTATCCTTTAAGATCTTTGTATGATCACCTAAAACTTTTATAGAAAATTGAATTTCATTAGAACTGTAATTACTTATAGTAAAAGGGTGGGACGGAAAAAGCCCACTTTTATTAAGTACTTTAAGAAAAGCAAATTGTCCTGGCTTATAATTCAATTTATTGTGAATTGCAGCAGCAGTAATCTCTAAAGTATCTATAGCAACCTCTCTAAGGTTTGTGATTTTATACTTATGTCTAAAAGCAATAAATTCATATAAGAAGATACTGTATATACCAGAAAGCACTCCTATTAAGTTAAATAAATTCATCCATAAGCTAAAGGTGGTTAAAGCAAAAACAGAATAGCTAGAGGACAAGTAGTAATGAACTACACCAAGAGCATAAGGAATTATTATTATTGTATGAAAGAGCTTCCATTTCTCGTATTCCATTTTATAAAGAATGAGAAAAAGTATTACTAAGGCCGTAAAAAGATACAAGCTTAGGGTTCCCAGCTGTTTTGCAGAAAAAAACATACCACCAGAGGGTCTTCCTTTAGGTTCAAAAGCCATAAAGACAAAGGCTTCTGGTCTGCCATAGCCTCCTTTTAAGGTGAAATTGTGTAACCAAATAAGAACTATGCCTAAGATACTAAGATATTTGTGATATATGTAGGCAGTATCCAGTCCGGCAAAAATAAAATCTACACAGCGATTTCTTGTACTAATGAAGTTTATTATGGCAAAAGCTATTAAAGCTAAAGAACTTATAAGTTCAGAGTATTGCCTTAAAGAAAGAGTAGTTCCAGTTGGCTTTTGAAAAAACCACCACATACAGGTTAAAAGAAAACTTATTAAAACGAAAATCAATCCGCTATATTTTTTCATACCTATTTTTCCTTTCTGCGTATAAGTCTTAAATTAGGTATTTGCAAAAAGGAGACAATTTATGTAGGTAAAAAAATAGCAGCTCACATTATGAACTGCTATTTTTTATATATGCACTATATTGCTAGAGTTTTCAAAAATATTCATTATTTGATTTTCAAATTCTGCCTCGGAGTTTTTTATTATTTTCCTATAATTATTAAAATTCATGCTTTCAGTTGAGAAATTTTGGGTGCAGCTATTTATTTTGTTTAATATAGCAGGGATATTTTCTTCACTGTCTTCAAATTTAAAGGAAGCATCAATAGGAACATCCTCAAAATAATTTGCAGAGCCTCTTTTGTCAGTTATAACACAGCAGCCACAAATGGCAGCTTCTCTTGGAATTCTATCCTTTCCAGGATGATTTCCAAAATCTATATAAACCTTTGCTTTTCTTAATAGAGTAATTACTTCATCTCTAGTCATGTTTATAATAGGCTTCCAGTTTATGGAGTTCCCTGCCTTTATAAGTTTTTCAGTAAATTCCAGTCCCTTTTTAGGGTTATAAACTACAATATTTTCTCTATTTTTAAGGTTAAGGCTGGAGTTTTTTTCAATAAAATCTCTATTTAAATAATCGGATAAATAATATATATTTGTAATACCTTCCTTTTTTAAAGTATCAATAATATATTGACACTGTGCAAGGTGTAGTACATCCTTATCTTTAAAGTCAAAATATTTAAAATCCTGAATAAAAGCTTTAAGTTTGGGATTGTCTCTATTTTTTTCTAAGAGTTCTATTGAAGCATAATAATTATCTATACTTAACCACCATATGGCTTTTCTAATGTTTTTATATTTGTACAAAAACATAGTCATAACTTCGGGGACTATAAGTAGGTTATTTGGATCATCTTCAATTTCAGTAACACAGCTTATATTATATTTTTTATACTCATCGGGTACTGGATCTTCTGTAGTTTCTCCCACATAAAACATATATGCGTTTAATCCTAATTTATTAAGCTTGTATACAAATTGATGCAAGAGTTCAATACCTCCAGTTGTATATTTTGCTATACAAACAACAAAGATTTTTGAATCCCTAAACATTTCTATCATAGAAAGACCCCCCACATATAGGTTATAGTGTAAGTATTTTTTGCACTATATAAATGCATATAATACTTACACTTTATTTTATATATAACTATATTCGGATTTTAAATTTAATATTTCCTCACAAGCTTTTTTATAACCGCCACTTTCTCTAAAGGAATTATTTATTTTTCTTATATTCTCAAGGTAGTTTTGGTCATTCATAACTTTAAATACGGAGTCTCTTAAAAGTTCTGGAGTAAGCTTGTCATTATCAAGGCTAATACAAGCGTTTAGTTCGCTGCATCTTGATGCCATGTAAGGTTGATCTGCACCTAAAGGAATTGCCACAAAAGGAATAGAGTTAAATAATAAATCGTTTGTGCTATTCATTCCTGAATGAGTTACAGCAGCATTAGCATATTTTAAAATTTCCGTTTGAGATATATAATTTCTGATTACAAAGTTTTTTGGTATATCAAATTTTGATAAATCTACCTTATAAGCAGTCATAACTACTACTACATCTTCGTCCTTAAAGGCATTAAAAAATATATCGTATAGAGAGACATCATAATTACTGAAAACTGTTCCTAAAGAGATATAAATTACTTTTTTATTTTTAATTTCAGCATAAGGGAAATCAGATAAATCTTCAGTTCGGTCGTATATAGGAGGACCTATAAATTTAAAGCTGTCATCATAATACTCAGGGTGCTTAATGAAATATTTAGAGGTATATGCAAAGTTTATATCCCCCCTATTAAAGAATAACTCTATAAGATCTGGAAGATTAATATCATATTTTTCTTTTAGTTTATATTTAAGTTCAGTGTGAGATTTAACTGCTGGAGAATTTTTAAGGTCTTCAAGATTTATTCCATTGAGGTTTTTTGGAAGCATTTCCTTTGGGGTAGCAAAAATAGCAAAGGATGAAAATGAAGGTATTTTGAGAATTTGAGCTATCAAATTACCAAAAGGGCAAGCTGCCGCATAACCTATATAATCAAATTGAATGCCTTCTATTTCTTTTAGTACAATTTCTATTGCATTTTCACAAGTGCGAAGGGTTTCCATAAATATTTTTGTTAGAGATTCCAAGGTCATACTTAAATTGGTTTTAGTACGATTCTTTGAATAGTCCATTACTTTGCCGTAATCTTTAAAAGTGGCACCTGTTTTTTCTATTCTTTCTTTAAATTCTTCCGTACAGAAGTAGGTTACTTCTTGTCCATTTTTAACTAATTCACTTATTATGCCTAAACTTGGGTTTACATGTCCATAAGCGGGGATACCCAAAAATAGTATTTTTCCCATATTAATCACGTCCTTTTAAATTTTACATTGATATAATTATACTAGTGGGTTCAAAAAATGTTCATATTTTATATTTTTAGCATTTGTTGCTTTTAAAATATATTTAAATTATAATTTCTTATAAATGAGTATTCAATCATTAAAATTAAAAAAAATGCTTAATAACCAACAAATTATAATAAATATGTTGGTTATTTTGGAGGAAATTCAATGAAGAGTAAAAGAGAAGACAGAAGAATTAAGTATACAAAGAGGGTTATAAAGCAAAGTTTGATTGACCTCTTAAAAAATAGACCGATTGATAAGGTTACTGTTACAGATATATGTAAAACGGCAGATATAAATAGAAGTACTTTTTATACCCATTATTCCAATCCATATAATTTACTTGAATCAATAGAAAATGAATTGTTTGAGAAAGTTAAGAAATCAATAGGAACTAATGAAATAGAAACAACTGTAAATGAAATATTTAATGCCATTGCTAATAATAAGGAGCTTTTTAAGGTGCTGTTTAGTTCACATAAGGACTATAGATTCTTAATTAAATTTTTTGGTACTCTATATAATAATTCAATAGAAACTTTCAAATCATATTTTAATGTTGAATGCGGAATAGATTTAGAGTATTTATATAGATATATAATAACTGGTAGTGCAGCCATAAGTTATACGTGGATTAAAAATGGACTAAAAGAAAGCCCAGATGAAATGGGCTCTCTTGTCAATAAATTAATAAGGCATACTATGGACTTTAAAGAATAATGACTAAAGCTTTATTTCTAAGCCATCATAACCAGCTAAAGTATTGTTAAAAATAGCGTTTGAGGCGAGTGCAGCCTCAATTCTTTCTTCCATAGACGAATATCTATTAGCATCAAAATGCGTCAAAATTAATTTAGTTGCACAAGCTTCTTTTGCGATTTTAGCTGCTAGCTCTGGGTTTAAGTGAATAGAAGCATCAGTGGTTTCTTGTGATTTCATACTACATTCAGAGATTAGTAAATCAGCATTTTTGGCTAGTTTTACGGCATTAAAACAATAACTTGTATCCGTAGAGTAAGTTATAATTTTATCTCCTATTTCAAGTCGTATTCCCAAGGTATAAGAACTGTGAGATAAAGGCAAAAAAGTTACGTTAAAGGGAAAGGGATAAGATAAATTAGGAACTTCAATTATTTCTGTATTAAAAGGAAGCTTTTTTAAAGGAACGGTAAAGGGAGCGTTCATAAAGTTTTTAAGTATTTCTTCTCCTCCCTTTTGTAGCATAATATATAATCCTTTAGAAAAATTATTTAAAAGTAAGGTATGTAAACCTGATATGTGATCAATATGAAAATGACTTAAAAAAAGATATACGGGCTTGTCACAATTAGTGTATTTTTTTAATTTTGAAATACCATTTCCCGCATCTAAAACTATGTAGTAATCATTATGTTCAATTAGTATAGAGGGAGTACTTCCTGTAATTGAATCGAACCATCCATTTGTACCTAAAAGAGTTATTTTTAACATCCCAAAGACCTCCTTAGTGTTATTAACTTAATAAGTATATTATACCAATAATGTAATAGTATACAATATACCTCTTAAAATGAATTAAAAAAACAATAGAAGTCAAACTATAAATAAAAATGTAAAATAAACGATAATATTGTAGAAGAAATAGACTTTTAACATTAGAAGAAATAGATTAAACTAATAGATAACGCAGGAGGAACATTTTAAATGATATCAATACAGGGTATAGAGTATATAAAGAGTATTTGTGAATCACAGGCAGATGAAATACCTGGTGGAGTCATATATTTAATTAGTGATGGTGATACCTTTACTTGGAGAAAGGCATCTAAAAGTTTTAGAGCAGACATATTTAAGATTGGAGAGAAACTAAATCCTAAAAGTGTTACTCTTAGAGCTATACATGAAAATAGAAAATTAACGGAAAATATTCCTCGTTCATTATATGGTGTTAGGCTTAAGGCAGTAGCTGAGCCAATAGTAGATGAAGAAGGAAGGGCTGTAGGAGCATTTTCTATTGCGTTTCCTGTTGAGCATGCAATGATAAAGGCCTTTAAAGATTTTGCACCAGTATTATCTGAGATGTTTTCTGATGGGGTAGTGCTATTTACAACGGATTTAGACAAATTTATATCAGTACAAACTTCTAATAATTTTAAATTGCCATTAGTACCAGGAGAAAAATTTAAGAGTAATACTACACCGGATAAGGTTGTAATGACAAAATCAGCAGTTGCAATTGAGTATGATGCTTCTATTTATGGTACTCCCGTATTTGCTGTATGTCATCCTGTGTTTGAGGAAGGTACAGGAGAGCTTGTAGGAACTTTTGGACTTATGATACCTAAAACTGCAGCAAATATGTTAAAAGATTCTTCAAAAAACCTGGAGGATAGTATAACTGAAATAGTAGCGACTATTGAAGAATTGGCAGCTTCATCAGCAAGTATACATTCGAATGAAAAGGAACTAAATAATACTATTGGAGATATAGCAGAATTATCCTCTGAAATTAATAATGTTACAACATTTATAAAAGAAATAGCAGATCAAACAAAGATGCTTGGATTAAATGCATCCATTGAGGCAGCAAGAGCAGGAGAATTAGGAAAGGGCTTTGGAGTTGTAGCTGCTGAAATAAGAAAATTATCCGAGGAATCAAAAAGTACTGTTCCTAAAATAAAGGAATTGACAGATAAAATAATATCAAAAGTAGATGAGTGTAATGAAAAGAGTAAAAATTCTTTATCATCAAGCAAGGAACAAGCTGCTGCCACGGAAGAAATTACAGCAAGTGTACAAGAAATTAATTCTATGGCAGAGACATTAAATGAGATTGCCAATAAACTGTAATTCTTAAAAATTATATTATATAAAGCTACCTTAAAATTAAATGATTTTGAGGCGGCTTTTTTGTCATTGGCTCCCTAGTGTTAAGGGATTTATAAATTTCAAGCTTGATTAATTTTATCTTTATAACTGTTTCCCCAAGACCACATAGAATCAAGAATTGGTTTAAGACTTTTACCAAGGCTTGTAAGGGAATATTCAACTCTTGGAGGAACTTCAGCATAAGCTTTTCTCAGTACAAGACCATCTTTTTCCATGGCTTTTAGCTGCTGAGTTAAAACCTTTTGGCTTATAGAGCCAATAGATTTTTTTAGTTCACCAAATCTTTTAGTTCCCTCCATAAGATCTCTCAATATTAAAACTTTCCATTTTTCACCGATAAGAAGAAGTGTGGTTTCAACTGGACATGCAGGTAATTCTTTTTGCATAAAAATCATCTCCAATTCAATAGTTACTTTTAGTTATCTACAGTCTATTAGATACTAATAAGGTAATTATATATTATTTATTATAATAAAACAAATACATACGGTGGGAAGCTAAATTAAAATTATAGCAATGGCTTAGGAAAATGATTATTGTGGAGATTGGCTTTATAACCTCAAATTGTAATATATGGTATAATATCATTAATACTTTGTTAGGAGTAAACAGTAGATGAAAAAAAACAAAAATTTAATAAGTTACTTATTAGGCAGACTTATATCACTTCTAGGTAGTGGTATACAAACTGTAGCACTACCACTATATATATTAGATGCAACAGGTTCAGGGACCTTAATGGGAGTATTTTCAGTATTTACTTTTTTACCAGCGATTATAGCTTCTACTTTTTCTGGAATTGTTGGAGATAGAAAAAACAGAAAAAATGTAATGATAGCAATGGACCTTGGACGAGGTATCATGATATGCTTTCTTGCAATGCTTGCAACCTATAAAGTATTTAATATATACATATTATTTATAATGCAAGTATTTATATCTATAATGGATAATATGTTTAATAGCTCTTCAAGTGCTATATTACCAGAGTTAATAGATAAAAATGAATTAATAGAAGCCAATTCTTCAAAGGGAGGACTTGATGCAATTGCTAATATTCTGGGACCAGCTTTAGGGGGCATAATCTATGGAATATGGGGAATAAAAATGGTGTTTTATATAAATGCAGCATCCTTCCTACTTTCTGCCTTAAGTTCTTTGTTTATTAAGTATAAAAAGAAAATGATAAAAAAAGAGAAGATAAATGCAAAAATATTTTTTAAAGAAAATTACGAGGTCATAGAATTTATAAAGGAAAGAAAAGGACTACTTCAATTGTGCAGCCTTGCTATGCTGTCAAACTTTTTCTTAAGTCCTATGTTTGATATAGTTGTACCCTATGCATTAAAAAGAGGAATTCATTTTAGCTCACAGCATTACGGATACATAGTTGCTGCATATACTGTGGGGATTCTTTTAGGTAATTTGGCTATTTCTGCTTATTTTAAAAGGTTTAGCTTAAAGTGGCTTATGAAGTTTGGGTTAATACTTGAAAGTAGTATAGGTATAATTAGTTGCTTGTTCTTTTATCCTCAAATAGTTAGTAGGTTTAATGGTTCGAGTTTTATATTATTTATATCTATAGCAGCAAGTTTTATTATAGAAGGATTTTCAAATGCTTTTGTAAATACACCAATTATGACAAATATGCAAAATTTAGTTCCTGATAAAATGTTATCTAGATTTTTTTCTTTTCTTTATATTTTTACTCAGAGTGCTATACCAATAGGAGCAATTTTATATGGTGTGTTACTTGATAGAATGAAATACTTCTATATTTTAACTTTAGGAAATATTTTGGCTGCGTTAATTGCCATAATATTTTTAACAAAAGCCTGCGATGAAGCTTATGAGGCAAAGGAAAACAGTGTGAATTTTTAATTAAGGAGAGATAAGTATGGGTGTTATTGTAGAAACAAAATATGGTAAAGTAGAAGGCTTTGAAGAAAATGGTATAAATAAATGGTTTGGAGTGCCCTATGCAAAGGCTCCAGTAGGCGAACTTAGATTTAAAAGAGCGGTTGAAAGCACACCTTGGACGGGGATTTGCCAAGCGAAAAAACAAGGAAATATACCCTATCAATTTAATAATTTAGAGATAAAGGATTACGAAAGTGAAGATTGCTTATACATGAATATTTGGGCAAAAGCTGCCGGTAAAAATATGCCAGTGTTTGTCTGGATCTATGGAGGAAGCTATGCTTTTGGTTCTTGTTCTGATCCTACTTATGATGGAACGAATTTTGCAAAGGAAGGCGTAGTTTATGTTGCATTCAATTATAGGTTGGGGGCTTTTGGCTTTTATGATTTTACTATGTATGATAAAAGTTTTCATTCCAACTGTGGTTTATCAGATCAAATAATGGCGCTAAGATGGATAAAAGAGAACATAGAAGCTTTTGGTGGAGATAAAGATAATATTACAATTGCAGGAGAATCAGCTGGTGGAGCAGCTATTATAAATTTACTAGCATCACCAAAGACTAAAGGGTTATTTAATAAAGCTATAGCTGAAAGTCCTTCTGTAGGTTGTGTTCTAAGCCATAATACGGCTAAATTAAATACAGATATATGCCTAGAGAAATTGGGTATAAAAGCAAATGAAGTATATAAGTTAAAAACAATAGAACCTTTAGATATGAAAAAAGGTATTCTCATTGTAAGAGATGAAATTGTAAAGAGATATCCCGGAATGTATGTACAGGGTGTTGTAATTGATGACTTACTGCCGGATTTTCCGTGGAAGCTTATGGAAAAGGGCAGCGCAGAAGGTGTTAAACTTATAATAGGAACTAATCATAACGAAGGGACTTTATTTGTTAATAGTGGTTACTCTATGTTTCCTAAAGGTTTTAAAGATATAGAAGAGATGCTTAGAAATAATGATTATATTGATAAATTACCTGAAATATATAAGTTATATGATAAATTTGAAGGTGAGATGTCTAAGCTTCAAGAAATACTTAAGGATAAAGCTTTTTTAGTAGATTCTATAAAGGTTGCAGAGATTCAGAGTGTAAAAAATGATACTTATATGTATCGCTTTGACTATGTACCTAAAGGAGCAGAAATAGGTGGTTATGGTGCAGCACATGCAATCGAAGTTCCAATAGCTTTAAATACTAAAATAGAAGGTTTTCTTGCAGTTTTTTGGAAAGGCGTACCTGAAAATATTATTGAAAAGCTTAAAAATAATATTAATGGAGCTTGGCTTAATTTCGTGAAAACAGGAAATCCTAATGGTAATCTCCCCGTTGAGTGGAAGAAATATGATTCGAAAAATAGAAGTACTTTTATTTTTGATGAGATAAATAGTATAGAAAATAATCCAGCAAAAGAAGTTTATGATTTTTGGAAGGACATGGAGTTTTACAGAAATTTATAGAAAGTTAAGCTGCAAAGATTATTTTCTCTGCAGCTTTTTGTCTATATAGAACTTAAAAATTTATCAAAGCATGTATAAAATTCTTCTTTATTTGATAGATGAACATTGTGATCCTTATTAGACATTTCAAAAGCTAAATGATTTTTAAGACAAGCTTCCATTCTTTTAAAATCTTCGTTAGGTATACCTTCATGACTACTGGAGCGAACTATCATAGTTAAACATTTTATTCTTGAAAGGATATCCCAAAAATCCAAGCTATTTAAGAAAATACTAGCCATAGCTTTAGAATCAAACATCATTTTATAGCCAGAGGAAGTTTCCATTAGGCTATTCATGAAATAGGTATATTCCAAATCTGAACATGAAGCACTTTTGATAAAGGAAGTAGCTTCGGTTAAAGTAGCAAAGGGTAGTGGCCAATTTCCTGTTAATGGATCTATTAAAGTATTTCTATCTATGGATAGTTTATTTGTAGCATTAAGATTTGTGGGAGATTTATCAAGTATTGCTAGTGCTTTTATATATTCAGGATAGTTTGCCGCTAAGTAGGCAGCAATACCTCCACCCATAGAGTGCCCTACTAAAATTGCAGCTTGAAGCTTTAAGGCTTTTAAAAGTTCAACTATATCTTCAGCCATAATTTTTATAGTGTAAGGTTCCTTTGGTTTACTAGTTAATCCATGGCCTCTTTGATCTGGTGAAATAATCCTATATTTTGTTCCATAATTTTGGATAAAAGCTTGCCAGGTTTCAGCACGCCCATACATACCATGAAGACAAATTATAGCTGTTTTTTCAGTTCTAGTATCAAGGTAGAACATATCAATATTTCTTAGCTTTAAGGTGTTTCTAAAAATCTTTATTTTTTCCATAAGTAAATCTCCTTTTGCTAAATTAGTTTTATATCAAACAATTCGAATAAAATTATATAACAGTCAGGTAACTAATTAAAAATTGTTATAAAGCTTAACTAAAGTTTTTAAAAGCTCTTCACTTTCTTCTTCGTTAATATGTTTATAAGCAGTGGACAGTAAGTTATGGGATATAGCTTCGAATAAGGGCTTTAGCTCTCTGCCTTTTTTAGTTAAGGTCACAAAAACTACTCTATTGTCTTTAAAATCTCTTGTTTTTTCAACATAACCATGCTTTATTAATTTATCGATTAAAGCAGTTACTGTTGATTTATCCTTATTAATTTTTTCTGAAATCTCCTTCATAGTTAATTTTTCGTTTTTCAAAAGGACAAAGAGAATATCTCCATGAGAGGGTGCAAGGTCTTTTATACCGAAGCTTTTCATTTCATTTATAATAAATTTATTTGTTTTTTCAGATATTTTTGAAATTAATGATATTATATCTCCTGTATTCATAATTTAATTATAGTTTTATATCAAACTATTGTCAAGATCAATAATAATTTCCTCTTTTTGTGCATAGGAATATTTGTGTTTAAATGCCATAAAAATATGCGCCCTCCTAAGTGACAAGTTTTTAATTTTTTCACTTGTCTACTTAGAAGGAAGCATATCAAAGCAGTTCATTTTAGTTTTGCAACAGCACCTTTTATCTAGAGTATGAACCAATGATATTTATTAAAATATTATTGGTATTAATAAAATAATTATTATAATCCAAGAATAAGGACTTCCTAAATTCAAAGTATATCCAAATCCTGTTCTCTTAGGGATTAACAACGCTGGATTATTTTTATTAAAATAAATTAAACCTAAAACCCAATTATTTTCATCATACTCTAATGATATGTCCTCTATGTTATATTCTTTAAGAAACTTATTTTCATCTAATACAGATTTCTTTATATATATAAGATAAGTAATTATACAAACTATAAAAAGCAGCCAAACAAGTTCTTTGGGAATTACTATATTTTTATATAATAGTGGTAATTCGCATACAATAAAAACTGAAGTTAAAAATAAAGATAATATGCATAACAATAAGCTATGATATCTTCTGGAGTTTAATTTCATTTTTATATATTTTTCTTTATATTCAATTATAGTAGTTTGAGATTTTTTACTTAATGATAAATTAAATATAAGCAATATAATAATTAATATTAACATTATAAGAGGCTCTTGTGAAACATTCCATAATGTTTTTGGTAAAAATCTGTTAGCAACAAAATTAAGATTCCAGTGTATTGGTATTTTATATGGTAGTTTATCATAATTTTTTAAAAGCAAAATAAACATTCCTAAAATAATGCAAATAGGAAAAGCAAAAAATAACATAGGTACATTGGGAATAACATCGTTAATTAACAATTCAATATTTTTTTTGCTTTCTTTATTTTTAAGTGAATTATTGGCCTGATTTAATAGAAGATTATGAAAAATTCCAAACAGAATTATTAAAATTAAAGTACTTAATAAGAAAAAAATTAATAAAAGTGTTTGATTAATAAAGCTACAGGATATATTAATTAAAGTTAAAATTAATCCAACTACTATATAAATTTTTTTATATAAATTAGCTAATCCAATATTATATAGCAAACTTTTCGAAACCGAAAACACCATATTTTTGCTTGAAAATATAGGCATAAGTGTTTGATAAATTAAAATTACAGTAAATAATATAATTAAATCATTATTCATCATTCCCATTATCTCCTTTAATAAAATTATTATAGGTATAAATTAAAGAGTTGAGTACAATCTGCAAATCTATTTTATATTCATAAGATGTTAGAACTAAATTGTTTATTTCATATTGTAATTTTTGATTAATATAATCTTGAGAATAAATTTGTTTTTTAGATATATTAACAAAACTCCCTTTTTTGGGGTATATATCAATCAACCCCTCATCTCTCAGTTTTTTATAAGTCTTATTAATCGTTAAAACATTTAGCTCTAATTGTTTTGCAAGAGAACGAGCAGATGGCAGTTTTTCACCATCTTTTAGGATACCATTGATTATAAACGAAAGAAACTGATTATAAATTTGAATATAAATAGGTATATTGCTATTAAAATCAATTGATATTAACAATCGAACCACTCCCTTCTGATATATGTGAAGTATATCAGAAGGCAACGGTAATGTCAATTTCAATTTATTAAATACTAAAAATTCTAAGTTACTAAAGTAATGAATCAAACGTATAAATAAAAATAATTTATTTTATGAGTTGGCTATATCCTTAATATCAATTATTTCAGGATCTAAATGATTGATAATTAAATTAGTTTGGTGAGAAACAATTATTAGAGTTTTATCATAATTGTCTCTCAAAAAATTTAATATTGATATAAGTGAATCATTATTTAAATTAGAAAGAGCTTCATCAATCATTAATATACGTTTATTTGATAAAAAGCCACGAATTAGCTTGATTTTTTGAATTTGACCACTGCTTAAAGATTTTGTTGAATTATTAACTTTTGTATTTAAACCATCTGGTAATTTTTTCATGTAATGATATAATTTCATTATTTTTAATAATTCATGTAAATAATCAGAATCATAGTAATCTAAGCTCTTTATTAAGTTATTTTTTATAGTCTCATTAAATAAATAATTACATTGAGGTACATATGCTACTAATTTAGTTATGCTATCCGAATAAAGTATATTACCTTTATAATTTCTATAAAGACCGTAAATTATATTTAAAAGAGTTGTTTTACCACAACCATTATCACCAATAATTAAGTACTTTTTGCCTAATCTAAAATTTATATTTAAATTTTTAAAAATAACATGATTATAAGAATTAAGGCAAGTTATATTATTTAATTTAATCAAAATATATTTGCTATCAATCAAATTTTTTCTAATTTTATTAATTTTTTTTTCTTTTTAACATAAAGTTAATTCTATCTAATGAAATACTCATTTGTTTTAATTGAGGAACTAAATTTATAAGTCTATAAATAGGACTAAATAGTAATGAGGTATATGTAAAATAAGAAATTAAAGTTCCTGCTGTTATTTCAGAAGATTTAACCATTAAACAGCCATAAAATAAAACTATAAAAGGTGTAGTTGTTGCTATTAAAGATATCAAGTTATTAACAAGTGTAGAAAATTAAGTTAATTTTATGTTGCTTCTTTTTAAGTCATCGTTATAATTACAAGAAGTTTTATATTGCTCACTTAATATTCTATATATTTGAATAAAAAATTTTCTAATTACATTTTCAATGACATAATCTTGTAGTCTATCTTTTGAATCCTGTACATTTTTAGAGTAAACTTTTAATTTATTACCAAATTTACATGAAAGTATTATAAACAAAGGGATCATAATTAAAATTATAATTAATAAAGAATTTGAAGTAATTGATAGTATAATATTTTGTATTCCGTAACCTACAATTACACAATATTTGTACCTTACCATTTTCTTGTTCTTCATTATATTCTATTTCTAAAAGAACTGAGAATATAGCACTTCTTAATTTAAATATTTGTTTTTGTACCCAATAAGAACATTTATAACTGATTAAAAGATTTAATATAATTTGAATGATAATTATCAAAATAGTTATATTTATTATAAGTAATAAAATATGGAAATGGAACATTGGATAAAGATACAAAAAAGTTATGAAAATAATAAAAAAAGGTCTTTTTTTGTCAGAAAACAAAAGACCCTTTAAAGTCATCATACATAAATATATCTCAAAATATTGTAAATTTGCATTAATATAGATTATATTCTATAATGTATATTAATGCAAATTTACAATATTTTTAAAAATTTAAAAGGAGTGGTATAAATGTATAGAAATGAAAAGGAAAGAATATTTGGAGAACCAATGAGTTTGGTTGAAAACCACAAAAAAAATCAAAGCGAATTCATTATTAATATCAATAATTACGACAAAAAATTATTGAACAATAAAACACAAAAAAGTAATGAAACAATTCTTGTTAATATTGTGAAAGAAGATTCTATAAAAAAATTTGTAGAATCCAATGATTATGAAGGTTTTTTGGAGTATGTTGGATCAAAATTAAAATTAAATAGGGAGTATTCTGTTGTAGAGAAACCTCATGGTGACGCTAAAACAATCACTAATATTTGGTATGTTTTAGAAGCTGCTGCTGTAGCAATAGTCGGTGCATTACTTGTAATAGATGTAACTGCAAAATCTATTTTCTCAAAAGAAGAAAAAGTAATAGTTGATATTATTAGCGCTGCTAATTTAGCTGGTGGTAAGGAATTTTGTATGGGGGTAGCTAAAGTTATAAAAAAAGAAATTATGAAAAGAGGGACAAGTATAAATGCTGTTGAAGCCTATTAGACCATCAAATATTGCAATTTTAGGTACATTTAAATGCTCAGCAGCTTGTCAAGAGTGTTGTTTTGAATGTAGTCCTAATTTGTCACAGGAATTGTCCTTACATGAAATTAAATCTTTTATAAATCAAGCTACTAAAATTAATACAGTTAAATTCATTGTATGGTCTGGTGGTGAATGTTTTTTACTTGGTAAAAAATTACTTGACGGTATTTCATATGCTTATGAACATAATTTGGTTTCAAGATGTGTAACAAATGGATTTTGGGCGTCATCATTAGATGAGGCGAAATTAATATTAGAACCAATGGCAAAATCAGGATTAAAGGAGCTTAGTTTATCAACTGGTGATGATCATCAACAATTTGTTAAAATTGAAAACATACTAAATGCAACTATTGTAGCACTTAATTTAGGAATAATTGTAGCTATTGCTATTGAAACCACCAAAAATTCTAAGTTCAAAAAAGAAGACTTAGTAAATCATCAATTATATAAAAAATATATTAAGGATAAGGATATTGAAAAAAATCTTAAAATTATAAGTACTATATGGATGTCTTTTCATACTGATAGAACTTTTAAATACGAGGATATTCTTAATGTTGAAAAAGAATATAGTGGATGTGATAGTCTTTTTGATTCAATTGTATTGACACCGGATAAATCTATTGCTAGCTGCTGTGGATTAACATTAGAACATATTCCTGAAATGCATATTGGAGAACTTAATGAAAATAATGTTAATGAATTGTACGAAAAACAGTTTTTGGATTTTATAAAGATATGGATATATGTTGATGGTGCTGCAAAAATATTAACCAAAGTAAAACAATGGAATACAAATATTGAATATCCAAAATTCGTTCATGTTTGTCAGTCCTGTGCTTATTTATATCATAATACAGAAGTTATGAATACAATAAAAAATAATTTTCAAAAAATAATTGAAGAAGTATTAGAAAAATATGAGTCAAAAAGAGTTTTGAGGGAATCTTTACAAGAATTACAAGTATCTCGCTAATAATTCTGAAATACAGTCAAAAAGAGAGTGTAACAAAATGTGAACTGCTTCCCGTCAAGTAGACAGTTAAAAAAATAAAATCTTTTTACATTCTCCATTTTCGTCAGTAGGTATATCCTGCTGGCTGTTTTTATGATGCATGTAAATACATATTATGTTTCTCAATTGGTGTTAATACACCAAGATTTCTTTGTAGTCGTTTATTGTTGTAATACTCAATATATTCTTCGATCATTTTTACTACCGATTTCTATAGTAATGTTCTTTTTTAAGTATGCCTCAGAAGCCTTCCATTGGACCATTGTCAATGCATTTTGATACTCTTGACATACTATGGGTCATTCCTGCAGCTTCTAATTTAGTATGGAAAACTCGGCTTGTATATTTCATCTATCACTATGAAAGAGTGGGTGTGCATCTTGAGTTGACTTAATAGCAGCATCAAATGTTTCAAAGACTAATGCATTATTATTTGAATCACGAACAATATAGGAAACGATTCTCCTATCATACAAATCCAAGATGGCACTTAGATATACCTTTCTTTTTTCTGCCCCAATGTAATACTTAAATTCAGTTACATCAGTAAGCTGCTTTTTATTCGGTGCATAGGCAGTAAATTCGCGGTTTAGTAGATTTTTAGCTATGTATTGTGGATTTGCTGCTTGCCTAGTACAACCATTGTTTGCATATTTGATTGTTGATTTTATATTTAGATTATGACATATGCGTAAAACATGTTTATCATTCACTTTAATATAATGATATTGTTCTAAGTCATCTCGTATTATTCTATATCCTTTATCAGGGCTTTCTTAATGAATATTTTCAATTTCATCAGCAATTAGGCGGTTTATACTCTCGTTTTTGGTAATTTCTCTATGCAACCATTTATAATAAGCTCCTCGTGATACTTCCACAAGTTTACAAAGTGCAACAATCGAATAACCATGTTCTTGATTTTCTTCTTTAATTGCCTGATAAATGTATTGGTGTCGTACCAAGCTTAGTCCCGCCTTGTCTCTATTTCCTCGAGTTTTTTAAGAAAGAAACCTCCATTTGAGAACGTTCTTTCTCAGCCATTAAAATCTTATTTTCAGCACGCAGCTTTTCTAATTCGCTCATTTCATTTTCGGATTTTCTTTTTCCACGGTTATTGTTTAAAGTTTCCACGCTACCCTTTTCATATTTAACAGTATAGTTCCGTACTTGTTGATAGGATACCTGATACTGCTTTGCAGTATAAGAATAATTATTATCATGTGAAATACAATACTTTATTATTTTCTGAGTTGAGTTTCTGACCGTATTTTATATTTTATCAGTAGTTCAGGAGCTGTATACTTTCCATTGAGATAATCATTGACAGCTGACTGTTTTAATACTGAAGAATATCTAATTGCTTTACTATTTGTTCTTAACCCTCCAAATCCAAAAGCATTATATAGACGAATCCAACCCTTTAGTGCTCCATATATACAACATAATTCTTTAAATCCATAATTGTTATTAAGATATTCAATAATAATTTTCTCTTTTTGTGCATAGGAATATTTGTGTTTAAATGCCATAAAAATATGCTCCCTCCTAAGTGACAAGTTTTTAATTTTTTCACTTGTCTACCTAGAAGGAAGCATATCAAAACTAAAAATTAGTTTTTGCAACAGCTCCTATGATTAACGATTAGCTAAATAAGATTTTAACCATTTAAGCGCAGGACGTTCAGAACCATCTGAATTAACTAAATAAGTACCATCCTTCCAAGTTTGTCCTTGAATATATCCCCATAAGGTTATGCCTTTTACATTAGGGTTTTCATATAAAACAGGGAATTTTTGCTGGTATCTAGCCAGTTGAGTAGCATCATCACCAGTAATATCAAGCTCTGATACGTATATTGGTAGTCCAGTTTTTGATAAGATATTTAAAACTGTATTCATAGTATTTACAGAAACATTGTCCATATTGAATTGATGACACTGTATGCCTATTCCGTCTATTAAACCTTTGCTCTTAAGCAGGTTTATGATTTTAACGTAATTATTAGCTGCGTTAGGATCACTAATTATGCCATATTCATTAATTAAAAGCTTTGAATTTGGGAAAGCTTTTCTTGCCTGCTGATAGGACCATACAATCCAATCGTAGCCAGTTGAGCCATCTCCACCAAGAGCATTTTTATAAGCAGGTTGAGTGTGTAGTGGTTCATTTACAACATCAACAAAAGCTGAACCTGAATACCTTTGACCTGCGGCTGTAATCCACTTTGAAACTTCTGTTTTTTGGTCTTGTGGTGAAAGATTTGACATCCAACTAGGCTGTTGACTTCCCCATACTAAATTATGAAATTTAAAGGGCATATTATTGCTTTTTGCATAATTATAAATAAGATCAGCATTTGACCAGTTGTAATTACCACGGCTGTATTCAATTGAACCCCATTTAGTTGCATTTTCTGGTGTAACTTGATTCCAGTAAGTACCAAAATTAGATGGAATACTTCCTGCTATTATATTTCCTACGAATTTGCTGTGAGACATTGCTGCCTTAGCAGTTCCCACACCTGAAATTGAAATGGCAAGTCCTAATGCCAAGACTCCTGTACATATTTTGGCTAATTTTGATTTTAACATAGTATCACTCCTTTAAATTTTTTAGTGTCCTATTGAAACTTTGCTTTTGAAGGTATCAAAGCTATCACCATTTAAAATGCATATACGAGGTAAACCATATTTATTGTCCGAATCAGTACTTAAGGTATTTGATACAGAAAAACCAGCTTTGTAACCTAAATTTTTAAGAATTGAAACAGTAGCTGCATCATATGTTCCATAAGGATAAGCACAATAAACTGGAGCTTTTTTAGTTATAGCTTGAATTTTTGCAGTTGCATCATTGATAGCTGAAAATTTTTGATTATAGTTTAAAGTAGTTAAATCTAAATGGTGAGTAGTATGATTTTCTATGTCTATGCCATTGTTAAATACAGTTCTAATTTCATTACTAGTTAAATGCCAGCTTGTATCAATAAAATCTGTAATGACAAATTCAGTTGCTTTCATGTTGTATTGTCTTAAAACAGGGTATACATTTGTGTAAAAATCTTCTGTACAATCGTCAAAAGTAAGTAAAATCGGTTTATTTGGCATTGGAATCGTTTTATTTAAAATGTTGTAATATTGGTCGATAGATAGTGTAGTGTAACCATTGGCATTTAAGTAAGCCATATCTTTTTTGAATTCTGTAAGATTATATTGATATAGATTTGATGGATCAGGATTTGTAGAAACTACATGATATAGCAGCACTGGAACCTTTACATTTGTTGCTGCCTTTGCTGCACATGGGATAGATAAAAGTAGACAAGTAAGAGCCATAAGTAAAAATTTTTTCATAAAAATCTCCTCCTTAAAATACATAAAAAGTAAAAAAATATATTTACATATAGTATAACATTAATTTCAATATTTTACCATAATGTTTGCATTTAAAAATAATTAAAATGATTATACTAACTATATATAAATGTATATTGTTATCAATTGATAATTAGATACGATTATGATTATAGGTTGATTTCAAGTTGATATGCATGGTATATTTATATATAATTTGTTTATCAAGTGATAATATAATTTTATAAATGGAGGATTGTATGGATAATAAAGTTTCAATAGCACGGCTTTCTATAATATCTAATTTTGTACTTATAGTATTAAAGTTATTAGTTGGTTTTTTTACAGGGTCTGTTAGTATAATTTCAGAGGCTGTTCATTCTATAACAGATTTGGCAGCTTCTATCATTACTTTTTTTTCAGTGAAAATATCTGGAAAACCAGCAGATGAAGAACATCCTTATGGGCATGGGAAAATTGAAAATATATCGGGTGTAATAGAAGCCCTTCTTATTTTTATTGCTTCAGCACTGATAATTTATAAGGCAGTTTTAAAGATAATTGAGCCATCAGAGGTTGAGTCTGTGGGCATTGGATTTTTAGTGATGATTGTATCTTCAATAGTTAATATGGTAGTATCTAAAAAATTATATAAAGTTGCAGAGAAGGAGGATTCTATAGCCTTAAAGGCGGATGCACTTCATCTTAAAGCTGATGTTTATACTGCATTAGGTGTGGCAATTGGTTTACTACTTATATGGATTACGAAAATTTACTTCTTAGATCCTATATTTGCAATTATAGTTGCGGTATTTATTCTACGTGAGGCATTTCACATATTAAGAGAAGCTTTTAATCCTTTAATGGATACAAAACTATCCAATGAGGAGATCAATATAATTAAGTCAGCTATAAGTAAGCATGGAAACTTATTTTGTGATTTGGAAAAATTAAAAACGAGAAAATCAGGTGCTACTAGATATGTAGATTTAACTATAGTATTTCCAGGGGATATATCTTTAAAGGAGGCTCATGGTATCTGTGATATTTTAGAGGAAGAAATAACAAAATCACTAAAGAGAACAGAAGTTATGATACATTCAGAAGCTTGCGGGAAGAGCTGTAATGGTTGTAAGAATTCAGAGAGAAGATAAATTGTAAATTTTATGATTTTATTTTTCTCTTGTGCATTTATTAATATTAATGGTATAGTTATTGAATAAAATATAACACTAATATATTAAAGGAGAATTCTATGAAGTCAAATGAAGAAACTAATTTTTTACAAAGAAGGTTTCAAATATTACTATCTATATTAATAGCTGCTGCATTTCTATTTGTACTAAGAGGTGGACGTTTAATTTATATATTTAAAGCAAGACCTTCTGATTATGATGCAATTCTTATGTCAGATTCATTAGGAATTATATTCGCAATAATTGTTATGTTTTTACTAAGAAAGATAAATGTGCTTAGAGAAAAAAAGGATGGAATATTAAAGGGACTTTTCGTTGGAGGCTTTTTAACCTTCATATGTTTTTTTTCTTTGCTTGCAACGCTCACTACAGTTCAGGAAAAAAAACTTTTACCTATTTCAAGTATTATAGTTTTTACTCTATCCATGATAGCAGTAGGAATGGCTGAAGAGTTCATTTTCAGAGGAATTATACTTAATCTTTTAGTTGATAAATTCGGTAAAACTACAAAGGGCATTTGGGCTGCAGTTATTGTATCTAGCGTGATTTTTGGTTGTGCACATATAAGTAATGTACTTTCTGGTGTTCATCTTAAAGCTGCATTTATACAAGCAATGGGTACTATAGCAGTAGGAGCACTGCTTGCAGCAATCTATTTGAGGACAAGGAATATTTGGGTAGTTATTTTTCTGCATGCGTTTATGGATTTTAGTTCCTTAATAGGTGCTGGATTTTTTGGAGTTAGTTCTTTTACAGGCCAAGTAAATCAGTATGGATATATTAAACTTGTAAGTGTTGCTATCTATTTTATTCCAGTATTTATTTTGCTTAGAGGAAGTAAGATGAAGGAAATAATTGAAAATGTATAGTTAAAAGCGGTCAGTTTATGACCGCTTTTATGTTTATATAATTGTTTTTTTGTAACGAAGAGAAAGGGGAAAGTCACCTTCCCATTGTAAACTGTCCTTTAAGATTTTTGCACTCATTTCTAAACATATAGGAACTGCAAGGTTTGGATATATTTTTTTAATTCTTTCTATTAAATCCGTTGAGTCTTTGGCAGCTTTAAGCTCTTTTATAAAGTCTTTTATATATTTACGTGAAAAGTCAATACAGTTTGGATTTATAGGTTTATTATTTGGAGCATGTCCTGGAATAATAACTTTAGGATTTAAAGCTTCAAGTTTATCTAAGTTATCTAACCATTCTTGCCTTTCTTGTGGTGTTCTAGCGTCTGCAATCCACAAATATGCGTCTGAAAATACCAAATCACCAGCAACTAAGGTTCTTGTGGAAGGAATCCATAGGCAAGTTAAATTTTCGCTATCGCCTCTCATTATACCGAGAATTTCAATTTTAATACCATCTACAGAAAGATAAGATTCTTCTATACGTTCAATATTTACAGCAGTTTTACAACCGTTAGTACCTAATAGTTCAGTATTCCAATACTCAATTTTATGGCTAAAAGCTGAATTTGCTTCGTCAGCAGTTTCTTTATAAGCAATAACGCGGGCATTTGGAAAGGCTTCCTTTAATACTCCGAGTCCAAAATAGTGATCAGGATGAAGATGGCTTATAAAGATTTGTTTTAATTCTCTGCCAGTTTCAAGTATTTCAGCAACCAAACGATGAGCATTGGAGCAAGTAAATTGAGCATCAAATAAAAGAGCTTCAGTTGGCCCGTAAATTATAGTTGATGATACACCAAAACCACCATGCTTGTCTGAACTTATAAATACTTTTGTTTTTAATTCTTCATTCAATTTACTCATGTCTCCTTTTATAAAAAATACAATATTTTATTTAGTTAATTGTGTGGTTATCCATTTTATAGCAGCAGTATTTATATCTTCAACCTGGCTTCCATGTGGGTCCTTAGAGTAGGTCATGAAAATATTTTTAACTCCAGCATGAGTAAGTGCTAAACTTAAATTTAAGCTTTCTTTAATTGGTACTAAGGTATCGCTGCCGCCATGTGCAATAAACATTGGTGGATTAGTAGAATTCACATGATTTATAGGACTGCCTAGTTCTGCTAATTTTACTTTTGACCAATAAGGTGAACTTGTATCATTTTTGTCACGAATAGCTCGAAGTACGCCTATTCCTTGATCCGCGCCTGTAAAACCAAGAAGTTTAGCTTCAGCAGCATCTGGAGCATCATGAGTTTTTGCTGCATCAGCAGGAGATTGGATAGCAGAATCCATTTCAGGAGCCATATTAAGAAGGTTTGTTGGTCCAAAGTAATCGATAGCTGCCATTAATTTGCTTGAATAATTAGTATTTCCACCAACATCACCTTCAAGATCTTTTTCATCTCCAGTAGTTGCAGCTAAGGCAGCTAAATGTCCACCAGCAGATTCACCGCAAATTGCTATTTTATTTGGATCAATTCCATATTTTTTAGCGTTTGCACGTAAGTATCTAATACTACCTTTTACATCGTATATTTGAGCAGGGAAAACAGCTTCTGAACTTAAGCGATAGTCTACAGATACAAAGGTTATTCCGTTTTTAGTGACTCTTTTAAAAACATCATATCCAGAAGGACCCTTATGCATAGGAATTTTGTTGTTTCTAGACGTCTTTGCAGCTAGCTTAGTGTTGACATTTTCATTACATCTGTAATCTCCCATTGCCCAAGCACCACCATGTACGTATACAAGAACAGGTGTTGCTTTCTTTGTTTTCTTAGTAGGTTTAAAGATATTCATTTTTAGTTTTTTTGTTTTTCCATCATCATTTTTTACAGTAGCGAAAACTACATCCTTATAAGTCGGAGAAGTAGAAGCAGCTTCTACCTTTTGATTTTGCATACATGTACCTAAAGGAAAAGATAGGGTAAAACACATAGTTGATACTAGTAAAATAGTTTTCAATTTTGATTTTTTTTTCATTGACGTACCTCCAAATAAATTTAAGTTTGTTTAGTAATAATGTGGCTTTTAAGTAATATATGAGTGATTTTTTTATGTATATTAAAACATGTAATAAACTACATATTTTGATATAAGTATCATCATATACTTGCAAAATAAAAATGTCAATAAAAAATGTGTAAAGTAAATATTAAATATTACTTATAATTGTTTCAAGACTCTTTTTTTAAGGGGCTATAGCACATATTGTTAATATTTTAATAAAAATTAAATAAAAAAGTTTACAATTTTTTATTGACTATGTTAACCTTAACAGCTATAATATTTAATATAAAGGCCAATTTTACAACTTTTAATGTTAACGTTAACAATAACATTAGATTTTTTAGTGAAGGAGTTTTTAATTATGAAAAAAGTAGTATGTTTAGTAGCTTCTGCGATGATTGCAATTTCTTTAGCTTCTGCTGGACAATTAACAGGTAAGGTGCAAGCAGCTAGTGTGCCACAAACAATACAGGTTGCAAGTACCGGTACAGGCGATGATTCAGCTGTTTTAGCAGCAGCAATAGCTAAAGCTCAACCAGGTGATACAATTTCTCTTACTAGTAAGGCTTATCAATTTAAATCACCTATTTTATTAAACAAAGATGGTGCAGTAGGAAATACTATAAAATTAAAATCGGCTACAACAGATAAGGTTAAACTTGATTTCTCTGCTGAAAAAGACGGTGACAGCTCTTATGGAATTAACATAAAGAATGCGTATTGGGAATTAGAAAATATTGAAGTTTACAGTGCTGGTGATAATGGTATCATAATGAAAGGTGCAGCATCTAACCACAATACTATTACAAATTGTGTAGTAGACAACAATAACGATGCAGGTCTTCAAATCACAGGTGGAGCACATGACAATACAGTTCAAGGCAGTGAATCTTTTGATAACTATGATATTGGAACAAAGGGTTCAAATGCGGATGGTTTTGCATGTAAGCTTCAAGCTGGAGCAGGCAATAAATTTATAAACTGTAATTCTCATGACAACTCAGATGATGGATGGGATTTACTTGGAACTGATGAGACAGTTACATTAATTAATTGTACAGCTACAAAAAATGGATATTATCATGGAGATCCAAATAGTACACTTAATAACGCAGGCATGAATGGTGATGGTATTAAACTTGGAGGAAATCAAAAACCACCAAAAGGAACACATAGATCACTAGGTTCACATGATGTAGAAGGTTGCAAATCTTATGATAATAAGGCAGCAGGTTTTTCACAAAACAATAGTGCTGCGAACCTTTATCTTAAAGATTGTGATGCAGACAGAAATGGTGCAGATAATGTACTTAATGCTAATCAAAAGACTACTAAGTCAAACTTTAATTTCCCTTTTAATCCTAACAATGGAAATGTATTTACTTTTGAAAATTGTACAACAACAGGAAAATGCACTATATACTCTGGAGCAAAGGTTATAGGTGGTAATGTATATGCTACTGCACCTAATAATCCACTTCCTCCAGTATCAGCTAAAAGTAAAGGGAAAAAATAGGACATAAGATTTTAATATAGGGTTTCTAAATATAAAGCTAATTTAATTTTGTTATTTAAGTGATGGCTAGTACTTTTAGGCAAATTAAAGTATGTTTAAATAGTAGAAACCCTATAACTCTAAGCCGTAGTGAAATTATGACATTAAAGGATAGAATATATACTTGTAATATACTAATATAAATATATTTTGTAATTATAGGAATATTTTTTATCAAAAATTATTTACTTTTGTTGAAAAATAGGTTATTATTAGGGAAGTAACCAGTTGTTACATCACCAAATGATAACGTTAACAAAAGAATATTTATAAAAAGGAGTTTTTAATTATGAAAAAAGTAGTATGTTTAGTAGCCTCAGCTGCACTTTCACTTTCATTATCCTCACTTCCTCAATTAGCAGGTAGTGTACAAGCAGCAAGTACACCACAAACAATTCAGGTTGCAAGTACAGGAGCTGCTGATGATTCAGCGGTATTAAAGTCAGCAATAGCTAAAGCTCAACCAGGAGATACTATATTACTTACTAGTGGGGCTTATAAATTTAAATCACCGATTTTATTAAATAAAGATGGTGCTGTAGGAAAAACTATAAAATTACAAGGCTCAGGCAAAACAAGAGTTAGACTTGATTTTTCTGCTGAACCAGATGGAGATAGTTCTTACGGAATTAATGTACAAAATGCATATTGGGAACTTACTAATTTAGATGTTTATAGCGCTGGTGATAACGGTATCATAATGAAAGGGGCTGCAGCTAACCATAATACTGTTACTAATTGTGCAACAGAAAACAATAATGATGCTGGACTTCAAATTACAGCTGGAGCACATGATAACACAGTTCAAAATAGTGATTCCTTTAACAATTATGATATTGGAACAAAAGGTTCAAATGCGGATGGTTTTGCATGTAAGCTTCAAGCTGGAGCAGGAAACAAATTTATAAGCTGTAATTCATACGGAAATGCAGATGATGGATGGGACTTACTTGGAACCGATGAATCAGTTACAATAACTAATTGTACAGCTACAAAAAATGGATTTTATCATGGAGATCCTAAAAATGCTCTTAACAATGCAGGCATGAATGGTGATGGAATTAAACTTGGAGGAAATCAAAAACCGCCAAAGGGAACACATAGGTCATTAGGTGCACATGTTGTAACAGGCTGTAAATCTTATGATAATAAGGCAGCAGGTTTTTCTCAAAACAACAGTGCAGCAAACTTATATTTAGAAAATTGTGATGCAGATAGAAATGGAGCAGATAATATTCTTAATGCTAATCAAAAAACTACTAAGTCTAATTTTAACTTCCCATACAATCCAGGAAATGGACATGTGTTTACATTTAAAAACTGTACAACTAAGGGAAAATGTACTATATACTCTGCGGCAAAGGTTATAGGTGGTAATGTATATGCAACAGCTCCTAATACACCACTTCCTGATATAAATAACTAATTTGTAATTCATTAACTTAAATATAAAAGAAAGGCACTGCTTAAGCAGTGTCTTTCTTTTTAGTTATTGGTAATTTATAATGTCGAAATATCTATAAATATTATTTGATTAATACCGATTAAATAAGTACTTAAATTTATTTAGGAGGAGATAGTTGTGATAGGAAAATTTAAAAATGTTAAGATTTTTAAAAATTTAAAGGTTAGTCATAGTATAATAGTACTCTTTATTTTATCAGTACTTTCTACTGTCTCTATTTGTTCAATAGGATTTATCAAATTAAAAAGTTTAAATGAGAATATGAAAACGATGTCAAACGTACAATTACAAGGTATGTACAGAGTAGGTGAAACATATGGTGCTATTGGAGCTCTCCGTAATAATTTAACAAAGCTTACAGATAGAAAATTTGACATTAAGTATGTAAATGACATAAACGCATTAACAAGCACCATAAACAAAAATATAAATGAAGAAATAGCTACAATCAAAGATTCAGAAGGAAATAAAAAAGCAAAGGATTTAAAAAACAAATTTACTGAATATTCTTATTTTATTGACGACTTAAAAAAGATGAGAGTTGTTGGTCAAATTCCAACTCAAGCATTTATTGATGCTAATACTAAAGCTGGTACTAAGCTTCAAAAGGCTATAGAGGAACTTTCTAGTTATCATAGAAATGAAGCTAAACTTTTACTTTCACAATCAGATAGGGCTTTTAAGAATGCTTCTATTATGCTTTTTATAATAACTATTATTTTAGTATTAATAGGTTCGACTTTATCACTTATAATATTGGTTTTGATAAAATCCTTTATCAAGGATTTTACAGTAGCAATAAATGAAGTAGCAGACGGAAATTTTTCTATTGAAGTAAATAAGGATGGAAATAATGAATTTTCAACTCTAAGCAAATTATTAGATAGGACAATTGATTCAATGTCTATGCTTATGAATGAAATAAGTAATAAGTCAAAAGAAATAAATGATCAAGTGGTATCATTATCGGCAGTATCAGAAGAAATGTCTGCAACATCTCAAGAAGTAAGTAATGCAATTATGGAGGTATCTAATGGTTCTGTTAAACAAGCAGATGAGCTTGTTGATATGAGTAATTCATTTAATAATTTTGGGAAGGAAATTGATAACATTAAAAAAATTGTAAATGATGTAAATGGTACAGCAAAGGAAGTTACCTCAAAGGCTAATGTTAGTAATGACCAATTAAAAAATTTAGTTTCATCTGTTCAAAGAATGAATGGTTCCTTTGAAGTTGTTATAGAGAAAATTAATAAACTTGTATTAAGCGTAGATCAAATAAATACTATAACTTCTTTAATTAATAGTATAGCAGATCAAACTAATTTACTTGCTCTTAATGCCGCTATTGAAGCATCTAGAGCTGGAGAAGCAGGTAAAGGATTTGCAGTTGTTGCTGATGAAATAAGAAAATTAGCAGAGCAAAGTAAAAATTCATCTACGAAGATATCAATTTTGGCGGATGATATAAAGGATGAAACCAATGGAGTACTATCTACAACACAAGAAGTAAGTGGAACTTTGAATTCACAAGTTACAGTTATTGATAATTCAATTGTATCTTTTAAAGATATTATGGATGCTATTGAAAAAATAATACCTCAAATAAACAAAGTAAATGGAGCTATGGATAATGTTATTAGGCAGAAAGGTTCTATCATAGAAAGAATAGAGGATGCATCGGCTGTTGCAGAAGAAAACTCAGCTTCGTCAGAAGAAATAAATGCATCTACAGAACAAATGACAAGTTCATCCATTGAAGTAGCAAATTCAGCTGAAAGGTTGTCTGAAAATGCCAATATGATGGTAGAAGCAATAAAACAATTTAAATTAAAATAAGGCATAAAATCATATAGAAATCCTATATATTAATATTTTAGGATTTTTATATGATTTTAAAATTAACTCAAAGCAACAATTATAGAACCAATTGCTATAATTGCTACTCCTATGACATTGAGTTTGCTTATTTTTTCTCCAAGCAAGGTTACGGATAATACAGTAGCAAGTACAACACTTAGTTTATCTATTGGGGCAACCTTTGCTACGGTTCCATATTTTAAGGCGAGAAAATAAAATAGCCAGGAAAGTGCACCAGCTATGCCACTTAATATAATAAATAAAAAGATTTTTCTATCAGAAATTATTGCTGGAATTTTAGTTAAATTACATTGAAAAGCAATTACTAGTACAAGGAATATGGCCATAATTATAGATCTTACAGCGGTGGCGGTATTAGCATCAGCAGATTTAAGACCTATTTTTCCAAAGATAGCAACTAAAGCAGCAGTTACAGCTGATAGTAAAGCGAAGATAAGCCATAAGTTATTCATAAAAATACACCTCTTGTTATTTTTTTGTGTTTCGTTCAAGTTTACATTCCTCCCGCTGATTCCAAAATATTTTAAATTCAAGTTTTTCAATTTCCCTTTGTTGTTTATAGCTTATTCTTAAATTAGCAGTATCAGGTAATATAATGTCTTCATTTAAGTCTGGTAATACATTTGTAATATTTCCGTCCTTTAAAAGCATGGATAGGTCATTAACTATGGAGTCAATTAAGTCTTTAGAATGTCCAGCTTTATCTTTACTAATCTGATATAGTTCATTTTTATTAATGTAATCGCAAGAATCACCTTTTGCAAGCCAATCGATTAAAGCTTGTTTACTAAATCTCCATTCTCTGCCGATTTTCCTAGCAGGAATATGTTCTTCCCTTAGAAGTTTGATTAAAGTCTTTTCACTAACTCCTAAAAACTCAACAGCTTGTGTAATGTTTAGTATATTTGATTCCATTATTTCAGCTCCTTAAAATAAAAAATATTATATATTATGTAAATATAGTAGCATGTGGAAAATAAAAAAACAAGATTTAGGAGAATATAATATGAATATAAAAGTATTTGATATGAAAATAAAAGAAATTAATGCTGTAATAATTATTTGTTCAGATAATGTTCAGAACGTAAATATATACTAAAAAGACTAATATGGCAATATTTATTAATAAGAATAGGGTGGTGATATTTGTGAAAAACATCTCGTTAATGCCAATAACTTCAGTAGATAAAAGTTTTATATTTAAAATATTTAAGAAAAGTAGAGAATATTTAAATTTAAGTGAGGATATGCTTTTAAGGCAATTTAAGCTTGAAGAAAATCAGCTTATAGAAAATAATCCAAAGGCTCAGTTTAATATAATATTTTTTGAAAATATGCCTGTAGGTAGGATGTACATAAAATGTGATAAAGAGTATCACATTTTAGAATTAGGAATTTTAAAGTCTTATAGAAATCTTGGTTTTCAAATGATTAAAAACGAGGGTATTTTATTTAAAATGCAATATACAGGTTAAAATTTTAAAAATGAAAGGATGCTTTTATTATGGATATTTATATTGGTACAATTCTTCCTTGGGCAGGATATTACGAACCGCAGGGTTTTTTGTTTTGTAATGGACAAATACTTCAAATTAGTCAGTACAATGCTTTATACGCAGTCATTGGAAATTATTATGGTGGTAGTTCTGGGCAACAAACTTTTGCACTTCCTGATCTCAGAGGATGTTTTCCTATTGGTGCAGGACAGGATAAACTTAAAAACACTTGGACAATAGGTCAAACTGCAGCTAAATCAACTAAAGTAGTGCTTCAGCAGCAAAATCTGCCAGCGCATACTCACAATATTTCTAATTCAATAGTGGACAATGGAACTTCTATGAACTTAAATTTAAACATTGCAATTCCAGTAAATACAAGTGCTGGTACAGACGATAACCCGGGACCAGATCCTATTACACAAAATAAGAAGATACTTGCAGCAAGTAAAATGAAAACAACCGCCGCAGCAATTGCTACATATTCTCAAGGTTCTCCTACATCTGGTGCAACACTTCAGCCATTTTCAGTACAGCAAAATGTGAATTTACCTACTCCAAATATAAATGTAAATTCAACCGCAGCACAAGTGGGAGGCAATGTACCTTTAGATGTAACACCACCGTTTACTTGTATTAATTTTATAATAGCTTTTGAAGGTTTGTTTCCTCCAAGAAATAATCAAGCTTAAAGGTAAATATAATAACATGTGTTGTAAATTGGAAAGGGGGTGACAAATTGAAGAGATATTTTAAAAAAGTAATATTTGTAGGTTTGATTTGGATTATATTTGCTATGGTTTGTGTGGGCAAGACTTATGCTATAGCTCCTAATATTATTGATTTTAATGCGCATAGTACTATGAATTCAGATAACGAAGTAAATCTTGGAAAAGTACTTCACGATGGTTCATTTAATTCTTTTAATATAAATGATATAGATTTAGATATTTTTAATGCGAATAATGAAAGTGACTCTGTTAAGGATGCAGTTGGAAGTTTTGTTTACTCAGAACAATATTTAAGTAATCCTAATGATCAACAAAGTAGTATATGCTTTGGTTATCCTAAAGATACAGGAACAATGTTAGATAGTACTATAATTCCACCTAAATATGAAATTATACAGAGTGAATATGGACAGGAATTTAGTATTAAAAGTATTAATTTGCAAGATATATCAATGTATAACGGTGCTACTGTAAATAATATTTATTTTAGAGCTTATGATGGAGATTATTTAGTTGGAACTCAGATTATACCTGAGGATGGCACTTATGCTAATAGTGTAAAGGTTGATATGTCAAATCTTTCAAATAAGGATATTTTTAATCACATAACAAAATTAGTAATATATAGTGATGCTTCAGATGGATCAAATTATATAGGCTTTAATAATATACAAATTGCTGATCCAACTGTGAATTCTACTTTAGAACCAAGTGGTGTTTTAGATGGTATGAAAAACACAATAAGTTACAAGGTAGAAGCTGGCGAGGCTATTTATTACACTACTGATGGTACAACTCCTACTACAGACAGTACTTTATATACAGGAACATTTTCTATAAAAAGTGATGCTACTTTAAAATCAATTGCAGTTAAAAATGGAATTAGGAGTTCTATTAAGGTTCAGTCTTTTGAAAAAGCTGTGCAGCCTACAGTAAGTCAGGATGAAGGAAGCGTTAGTAAGGGAACTAAGATAAAATTACAGACATCTGAGGCTGACGGGATTATTTATTATACTACAAATGGAGATGATCCAGCGGTTAGTGGAATTGAATATGATAAAAACAGTGATGGTATTGAAATAGATTCTACAACTACAATTAAAGCAATCTCTAGAGTTGCTGGAAAATTTCAAAGTGATCCTATCAGTAAGACCTACAGCATTAAAAAAGCAGATGAACCTACAGTAAATGTACCAGCAGGCGAAATTTTTAAGAACACAGTTATAGATTTTTCAGCTCCTAGTGGTTACTCTATATATTATACAATAGATGGAACAACACCAACAAAGGATAGTATTTCTTATAACAATTCTGGAATTGAAATTTATGATGATATTATAATAAAAGCAATAGCAGTTAAAGACGGTGAGGAAGCTAGTGATGTATTAGTTTTAAATTACACCGTAAAAAAAGCGGCAAGCCCAGTTTCAGATACACCGGAAGGTACTGTAGACAAAGAGAAAATAGTGCATTTAAATTCTTCAACCTCTGGGCATATATACTATACAATAGACGAAACAGATCCAAGGTATTCAAGTACAAAATATACTTATGACGATAAGGTAGGTATTAAAATAGATAAGCCATCTGTAAAAATTGAGGCTTATTCTCAATGTGATAATACGAAAGATAGTGATGTAGTCCAATTTAACTACAAGGTACAAACAACAAGTACTCCAACTTTAAGTCAGGTAAGTGGAGATGTTTTGCTTGGAACAAAAGTTAGTATTACAGGAGATGTGGGGGATACATTTATTTATACTACGGATGGATCAGATCCAACAGAAGGTAATGGAACTGTATATAGTGAACCAATTACCATTAATAAAGATACAATTTTAAAAGTAGCAGCAGTAAATCCTGGTAAGTTTAACAGCAGCATAGTTACAGCTAGCTATACAATAGAGAAGGCAAAAGCTCCAACAGCTAATATTCCATCTGAAAAAGTAGATAAAAATACAATAATAAAGTTATCCTCAACACCATCAGCCACTATATATTATACCTTGGATGGAACAGAGCCTTTAAAGTCTAGCACAGCCCTTGTTTATAATGATGCTGCAGGTATTAAGATAGATCAGAAAAACGTTGAAATTAAAACGGCGGCTGTAGGAACAGGAATGCTTGAAAGTGAAGTTACAACGTACGATTATTCTGTAGATTCTTGTAATACACCTAGTATAAATATATCAGATGATTATGTAACCTCGGGAGCACAGGTTACGCTTACAGCAGATACAGGCGATACAATTATCTATACCTTAGACGGAACAGATCCAACAGAGACAAATGGATATTATTATACTGCACCTATAATTATAAATAATAAGACCACAATAAAGGCAATTGCAGTTAGTAAAAATAAATTATCCAGTAGTATTATAGCGAAGGATTATAAAATACGTTTAGAGAATCCTAGTGCGGTTGTTAATGAAAATAAAATAACAATAAATGAAGCGTCAGAAAATGCCATAATTTATTATACAACGGATGGGTCAGAGCCTACCACTTTGAGTAATGTATACGATAGTAGTAAAGGAATTGTAGTCAGTGATAGAATAACATTAAAGTTTTTTGCTGTAAATTCTGATGGAGAAAGTAGTGTTATTACAAAAGTCTTTGATAAGGTTAAAACTCCTTATGTAGATGGAAATATAAGTGAAGTTGAACCAGGTGGCAAAATATATATTGTAGGTGAAGAAGGTGCAGATATTTACTATACTACAAATGGAACTATTCCAGATAAAGGAGCTAATTTATATGATTCTAAGAAAGGGATAGATATATCCTCGACTACTAAAATACAAGCAATAGCATATAAAGCTGGTGAAATTCAGAGTGAGGTTTTTTCGGAATTCTGTAGTGTAAAAATAGAACAGCCTGTTGTAACTATTAATAATAATAAAATAGTTTTAAACGATTCCACTTCAGGAACTCAGATTTACTATACCACAGATGGAAGTACTCCAACTACAGCTAGCAATATATACGAAGATACTGGAATTTCAATAAAAGGAGATATCACACTAAAAGCAATAGCTGTAGGTTATGGCACAGAAAGTGAAGTTGTTACTAAAGTTTTTTCAACCCCGAAAGAGCCTATAGTAGATGTTTTAGGAAGTAAATTGACTTCAAAGCGAGTAATACATTTATTTTCGGCTCCAGGTAGAAAAATTTATTATACAGCTAATGGTGATACACCTACTATGTTTAGCATGCTATATGATGATTCAAAGGGAATTTTAGTAGATAAATCCATGATTATAAAAGCAATAGCAGTTTCAGACGACATGTTAACTAGTGAGGTTCTTACATTACAGTATATACTTGATATATCAAATTCAGATATAGTATCAAGTGAAAAAGTTCAACCTAAAGAAGAAATTACACCAGGTATTGAAACAACGTTTTATACTGAACCTATTGACAGTGGTAATGAAGATAATAATGAAATGGTCAATAATAATTTTAGTAGTGAAGGAGATTTAAATTATAATTTAGCTGAAGTTGATACAGAAAATAGTGAAAATTCTCCGGTAGCAGATGAAGGTAATGATCAAAAGAATACGGATTCATCTGCTTCTGCAAATAAAGCTAGGAATAATAAAGAAGAGTATAAGAAAAAAGAATCCTCTAAAAAAAGCAGTATAAAAAAAGAGAGCAAAAATAGTTTTGCCTTGCCAGGGATTATAGCTATTGTAGTAGTTTTAGGGGGATTTTTTATAATTCTCTTTAAGAGAAGAAAAAAGGATGAAGAAGAGTAAATAAATTAAAGAGTAATGGGAATATCTCATTACTCTTTCTACATATATATTAAATTATTAATAATTAGTAGGGAGTTTATCCTCAATGATATTATAGTGGACGATGAAATTTTAGATGGAAATAATTATTAACCCTAATGCATAATATTAGAATTAATACTGAGGTTAATATTAGGGTTAAATATCAATATCATTTAGTGATATTAGCTTAGAAAAATTAAAATAATGCAGTAAAAAGAGCAGGTGGAAACTACTAAGAAGTATTATATAAATAGTTGATTTAGGATTAATATTGTGCTAAAATTGGTCTATAATTTTAAACTTGAATAATTAGAGTTTTCTAGGGTTCCGCAGTACTGCTGGCAGGTCCGAGAGAAAACCCACAGTTTACTGTGTACACGGAAGGATAAAAGCCTGGGAGATATTTAAATAATATTTCCTAGGCTTTTTTATTTTTTATATATTGAGGAGGGCTTTTGATGAAAAAGTTTGTAATTGAGGATAGTTTTTGGAATATATTTCCTAGAGCAAGAATTGGAGTTGTTGTTTGCAGAGATATAGACAACACTATAAAAGCTGAAGAGAAGTATGAAAAAATGCTTTTTGAAGCAGAAAAGGAAGCTTTAAAATATTTAGGGAATGAAGAATTTAGTAAAAATGAAGTAATAAAAGTATGGAGAGAAGCTTTTAAGAAATTTAAAACAAAGAAAGGCGCAAGATCATCTATTGAAGCATTATTAAAGAGAGCTTACAATGGAAATCATATAAGAAGTATTAATCCTTTAGTTGATATATACAATTCCATTTCTCTAAGGTACGCTTTGCCTTGTGGTGGTGAGGATACTGATACATTTTCTAAAGATATAAGATTGACAAAAGCAGTTGGAGATGAGAATTTTATTACCTTAGGAACAGATAAAAGTGAACCTCCCAATGAAGGTGAAATAGTATATAGAGATGATAAAGGAGCTATTTGTAGATGCTTAAATTGGCGTGAAGCAGTAAGAACCATGCTCACAGAAGGAACAGAGAATGCTTTTTTATGTATGGAATTAATTGATGAAAACAGAGTAAAACAATTTGAAATGGCTTTAGAGGATTTATCAAATTTGGTACAGAGTAATTTAGGAGGAACGTGTAAAGTTTCAATTCTCGATGTTAACAATAAAGAAGTAATTATAGAGTAATTTTAGGAGGATAAGTGTGTGGGTAATTTTAGTTATAAAGATGTTTATATTGAAGAAGGAAAAAGGGTACTAGAGATTAATATACTTAAAGAAAAGTACTGCAACTTTGACTGTATATTTTGTGCTATTGGAAGATCAAAAAATAAGGTGGATACTCAAAGATCCTTTGATAATATAGATGGTTCATTGATTGAACTAGGAAAAACTATGGAAAGTACAAAGGCGGAATTAGTTTTTATTAACTCAAAGGGAGAAGCTTTAGTAAATGATAGGATTGGAGATATTGTTGATTTTATAAAAGGCAAGGGGGCAGCTGTGAGATTACTTTCCAATGGATATATATTAGGTAGGGATGAATATAGAAAAATTGCGAATAAATGTGATGAAATTGTTGGAGAGATAAAATTAATTACAGAAGAAGCCTTCCAAAAAGTACAAAGGCCTATTGAAGGATATACCTTAGAAAAATACATTTCCAATATGGCAGCTTTTAATAAACAATACGAAGGGAAATTTATATTTGAAATTACTATAATTAAAGGGTATAACGATGATGAAGAATCAATAAATAAGATAAAGAAGGTTATCAGAAAAATATCACCTGACAAAATAATTATAGCAAGAATGGAGGATGAAAGATTTAAGAAAAAGCTTGGCATAAGCGACGAAAGATTTGAGGAGATTTCAAAGCTCCTATTAAATAATTAATACATAGTGTTTTTAAAAGAAAAAGTACTTACTACAAATAAAATGCAGTAAGTACTTTTTTTGTAAGTTAAGATAACGTTATCAAACCGTAAGATAACACCAAGAAGCTTTTACCAAGGAAAAGCTGGTGAATATGATAAAAGATCTGCAGCGTTAAATTTTACTGTAAAGAATAAAACTCCTAGAAATAATACTAAAAACATCATTTTCGTTTTTTTTGTAAACATAATAACCACTCCCATTAATTAAATTTATGACTATAAGAATACACATCTTCTATAGAGTGTAAATCTTGTAATTTTGCATAACAATATACTAGTTTTACTAAGATTTTTGGATTCATTTTATTTTCTTGAGCGGAAAGTATAAAAAATTCATTTTTCATTTCTGTAATTTTTTCAGCATTTCCATCTTCAAAGTATATATCGATTAATTCAAGAATTATATCGCTTATCAAAAATTGGTGTGTGTATTTTTTTGCGATTTCTAGTGATTGAAGACAGTATTTTTCTGCATTTGTAGAATCCTTTAACCATTTGTACTGCTTTCCCATATCAAAATATATAGTAGAAAGATGCTTTGAAGTACTTGATATTTTATTCACGTTAGTTCTTATAATGTTAAGGTATTCTTCAACTTTTTTAGCATCATTTAATTTTTGATATGTTTCAGACATATTTATTAAAACTAATATACGCTGCTCACTAACATCATCATTTAAAAGTTCTAAAAGCTTACTATTTATTTCAAGGCTTTTTTTATAGTCTCCTAAACAATGAAAGCAAATAGCTTTTTGTAAAAGTATATCACAATATTTGCTTTTATTTGTATCCTTTAACATTGGTTCGATTTTTGTGAAATTTTCAATAGCTCTTTCATAGTCTTTTAATTCTGTATAGCATAAAGCACTATTGAATAAGAAAATACAGCGATATTCATCACTTATATCTGTAAACCAATTTAATACAAATTCGCAGCACTTCACATTTTGATTAAAGTTGCCCATGTAAAAGTAAACCATTGATAATTTTCTGAAAAGACCAATAGAGTCTTTGCTGTACATATCTATCAGAGCTCTAGCTTTTTCATAGTATAAAGAGCTTTTATAATAATCACTTATGCTGACAAAGTAATCTCCAGCTAACTCAAAGATATATGTTTTTTTATCATTTAAGTTCCATTTTATTAGGAAATTTTCTATTTCTGCTAATTTGTTATTGAAACTATCATCTTTATAAACACTTAAAACTTTAAGCTCCTCTATGTATTTTTCAAGGATTTTATTTGCCTGAGACTGTTCGTCCTCCAGTAGATATTCGATATTTTCATCAATTTCTATATTTTTTTCTGAGCAAATTTCTTTTAAGTTTTTGAACATTATTTCAGCAGCGTGCTTTGTAAGCCTTGCTTTGCCATGCTCAATTTGACTTATGAGGTTTCTTGTGATTTCGTTTCCTGCAAGATCGTCTTGGTTTAGTCTATATTTTCGTCTTAAATTTTTAAGTTTGGTTCCTACTGATATTATCTCATAAGTACTCATGTTCAAACTCTCCTTAGTGTAAGTAATTTCCTTTACTAAATTATAACATAAAACAGAATTAATGTTAAGTAAAATAATAATTTTCATTTAATAAAATTTTTAAAAGTTATAGACGTGTCTTTAGTAGGCGTATGTAACTTTTATATTATATATTAGGGTTAGTATTAGGGTTAAATACTAGTATATGGGGTGTTAGTAAAAGATATCACCACAAGCTATTTTACTATACATTGGGATTTTCTAGTTAAGAATAAGATTTTTATAAATATATTTAATTATAGTCGTATAAAAAGCTTGTAAAGATAAAAACTACATGATATGGAGGTGTTTTATGTGGAAGTTGCTATTATGGGCGCAGGAATGTCTGGTCTATCTTGTGCTATAACATTAGAAAGGCATGGAATTAAACCAACTATTTTCGAAAAGCGAAATCGTGTGGGAGATAGATTTGTTAATGGAGAAGCTACCTTTAGCATATTAAATAGACCTATTAAAGATGATTTACAGTACCTTAAAGAAAATTATGATATAAAATTAACTCCTACAGATATGATTAGAAAGCTAGTTTTTCATTCTAAAAATGAAATTGGAAGCATTGATGGACCTATAGGTTATGTTAATATTAGGGGTCGACATGAAAATTCTTATGAATGTCAATTAGAAGAACAATTAGAAGCTGAAATAAACTTTAATTCTACTTATGAGTATGAACAATTATGTAAGGAATTTGAATGTGTAGTCTTAGCAACAGGAGATGGAGCTTATGCTACTAAACTAGGTAATTATAGATGCGACCTTACCACTACTATAAAAGGGGTTACGGTTGAAGGCGAATTTCTTACGAATATTACTCATGTCTGGTTTAATTATGATGTAATACCCAAAGGCTACGCTTGGCTAATACCTTTTACAGAAAAAGAAGCTAATTTGGTTATCGCTTATCCTGATTATCCAAACAATATAAAGTTAGATATAAATACTGTATGGGAAACCTTTTATAGTATAGCTTGCAAGGATTTAGATCAAAATTTTAGAATAACTGATAAATTTGAGATTACAAATTATATGATGGGAATATGTGATAGGCCAATAATTGATAATACATATTTCGTTGGAAATTGCTTTGGTACAATTTCACCTGGGCTTGGCTTTGGGCAATTTGCATCAGTATTAACAGGTGTTTATTCAGCCTATGATTTATGTAATTTAGGTAAATATGATGAGTTTGTAAAACCTTTATTTGAGAACTACAACAATTCAATTGTTTTGAGAAGACTTTTAGAGAACTTAAATAATGATAATATAGATCTAATAGTCAGAAATTTGGATAACAAATTGATGGATAGATTAATTAATGAAATAGCAAGTAATAAAAGCCATCTTGAGATACTTAAAGCCTTAACGCCAACCATGAAACTTTGGAACAATTATAAGAAGTCAAAAGTTTAATATGGACTTTTGGTAATCTTTTTTTATAGTGATTTCTTATTTGATATTTAGATAGCTCAAATAAGAAATCTTTTTTTGAATAATAGTTATCCTTTTGTCTATGTATGAATTTTTTATTTCCCACATTTTCGTCTTAAATTTATCGTATAAGTACTCATGCACAAACGCTTATTAATGTAAACAATGCATTTTACTAAATTAAAGCATAATAGTTAATTAATGCTAAATGAAATTTTTAAAAGCATTAAGTGTGATTATTAAAAGTATATACATAACCTTAATATTGTATATCAGGGTTAAATATTAATATTTAGATTGGTACTAAAAAATCTCACTACTAGCTATTTTACTAGGTGGTGAGATTTTTTAATTGAGAATTAGATTGTATAAATACTATGTTAGATTTAGTTATTATTATTTTCAAATATATCCTATATAATCAATAAACTTGAAAAATATGAATAATGTGTTATGATATAAATGATATCGGAAAGGGATGTTTTGAATGAAAAAAATTAAAATATTATCATTAATTTCATTGGCATTAGTTGTACAAGCATTGCCTAATACTCAATTTAAGGCGGCATATGTACACTCAGCAAATGCAACAGTAACAAGTGTAGCTGGAGATTTTGATGGAGATAGAAAAACTGATTTATTGGAGAAGACGAGTGATGGCAGAGTTTTAATAGACTATGCAAAAAACGGCTTTGGTTCATGGGATCAGATTTATAATAGATACTTATAAATAAAAGATTTATAGGATATAAATTTTAAATAAGGATAGGAATAAGATATAATTCCTATCCTTATTTAAAATGTTTAATAATTGAAATGAAGTTTTTATATTAGGAAATATTGACAATAAAAAAATGCTGAGGTAGTATATGTTTATAAGATTAAACTAATAAACATAAGGAGATTTGATATGGCTTTAAATAAAGAATCAAATTTAGAGATTATGTCTGTATTTAAAGAATGTCTTCCTATATTTTCTGTATTAAATGATGAAAACAGACAGAAAATCATACTTATATTATCAGAATTTCCTGAAGGTATAATTGTAAATGATATAACAGGAAGACTTAACTTATCTAGACCAGCAGTGTCACATCATCTTAAAGTTTTAAAAGGAGCAGGAATAGTTGACAATGTAAACAAGGGCGTAGAAAGTTATTATTTTTTAACTCTTAAAAGGGCAGTAGAAAATTTAAAAAAGTTAACAAGCTCCATTGAAAAAAAATGCACGTTAAGGTGATTTTGTATGTAGAGAAAGGGGATTTTCAGAGTGGAAATTAAAAATATGTATTACCGCACTAATCAATTTATATTTAGTAAGGCTCAAAAGCTGCTTCCTTGGCGTATGCCAAAGCTTATATCTGGTGAGGGTAGTCTGCTAAAGCTTCCGGAGCAGGTGAAAAAGGATGGACTTAAAAAGGTTATGATAGTTACTAGCGCTGGCTTTATTAAACGTGGAAGCTTAAAAGAATTGTTTAGTACAATGGAAAAGGAAGGAATACTTTATTTTATATATAGTAATGTACAGCCAGATCCAACTATTGAATGTATTGAAGATGCAGTTAAAGCATATAAAAGAGAAAATTGTGAAGGAATAATAGCCGTAGGTGGAGGTTCTGTTATGGACTGTGCTAAGGTTGTTGGTGCCAGAATAGTAAGGCCAAATAAAAGTGTAAGTGACATGGCTGGACTTTTAAAAATTAGAAAGAAATTGCCTCCTCTTTATACTGTACCAACTACGGCAGGTACAGGCTCAGAAACTACAGTAGCAGCAGTTGTAACAGATAGCAAGGATCATAGAAAATATGCAGTGGCTGATTTGTGCTTAATGCCAGAATATGCAGTGCTTGATCCAGTGTTAACGGTAGCACTTCCTAAACATATGACTGCAATAACAGGTATGGATGCCCTTACACATGCAGTAGAAGCTTATATTAATAAGTATGGTTCTAAGGAATCTAAAGAGTATGCTCTTCGTGCTGTAAAAATGATATTAGAAAACCTTACAAAGGCATATGATGATGGAAGTAATTTAAAGGTTCGTGATGAAATGTTAAAAGCTTCTTATTATGCTGGAGTGGCTTTTACTAGAGCGTATGTGGGTTATGTTCATGCAATTGCTCATGCTATAGGAGGACTTTATAAAGTAGCTCATGGTATGGCAAATTCTGTTATATTACCTGTTGTGCTTGAAGCTTATGGCACTGCTATTTATAAGGAATTGTCAGAGCTTGGTGAGGCTGTTAATATTACTGGAGGAACAGAAAAAGAAAAAGCCCAAAATTTTATTCTTAAAATTAGAGAAATCAATAAACACATGGAAATACCTGAAACCTTAAATGTTGTAAAAAAGAAAGATATTCCGGAGATTATAAGTAGAGCCATAAAAGAAGCAAATCCAGCTTACCCTGTGCCAGTTATATGGGATAAAGAGGATTTTAAAAAGGTTATAGAACGTTTATAAATTAAGTAAAAGCCTTCTTGTTTTAAATTGCAAGTAAGGCTTTTACTTTTATATGTGATATGCAGTTATATTTTTTTGAATTTAAACTCCGAAATCATAAGATACGCAAAAATAAGTGTTAAGATATTTGAAAGAATAAAAGAAGCATGATTACTAGGTACAGCTAAGGTAAATAAGGTAATAACTAAACCTGAAATTGTTATTGGAATTCCATTAAAAACTCCATTAAACTTACTCAAATTATATTTTGCCAATCTATAACTTCCACTTATTATATATATAAGAGAAATACAAATACCAATTGTACTAATATACTGATATTTAGTAAATATTAATAAAGCAGGAGCTATGCCAAAGGAAATTAAATCTGATAGCGAATCCAATTCTTTTCCAAGTTCACTAGAGGCATTTAACAATCTAGCAACTTTACCATCGTATCTATCTATTATAGCTGCTATAATTACTAATGCAGCAGCCACAAAATAATTTTTATGGAAGGTTTCAACTATTGAGATAATCCCTAAGGATAAATTAATAAAGGTAAGCAAGTTGGGTATGTAGACTTTTAACATGTAAGCACTCCTCTAATTAGTTCTTTATGATAGTTAATATTGTATTGGTTACATCTTAAGATTTTTCTATTGTAAATCTTAATAAATCTTAAGTAAGCTGAAAGCATATAGATTTTGGTTATATTGCATTATATACTAATAGTGAAATGGAGGAAGGATATATGCAGAATATTTTGATAGCTGATGATAATAAAGAGATAAGAGAAATAGTATGTGTGCTATTAAACAGTGAAGGTTATAACGTAATAGAAGCAGTGGACGGTGAAGATGCTGTAATTAAAGTGGATGATACTATAGATTTGATTATACTTGATGTAATGATGCCTATAAAATCCGGTTTTAAGGCATGTGTGGAAATTCGAGAAAAAACAAAAGCACCTATTTTACTCTTAACGGCTAAAACACAGGATTCAGATAAATACATAGGCTTTTCTTCTGGCTGTGATGATTATTTATCAAAACCATTTTCTTATACAGAACTTGTATCAAGAGTTAAAGCACTTTTAAGAAGGTACTACGTATATAAAGGAAAAGAGACAGTTTCCTTTAGTGAGGATATTAATATAGATGGATTAATAATAAAAACAACTTCCAATGAGGTATTAGTGGATGATAAAGAAATTGTACTTACAGAAACTGAATATAAAATATTGCTTTTGATGGCACATAACCCTAAAAAGGTATTTTCGGCACAGAATTTATATGAAAGTGTATGGGAAGAACCTTATTTTTATTCTTGTAATAATACCATTATGGTGCACATAAGAAATTTAAGACGTAAGCTAGAAAAAAATCCTCAAGAGCCTAAATATATAAAAACAGTTTGGGGAAAGGGGTATAGGATTGAATAGAAAACATTTATGTAGCAGGTTGGAGATAAAGTTGATTATTAGTATAATATTTTCACTTGTAGTAGCTTTAAGTATATTCGTTTTGCTAGAGAATATAGGTGATAATATACTTGATAATTATTTTGATAAAAATTATTTTGTAGAGAATCAAAAAAAGAAAACCTTAACCGATTTTAAAGAATATATATCAGAAAATCACATTAAGATAGGTGATACAAAAAAGATAAGTCAATGGGCTAATAAAAAGAAATACGTAAATTTATATATATATAAAGACAATAAATTAATTTATGACCATAACATGGACGATGTAGATGAGTACACTCCTTCACAAAGTCCAGTGGTTGTTTTAGACAAGGAACTTTATAATATTAAATTTAGTGATGAAGTGGGGAAAGTTTATTTAGAATGTTTTTTTCAGTATAAATATTATTCAATTACTAGTTTAATTAATGTTACTGTTTCATTCTTATGTTTTGTTGTAATTATGGTGTTTTTCATAAGAAGAAAGACAAGGTACATAAAAAAACTTGAAAGGGAATTGAAAATATTAGAGGGTGGTAATTTAGATTATGAGATTACCATTAAAGGAAATGACGAGCTTTTTTCTTTAGCACAAGGCATTAACGAAATGAGAAAATCCTTTGTTGAAAAATTAGAGAGTGAAGAAAAGGCAAGGTTAGCTAACACAGAGTTAATAACGGCAATGTCACATGATTTGAGAACTCCGCTTACAGCTTTAGTGGGATATTTGGATATTATAGAATATAAAAAATATAAGACTGAGGAAAATCTAAAGCAGTATATTCACAATAGTAGAGAAAAAGCATACCAAATTAAGTGTCTTTCTGATAAGTTATTTGAATACTTTATAGTTTTTAATACTGCTGATGATAATATAGAGCTGGAAAGCTTTAATGGAAATGAACTTTTAGATCAGCTTCTAAGTGAACAGATTTTTATACTAGAAGATGCTGGCTTTAATTTTAAATTTAAGGCTTGCAATGAACCTTTCAAGTTAAGAGTGAATTTAATTTCTATACGTAGAGTTTTTGATAATATTTTTTCTAATATATCAAAATACGCAGATAAATCAGAGTCTATTAAAGTTCTATATTATATAGAGGCTAGCAAACTATTTATTTGTATTGAAAACAAAATAAATAGCAATTTAAAAGGTGTAAATAGCACAGGTATAGGACTAAAAACCTGCAAGAAGATTATTAAGCAGCATAATGGAAAGGTTATAAGTAAAAGTGTGGAGAATATTTTTTTAGTTAAGATTAGTTTACCTATAACTTGAAGCTGCTAATAACAAAGACTATACCAAAGCCCATAATTAGTATGCCTACAGCTTTGTTTATAATAGAAATCTTATGAGAAGTCATACTTTTGTTGAATTTTTTAGTGGACATAATTATCATAATAATCCATAAAAGGCTGCCACAAAAAACTCCTAAGATTAAAGTGAGTTTTGAAAATATAGTATTAAGGTGTTTAGTGCCGAAGCTAGTAAATATAAAAATAGTTGAAAATATTGCTGTTGGGTTTGCTAATGCAATTATAAAGGTAGATAGAAATGATTTTAAAAGGGTTTTACCATTTGAAATTTTTGTGCTAGCTTCCTTTTTGGATAAAATGAATTTGACTCCAAACATTAATAGCAGTATGCCGCCAAATAGCTTAAAGGAGTGCCTATGTAGATTGAAAAATTTGTAGACAAAAGTAATGCCTGTACTGCCTACTAATACGTAAACTGAATCTACAAGGCAGGAGCCTAAGCCTGCGGCGAAACCAAAGGAAACCCCTCTTGTAAGTGCTAGTTTTAAACATATAGCACCAATTGGACCCAGCGGCATTCCAATTATTAAGCCTGTAATGAGTCCTTTAAAAAATATGTGTAACATTAACTTCACTCCCCGATAAATTAAGAACATATTATTGTGAAATTTAAAAAATATACTATAAATAGCTTTTAAAATATTGTTATATAAATTCCTTATCTGGTTTTTTGAGAGTATCTTTTAGTAAATCAGGAGTATCAGTTATAATACCATCTACATGGAGACTAGAAGCTTTTATCATAGCTTTTTTATTATCTAAAGTCCAAACAAAAATTTGTTTTTTAGATTTATGAAGAATTTTCACTAATCTAGGACTGAGTAAGTTTTTTCTTACGCTAAAAAAATTCACGTTCATATAAGATATATTTGTAAAAGGAGAACTTAATATGTAACCTGTTGATATATTAGGATCTAATTTTCTTACCTTTTCTAAAATACTATAATCGCAAGAATGAATCATAGAGCCCTTGGTTATATGATTTTTTTCCATGATTATAACTACTTTTTTAAGCAAGTCGTCAGTATTACCATAGGGTTTAATCTCTATTATTAAATTTAATTTTCCCCTGGATTGATTTATAGCCTGTTGCAAGGTTGGAATTTTTTCTGTTGTAGATCTGAAAAAATGACGACGCAAGTTTAAGCTTTTAAGTTTTTTATAGGTTAATTCATCTACATTTTTATTTAAACCAGTAAGTCTTCTTAAATTCTTATCATGCATTAATACAACTACGCCATCCTTAGTTTCTTGAACATCAATTTCAGCATAGTCAACCTTGTAATTAATACAGTCCTTTATGCCTAATATAGAATTTTCAGGTTCATTAAAATAGTTTGCTCTATGTGCAATTATCTTTGTAGCATGTACATTTGAAGTTAAATAAATATTATTATAAGAGGTGTTTTCATGGGAACAAATCTTATTGTATAAAGAAAGCAAAACAATTATTGATATAATTACAGATATAAATTTAAATTTTTTAGAGAACATCTTGTACCACCTTTTGCATTAAATAATTTCATTAATAATATTTTAATGCATATATCTTAAAATAATCTTACGTCAAATCTTAAAATATCTTAAGATTTGACGTAAGGCTATTTATGATAAATAAAATAGAACTCCATTTTTAAAATAGAGTTCTATCTTTAACTTATTTTATTCACTTTTCATAGCCCGCATGGAGTTTAACACAGCAATTAGGGTTACTCCAACATCACCAAATACTGCTTCCCACATAGTTCCTACACCGATAGCTACAAGAACTAATAATACAGCTTTTATAGCTAGTGCAAAGATTATATTTTGCATAACAATGCTTCTTGTTCTCTTAGCTATTTTTATAGCAGAAGCAATTTTTGAAGGTTCATCAGTCATTATAACTACATCAGCAGCTTCAATTGCAGCATCAGAGCCTACACCGCCCATGGCTATACCAATGTCTGCACGGGCTAAAACAGGAGCATCATTTATTCCATCACCCACAAAGACTAATTTGCCTTTTTTTGATTTTTCCTTGAATAGACGTTCTATTTCATAAACCTTTTGATCTGGAAGTAATTCAGCGTGAACTTCGTCCAAATCTAACATTTGTGACACTTTATTTCCAACAGCCTTATTGTCACCTGTTAGCATTACTGTTTTCTTAATTCCAAGACTTTTTAATTTTTTTATTGCATCCTTTGAATCTTCTTTAATCTCATCAGAGATAACTATATATCCAGCATATTTATTTTCCACAGCCACATGAACTACACTGCCAATAGTATCTACATTATTGTAGGCTACATTTTCTTTTGTCATGAGCTTTGAGTTACCTACTAAAACTTTTTTGCCATTTAAGCTTACTTTAATACCGTAACCGGATATTTCTTCATAATCTGAAACCATATTCTTAGATACTTCTTTTCCGTACGCATTTAATATAGAAGTAGCTATTGGATGATTAGAATAACTTTCTGCAAAAGCTGCATAGGTTAAAAGTTCATCATTTTTAATATTATTTTCTGGCTTAATTTCAGTAACCTTAAATACTCCACGTGTTAGGGTACCTGTTTTATCAAATACTACTATATCAACATTATTCAAGGCTTCAAGATAATTACCGCCCTTAACAAGTATTCCTTTTTTTGAAGCTCCACCTATTCCGCCAAAGAAGCCGAGAGGAATAGATACTACTAATGCACAAGGACAAGAGACTACCAAGAAGGATAGTGCTCTATAAATCCATATTGAGAAGCTATCTCCTGTAACAAGAGGTGGTATAACAGATAAAGCGAGAGCACCAAAAACAACAACAGGAGTATAGTATTTAGCAAATTTTGTTATGAAGTTTTCTGTAGGAGCTTTTTTATTGCTTGCATTTTGAACTAAATTGAGAATCTTTGAAATAGTTGATTGTCCAAAGCTTTTTTCTACTTCTATGGTAAGTAGCCCATTTTTATTAATAACTCCGCTTAAAATGCTAGAACCTTCTTCTATTTTTCTTGGTACTGCTTCTCCTGTTAAAGCGGAAGTATCTATCATTGAAGTTCCTTCGATTACCTTTCCATCTAGGGGAACTTTTTCACCAGGCTTTACTACAATAATATCTCCTATAGATACTTTTTCAGGTGATACTTTTTTTAGCTCACTGTTTATTTTTAAGTTAGCAAAGTCAGGTCTTATATCCATAAGTGAGGTTATAGATTTCCTTGAGCGATTTACAGCTATTCCTTGAAGTATTTCACCTACCTGATAAAATAGCATAACTGCTGCAGCTTCAGGATATTGATGAATAGCAAAGGCGCCTATTGTTGCAATACTCATAAGAAAATTTTCATCGAAGACTTCACCGCGTTTAATGTTTTTAAGAGATTTTAATACTACCTCATAACCCACAATGACATAACTTATTATATATAGTGCTAATTTTATATAATCTGAAAAATTTATGAGACCTGCTAGTGCAAAAATGGCTGCACCAATGCCAAACCTTATTATTTCTTTTTTAGTATTTTCACCATGTGTATGATTATGGACATGAATATCTTCTTTTATTTCAGTAATAGTAACATCTGGCTCTAATTTTTTTATTATATCAGTAACTTTAGCTACTAATGCTGATACATTATTTGTTTTATCAATTTCAATAGTAAGGGTTTTTGTTACAAAGTTTACATTAGCATAACTTATGCCATTAGTTTCATTTAATTTGTTTTCTATTTTAGCAGCGCAATTAGCACAGTCAAGACCTTCTATTGAGAATTCTTTTTTTGTATTTTTGCTGCTAGTTTTTTCTGATATTGTAACATCAGGTTCTATTTTTTTTATCAAAGCAGTAGCTTCGGATATTACATTATGAGTACTGCTTGCATTGTTTATTTCAAGAGTTAAAGTTTTTGTGACAAAATTCACATTAGCATGACCTATATCCTTAACTTTGTTTAATCTATTTTCTATTTTAGCAGCACAATTAGCACAATCTAGCCCTTCAATTGAAAACTCTTTTTTTATCATATTATTACTATCATTATTTGATTTAGTAGACTTTTTTATAGGTTTTACATGATCTTTGCTGGGGTTTTTAATTATCTTTTCCACTCAAATACCTCCCTTTAGTGTTTGAATAAGTTTATCCGTAGATTTATATTTTTCAATTTTATATTTTTATTCAAACATATGAACATATGAATACTTGTTCATATGTTCATTATATGCCCGAAGAAGCCAATGTGTCAATAAATATTTTAGTCTTATTTAGAGATTTATATAATACATATTATATAAATCGATTATAAAAGGAGTTAACATGGAAAGTTTTTTTCTTTTAGAAGGAATTATAGGAGCATTAGGATTACTTACTGGGGCTATTGGCATATTTATGGGAATATTCTTTTCTTTTTTAATTAAGAAAAGTGGTAACAGGTCTAAAGGTACTATTATTGGCTTTGTAGGAGGGTTGATGCTTGCTATAGTATGTTTTGATTTACTTCCAGAAGCTTTTGAAATAGGATCTATTTATATATCCATAATAGGAATTTTACTTGGACTTACTTTGTCAGTATTTTTAGACGGAACCCTAGCTCATAATAGTAAACTAAGTACTAAGGATAATAAAACTAGATTTCTCAAGGCAGCTATTTTGATGGCAATAGGTATTGGAATACATAATATACCTAGTGGAGTTGCTTTAGGTTCTTTACTTGCAACTAACACTGTAAAAGGTCTTCATTTAGGTGTGGCTTTAATAATTCATGGAATACCTGAAGGGCTTGCAATTGGAATTTTTCTTAGAGAAGGAAACGTGAAAACAATTTTAACTATAATAATAGCTATGCTTACTTCAATTCCTATGGGACTAGGTTCAGCACTTGGAGGAGTGGTGAGTAAAATATCTGAGGGGATGGTATGTATGAGTCTTACCTTTGCGGCGGGCATGATACTATACATAATATATAGAGAAACCCTTCCAAGTGCAAGGGATACCTGGAAGGGAAGGCTGTCAACTATAGGCAATGTATTAGGAATGGTAGCTGGTATGCTCATAGTAGCATGTACCCATTAGAATTATTTGCACTTGTGGAAGTATGAATTCACAGGTGTTAAATTATGTAAAATATTAAAATTAAGGGTGTCTGTAAACTATTAGGTTTGCTTTAGTAAGTACATCACCTAAGTTATAATAAGTATGTGGTTTATCAGCCTTGAATCTAATAGAATTATCTTTTTTTACTGTATATTTTTTATCATTATCTATTTCTATAGTAATTTCACCTTGAAATACGGTTATAAATTCTTCGGTACCTTCTATATGACCATCAGTACTTAAAGATCCTCCTTTTTCAAATTCTAAGGTATAAAGTTCGAAATCTCTCCCATCTTCGTAAGGGAAAAAAGGATATAATCTATATTTCCCATTGTCCTCCAATAGAGGGGAAATACTACTTTTATCCATGAGTATAGTGTCAGTTTTTGCTGTGGTTATAAGAGTAGTAATTTGAATTTTTAAGCCATATGCAATTTTGCTTAGTGTGGTAATAGTTGGATTTGACTCGCCTCTTTCAATTTGACCAAGCATGCTTTTACTTATACCCGTTAATTCTGATAACTTATCTAAGCTTAATTTTTTCTCTTTACGAATTTTTTTTAGGTTGTTTGCAACTAATAAATTTAGATCCTCCAAAAAAATCCCCTCTCTTTGTGCGGTATATTGTACAAAATGTACGTTATATACTATAATATATTTATGAAAGTATTATAACATATTAAATAATAAGGTCAATATTATATAGGGAGGAAAGTATTTTGAATACGAACATTATAAATCAAATAATTATATTAACACTGATGATGATAGTAGGAGTTGTTTTACGAAAAAGAAAAATAATTACCGATGAAGTGAATAAGGGAATCTCAAATATTCTAATGAGTCTTACTCTGCCATGTATGATAATTTATTCCTTTAATTTTGATTTTTCAATGGACATGTTAAAGAAGGCTATTATGATATTTTTTTATTCTGTAGGAATACATATCTTTCTTATAATTTTAAGTGAGCCTCTATATTTTAAGTTTGGCAAGTCAAAGAAAAATGTATTTAAATTTGCAACTATATTTTCAAATTGTGGATTTGTAGGTTTTCCCATAGTTCAAGGTATATTTGGAAATATTGGAGTGTTCTATACAGCAGTTTTTACAATTCCCTTTAATATTTTTATGTTTACTTATGGAATTATGCTTTTTACAGGAGAAAGTAATTTAAAAAGCATAAAAAAAAGCCTATTAAATCCACCACTTATCTGCACTCTTATAGGTGTTATAATATTTCTTTTTTCAATTAAACTTCCAATACCATTACTTAAAACCTTGGGCAGTATAGGTAATATGACAACTCCAATTTCTATGTTTATAGTGGGGTCTATGCTTGCAGATGTTAAATTAAAAGAAGTATTTAAAGGACTAGATGTTTATTATTTGAATCTTATAAAGCTTATAGTTGCACCAATTTTAGTTTATTTTATATTAAAGTTATTAGGTTGTGATAAAACTCTTTTGTATATATGTGTGGTTATGGTAGCAATGCCAACAGCTAGTTTAATAGGGGTGTTTGCAGAGAGGTACAATGGTGACAAAACTTCTGCTTCAAAATGTGCTTTTTTAACTACTATTCTTTCTGTAGTTACTATACCCATTATTATGTCTTTAATCTAGAGCACTTAAAATAGTGCACATAAAATAGGTATAGTAATAATTGAAAATAAAGTTGAGGTAAAAATAATGGTAGATGCAAAAACAGCATCACAACCATATTTATCAGCAAGTATGGCAGTGGTAGTTCCAGCAGGCATTCCAGTTAGAAGTGTAGCCACACCGGTAATAAGAGGATCTATTTTTAAAAGCTTTAATACAAAAAAAATAAGCAAAGGAAAGGCTAGCAGACGAATAAAAGTAAAATAAAAGGTTGCTTTATCAAAAAGCTGGTTTATTTTACACTCTGCTAAAATACATCCAATCACAATCATAGAGATTGGAATTGTACACTGGCTCATAAAAGCAATACTTTTGTTAATAAATTTTGGTAAGGGAATATTAAAAACCATAATAGCAAGTCCCAAAAATACAGCTACAATACATGGGTGAAGCATCAAATTTTTAATTGTTTTCTTTGTGAAAATAGGCTGAACCGTGCCATTTTCATCAACCTTTCTGCCAGTAAACTCGGCTAAACCAGAAGTCCACATAGTAATACGTATAGGTATTTGAAAAATGGAAGCGTAGAGTACTCCAATGGAATTATAAACATTATTTATAACAGGAAGTCCAATAAAGCTGGAGTTAGAACATATAAGTCCATATTTCATCACAGGCTTCATTTTATCTGAAAAGCGAAAAAATAGTACTCGTCCTAAAACAATAGAGAGAACCTGGATAATCAGTGAAATTACAAGGGAAATAAGAGAATTAGCCATTAAATTATGTGTGAGTTTTCCCTGAAAGGATTCAATAATATTGCAGGGAAGTATAAAATAAATTAATAAATCCGATAGACTTTTTTGTGCTGAAGCACTTACAATTTTAATTTTCTTTGCAATAATGCCAATTAAAATTAAAACAAACATAGCAAACTGCAAGTTTAGCATCTGTAAAAACAATTTCATTATAGAACTCCTTAGAAAATAGTTTATATTAAAATAGGAAAAGCTTACTTTCCTAAGAATTTTTGAATTTATATAGTATAAAAGAAAAAACTATAATTAAGGATATACCTTGATATTTTATATGTCAAATTTATAATCAGTATGATTTATAAAAAGCTTCATTTCAAAGATTATCTTTGAAATGAAGCTTTTTTATAAATATCATAACTCCTATTTCTCTAGAATTTTATATGGATACTAAGGAATGGTAACTACCGGTAGTAGTAATATATTTACTTTTAGATATTAAATCAGAGTTATTAATTTTCCAGCTGTGATTTTGAATATCTATATGTCTATTGTATACATAGTTAAATATATCACCAGAATAGATTCTAAAGCCTAAGGAATTGCACTTACGTAGAAGATCTAAATCTTCACCATTATTTAAATTATGAAATTTAACCTTTTTAAATATATATTTTTTCATTACAAAGGTTGCACCAGCTATGGCTTTAGCATATTGATTGTCATGATCAGAATGCCAAAGATTTAAAAATTTGTTTTTTTCAAAATATATAAAGTGTGAAGACTTTCCTACTATATCAGCATTTGTATAATTAAAAATATTCATAGCGTCTTCAATATAGTTTTTTCCGTAATAATCGTCATCATCTAATTTGGCAACATAATTATAATTTGAATGTTCTATTCCAAAATTAAGGCTTTCTCCAAGAGAAGTATTTTTACCTAATTTATATATTTTTATATTTGGTATGCCAGAAAAATAGCGCTTATACATTTCTATATTTAATAAATCAGAGTTTAAAATAATTATAAATTCTACTTTAGGATAGCTGCATCTTGTGAAATTTTTTCTTATATTCTTCATGAAATCAGGTTTATTGGTAGGAGTTATTATAGTTATTCCTGGCTTAAAGTGAGATGAAAAAGTTTTTCTAATAGTCAAAGTTTGAAGTTTTTTTTGATAATATAATTCATCTAAATGCAAATTCATTTTACACCTCTTACTTGTATTTTTTATTTTGGAATAATACTTTCTATATATTTCCAACCACCCTCATCTATTTTAAATATAGGCTCGTATTTATCACCCCAACGTTTTAGTACGTATCTATCTTCCCATTCAATTATATAATTATAAGCTTCTAGATTGTTAGTACTGTTAGAGTTATGTCTTCTATGGACATAAAGGGTCTCATCAATCCAATAGAAATTATAATATTCTGCTAAACGCAAAAGTATTAATCTGTCTTCCATGTGACGACCTTCATATGGAACATCTGTGGGCCAGCCACCAACTTTTTTTAAAGCGTTTGTACGATAGCAGCGAGGACATAAAGTAGTATTGGAGGCCAAAAAATCATACTTATCTTTAAAAAATCGTCCTTTACGTTTACGAATACTAAACTCTTTTTTTTCATCATAAGCCCGTTTTAAATCTTCAGAATTTGTATTTACGATTATAAAATTACCACTAACAACTGCAACGTCTTCTGGCTGAGTGCTAAAAGTATTTAATAATTTTTCTAAAGTATCTGGGAAAAGCCAATCATCACTATCTAATTGAACACAGTAGGGTGTTGTTATTAGTTCTAGTGCTGCATTTTGAGCTTTAGATTGGCCCATATTATTAGGATTTTTGATCAATGTAATTCTAGGATCTTCAAGTAAATCTTTAACTGTTTCTAAGCTGTTATCTGTAGAGCAGTCATCTACTAAAATTAGTCGCCAGTTTTGATGGGTCTGCCAAAAGATACTTTTTAGAGCTGTTCTTAAAAATTTGCCTGGATTAAATGAGGGCATAAAAATTGTAAGTTCACTATTTCTTTTCTTTATATTTTTAATCTTTTCTGAATTTATTTTGTTGTAAAAAGTAGCTACTTTTTTTTCATGATCAAAATTATCACCATCTATTAAAATATCTAAAGCGTGCCCAAAATCAATGGCAATCTTGCCGGTTTTTTCAGCAATATCAGGACACATTATTGTAGCTGGAACACCTGCTGAAACTAAAGCAATATCAAAATCATCTATATTAGAAATCTTATCTATAGTATTTGATATCTCGCTGAAGCCTTCATGGCCCATAGTAGTCACTACATCAATTCCTAAAGCTTTAAATTTTTCTGCGCCTTCTCTTGCTCGCCTTCCTATAATAATAATTTTTAGGGGTTTTAGTAAATCGAAGAATTTTTTTGATTTAATCATTTCTTGGGCAATCCAAGCACTACATACAGAAGGTAAGTGTAAATTGTAATAAGCTATAACTTTATCAAATAACTCTTTATTATAAGAGATATGTCCCTCTGATCCAACTAAAGTAGCCTTTTTTAAAGCATTAAGTAACTTTAGTGAAATGTCATCGCTTAAATCTGTTATACCAGCATATTTATAATAATAACCAAAATAAATGCTATTTCTGTGCTTAGGAAAAATTTTATGAGCTACTACATGCATTTCTCCATGTCCAAAACGTACAAGAGAATAAGGCGATTTTTTTTCTATGGAAGACTTTATTTGTTTTAAAATTTCATCTAGCTGTAGGTAATTATCATAATATTCATTCATTTAAGAGCCTCCTGATTAATTTTAAACTTACTCTGCAACAGATAACTTCAAATTTCATATAATTTAATATATGCTAAATAACTTTAGTGTTTGTATTTAATAACAAAATGAAGAATAAGGAGATTTAATTAAAATGCATTATTTAATTACAGGTGGTGCAGGATTTATTGGAACTAATTTAACACTTAGATTATTAGAAAAAGGTCATAAGGTTACTGTCTTGGATAACTTTTCATCAACTTCAAAGGATAGGCTTAAAAATACTAAAGCAGAAGTTATAGAAGGTAGTGTTTTAGATAAAGCTTTAGTCTTTTCTTTGGTAAAGGAATGTGATTATGTAATTCATCTGGCGGCTGTAGTTGGTGTAAGACTTGCCATGTTAAAAGGAATAGATTGCTTAAGAGTTAGCTACTTAGGAACAGAAAATGTACTTGAGGCAGCATATAAATATAACAAAGAAATTTTTGCGGCTTCATCTTCAGCTATTTATGGAAAGATAAAAAGTAGTCTGGTAAATGAAAAAGATGATTATGTTTTAGGTTCAAGTAAGAAGCCAAGTTGGCTTTATTCAGTAGCAAAGCTCACAGAGGAACACTTAACGCTTGCCTACAATCGTGAACTAGGAGTAAAGGTTAAAATAGGACGTTTTTTTAATGTTATTGGTCCTTATCAGGTTGGCAATTTTGGTATGGTAGTACCTACATTTATTAATAGGGCTTTAAAAGACGAACCTTTAAAAGTTTATGGTGATGGTCAGCAAACTCGCACCTTTGGATATATAGAAGACGTTTTAAATGGATTAGAATTAGTTTTAGAAAAAGGTAAAATAGGTGAAGTCTACAATATTGGAGGTACTGAAGAAATAACCATTTTACAGTTAGCAAATAAAATTAAGCTGCTAACTAATTCAAATTCTGTTATTGAACTAGTGCCATATAAAAAAGCCTTTGATGACAATTTTGAAGAGACACTTCAACGTGTACCTGATATAAGTAAGTTAAGAAAGTTAGGATATAGTCCTAGTTATACCTTAGATACAGCAATAAGAAATACTATAAATTATCAAAAATACTTGAATTAATGTATGTTTTTTACCTACTTATACCTTAGAAAAGTATAAATAGGTATTTGTATATTTTAATAATTAATTTTATATTTAATTCCATTTGGGCCGTTAAGGTCTTTTTTATTGTAAGGAATAAAACTCCATATAAGATTATTCAGTATTTTTCCGCCATAAGGAAGGGTGGAGATTTTATCTAATAACTCCAAATCCTTTTCATTTAAATCGTAAGCGCTTCCCCATCGGCCATTGAATTTTAACCATTTAGGTTCTTTTACCTCCATACTTCTAATATTAGTAGTAATAATATTAGACGAAAGAGAAGTATCCCATCTTATGCCTTGAGAAGTATTGTTATTATATAATTCAAACAGAACTTTATCTTTTGAGGTTTTTAGTAAGCCTAATTCTTCTGAGGTATATTTAGCTGAAGTTCCACCGATTTCGTTGTAAAAAGTATGAGATTTAAGTGCGGAATAAATAACTACATGATTATTTTCATAGGCTAATTGTTCAGGTTTAAATTGTTTAGTTTTTCCATATTGATTTAAATCTATATGTTCTATTGCAGCCGTATTAGTATTTATTACAATAGTTATATATTGCCAAACACCTTCATTTTCTCCTATTTTAAGAATTGAGGCATCATTAAATTTAACGTTAAGCATACCATCATTATAACCATAAAGAATGAAATAGTTTATTTCTAAGTGTAGACCGTTGTGTCTATTATTTAAAGAAACATAGCATTTTGAATTTGAAATATCTCCATATTTTATATTTGAATCTGTGAGTTTTAAGTAGATATTTTTTTCTAATAATTTATCAGGTAAAACTTCTGTTTCTGATAATAGGTCGGTTCCATTAGCTACTATTTCACCTTTTTCATTTATAATGCTAGAACCATTTAAAAAAGCTTCAACGTTAACTGGAAAATATTCTTCATTTGGATTAAAGTAAATTATAGGAGCATATGTTTTTACCATTTCTTTTAGTTCATCCGGATTTGAGTTAAGCTCAATGATTTCGAAGGTTGCACAAGGATCTATATTATCCCTATTGGAAGTGAGCATACCATGTCCGCGATTTTCAGCACATACAAATTTTCCATTACAAGCTTTTAAGGCTATTTTGTTTTCTTTAAGATCAATAATTTCAAAGGTTTCCCAAGAACCAATAGTATTTCTTAGGGAGGTAAGTACACCATAACCACAATTTTTAGTACATACAAAATTACCACTGCAAGTTTTTAAGGCTATCTTATTTTCTTTAAGATTAATAACTTCAAAGGTTTCCCAAAGATCAATATTAACTCTATTTGAAATAATTACTCCATGCCCACCATCTTCAGCGCATACAAAGTTACCACTGCAAGTTTTTAAAGCTATTAAATGTGTAGTGTTCATAATAAATATCCTCCAAATTTTAAATGATAAATAATAATATAATATGCTTGTAGTTTTTATTTAGTCATAAGAATACATTGCCAAAATGTCAAATAAGTAAAAAAATGATTATAGAATTTATACTTATGTGTAAAAATTATATTTAATATGATAAAATTGTATATATGTTTTATTAAAAGGGGGCTAAACAATGGACAAAAAAATGAAGTATGGAGATTTAAAATTAGAAATTGATGTAGATGAAAAAAACGTAATAGGGGTAATAAAAAGTAACAAATTTGGAACTACAAAATCTGAAGAAGAAGTTATTAAAGATGCTATAGAAAATCCTATAGATAGTGCTAGATTGAAGGAATTAGTACATGAGGGTGAGACTGTTTGTATAGTTGTACCAGATGTGACAAGGGCATGGCAGAGAACAGATAAGTATCTTCCGAAACTTGTAGAAGAAATAAATGCTGGTGGTGTCAAAGATGAGGATATAATATTTCTATCAGCTACAGGTACTCATAGAAGCCAAACAGAAGAAGAGCATGAAAAGATTTTGGGAAAAGAGCTTTCAAAAAGGTTCAAAATAATTGATCATGATTGTCTTGATAAAAATAACTTAGTATATTTGGGAAAAACCACTTATGGTACACCTGTTTCAATAAATAAAATAGCATTAGATTGTGATCATATAGTTATAACTGGAGGAATAGTATATCATTTTTTAGTAGGCTTTAGCGGAGGAAAGAAGACCATACTTCCAGGAATAGCTTCATATGAATCAGTAATGGCAAATCACGCTATGTCCTTAAGCAAAAATTTTGGTGGTGGAACTTATGAAACCGTACGCTGTGGAAATATAGAGAATAATCCAATACATATAGATATGTTAGAGGCAGCAAGCTTTGTAAAACCTGATTTTATGTTTAATGTAGTGGTAGACAAGGATGGTGCTATTGTAGGTGCAGTAGCTGGAAATTACATATCTGCACATGCTAAGGGAAGAAAAATGATAGATGAAAAGGATGGAGTTAATATATCTAGAAAATCTGATATTACTATTGCGTCAGCTGGAGGCTATCCAAAAGATATTAACTTATACCAATCTATAAAAATAATGATAAATGCCAGAGAAGCTACTAAAGACAATGGAACAATTGTAATTTTAGCTGAATGTAGAGATGGACTTGGTGGAGACGCTGAGATGCAGTCTATGTTTTTAAACTTTGATACTTCAGAGGAAAGGGAAAGAGATCTTAGAGAAAAGTATAGTATTTCTAAGTATGCTGGCTATTATTTTTGTGAAGGTGCAGATAAATTTAATGTAATTTTAGTTTCTTCTTTAGACCATAAATTAGTTAAAAGAACAAATATAAAGCTTGTTAAAACCATAGAGGAGGCGTTAGAGTTAGTTTATAAAACAAATTCCAAGGATGCTACAATTACCCTTATGCCTGAGGCAGCTAATACGCTTCCTAAACTAATTTGATAATTATTGACATATTAAAAGAGTTTTAGTATACTACTTAAGTAAAATTAAAGTTATTTAGCTTCAAAAGGGAGTAGTTTGATAGATATTGTCAACATAGTGGTTTGAAAAACCTGGCAATATCCGCTAAAAATGCGAAACGAGACTTTTGGTGTATTTTATGTACACTGAAGGTCTTTTTTATTTTTTTGTTTAAGGAGAGAAAGAGTATGATATTAACAATTTTAATTATGCTGTTTTCAGCGCTTTTGATTTACTTTAGCTGTGAATTCTTTGTAAACGGGATTGAATGGGTGGGTAAAGCTTTTAAAATTTCTCAAAGTGCTGTAGGTTCAGTTTTAGCTGCCTTTGGTACAGCACTTCCTGAAAGTATTGTAACCTTTATAGCTGTAGTCTTTGGAACTAACTTAAAGCAGAAGGACATAGGTATAGGTGCTGCATTAGGCGGACCACTTGTATTAAGTACAATTGCATATGCTGTTGTTGGTATAGGAATATTTGTCTTTTGCAATAAAAGAAAATTTGGTGAGTGTATTAAGTGTGATGGTAAAAAGTTAGCAAGGGATCAAGCTTGGTTTATGTGGATTTTTGTATTTAAAATTGCACTAGGACTTATAGCTTTTACGGTAAAGCCGTTGCTTGGAATCTTATTTTTAATAGCCTATGGTATTTATTTCTATAGGGAAATGAGTGCTGATAATAATGAAATTGCTGAGGATTTGGAGCCATTAAAAATTAGTCCTAAAAATGTACAACCTAAGAAGTTATTGATTTTAACTCAAACAATAGGGGCACTTATTCTTATTTTTATAGGCTCTCAACTGTTTGTAAATAATTTAGGTACACTTAGTATTTCACTTGGAATGGCCCCTCATATGGTTTCTCTATTATTGAGTCCCGTAGCAACAGAATTACCGGAAACCTTAAATGCAATTATATGGGTAAGGCAAGGAAAAGAGAAGTTGGCTCTTTCTAACATTAGTGGTTCTATGATGATACAGGCTACTGTTCCCAGTTCTTTAGGAATTATGTTTACACCTTGGTTGCTTGATAAATACCTTATTATTTCAGCTATTGTAACCTTTGTAGCAATTTTTTCATTATGGGTATGTTTAAAAAGAAACCGTTTATCGGATAAAAGATTAGCCTTTAATGGCATATTCTATATTGTTTTTATTATAGCAATAATCGGTGAAAAGGCTTTAATATAGCTAAATATGTACATATATGATTTGATTATGGAATATCAAACTAGAAAGAGCTTGTTAAATCTTGGTGTTAGTGTAGTTGAATATTTTTTATTAAAAATACACTACAAGTATTAGTAAGTAAGCTAATATTTGTAGTGCGTTTCAGTTAGGTTATTATTATGGTTATACATAGATAAGTTGATGTTTTTAAATTAATAAGTATTTATCATAAATCCACCAAGTTTGCTGGTAATACTGGATGGGACAGCTTCTGTATAATTGCCTGATTGTAAATTTATTGTATCGTAATTAAGTAATGGTAGATAAGAACTATCACCTTTTCCAGTTGATTCATTATAATTATAATATGCCATATTTCCTACAAAGTTTATGCTTGGCCAATTACCATGATATTGAGAGCCAGTAGCTTCACATACGAAGTCTGCGCTTGAACCATCATAATATGTACCGTCAAAATTTACACTTCCATATTGTGATGTTGTATCATTTTCAAAGTAAGCAGTTGATTGATGGGTGGTTGGAGAATATTTTACATTTACAAATACCTCATCTCCTGGTTTTATTGGAATACCTGATGCATATGATACATTTTCTGGAAAATCCTCAATCCAAAATTCATATTGTGTAGTTCCACCATATGTAGTACCAGAATAAGGACTTCCTGTAGCATTTAAATCAGCCCCCGCTTGTACAATAGAATAGCTACCATTATAGCCACCTATACCTGTCCAAATTGCTGGGTCATCATTGGTACTGCCATTGTATTGAGGTATAAAAAACTCAGTACAAGATTGATAAAATTTAGTATTATTATTACTTGAACCTTGGCACACGTATCCAGTCCAATTAGGGCTTTGAGATGTTCCATGAGTTGTATTTGAATTCTTAATTTTTAGTGAAACGTGTTTTTTAGCATGACGCATAGCATTTTCCCACTGAGCTAATTGTTTTTTATCTGTAGGTCTTGAAGGAAAGCCATATTTATCTAATTCAGTATCAGTAGCTGTTAAAGGGTTAAATGTGCTAGGTGGTGTATTTTTTGTATTAGGGTAGGTTTTAGTATATTGTTTAGTAGTTATTATTGGATTTGTTTTAAGCTTTTTTGTATTAAAAATAACAGGACCTTTATTTTTTAGGCTTGGACCATTTGTAGAATTTATTATTTGCTTGGCAAAAGTTGTTGATGATGCCAACATAGCAAATATGATTGAAGACATAATTACTTTAAAATGTTTGTTTATCAATGATAAACGCCTCCTAATTAGTTACATTTTTAATATATTATAGTTCTTAATAAATAATATGTCAATAAATTACAAAAACTAATACTTATAATTTTAGCTTTTATAATATTTATATAATATGTTTTGTAATTGGATGTAATAAAATAAAGTATCTAAACTACATCAAGTGTAGAGTTTAGATACTTTGTAATGTATATATTTTAAGTACTATACCAGAAATATATTAATGATCTTGTGTTATATTTATAAAAAGGCTATATGAGCCCCATTGTCTTCTGGCTGGGTCGATAGCAAAGCTCTTAACTGCTAAATCACAGGAATCACCTTGATTTAAGTGCTTTCTTATAAGAAAATTTTTACCCTGACCACTACTAACGTCAATATAGGTTTGTTTAGTTGTTAAGTCGTTAAGTATTCCCTTACTCCCAAAGGATGCAGCTGTAGTGAAGGTATATGTTCCTGATACTGGAGCAGTGAAATCATAGTTGTCTGTGTCATTTCTTTCTAATACTGCACTTACTGTGTAAGTATCATTCTGCCATCCTGATAAGTCTATTTGCCTTGTTGCAGCACTGGCTGATGCGTATGGAGCAATTATTGCTGATACAGCAATTAATCCACCTAAAACCAAACTTGTTAATCTTTTTTTCATTTTTTATCTTCCAATTGTAAGTTTTGTGATATTATTTACTTTATCTATAATATTACATTAGAGGAAACAAAGTGTAAACTGTTTTTTTAAAATATAAGTTTTATAACAAAAATTGTAAAATGGTAGTATGAAAAACTCTAAAAAAATGGTTCAGAAGCACAAGAGATAATGTCACTCACTTCTTGTGAGAGTTCATCAAAGGAATACTCAAGATCACCGTTAAACCACACTTGAAATATATTAAGAATTCCACCTGCAAAGAAATTTACACGTATACGAAAGGTAGGTGTTTTTTTTATGCTATCGGGAACAGCACTATCGAATTCCATGTAATTAACAAATATGGTTTTTAGCTCTTCAAGGAATTGTTCAGCCCCATTGGCATTTATTAGAGTTTTATAAAATTCAAAGTCATCTTCAAGCCATTTTGACACTTTCAAAAGAATAGGCTTGGGATTTTGAAAAAAACATTTAGAATTAAATTCACCTAAAAATTCTAACATTTTTTCAATTATTTCATTTCCGATTTGGTCAGAAACTGCCTGTACATCTTGATAATGTGCATAAAAGGTTCCACGATTAATGTCTGCACGTTTAACTATATCAGTAACGGTTATTTTCCCTAAATCCTTTTCCTTTATTAAATCAGCGAAAGCTGCGCGTATTAGCTTTCTTGAACGTATTGCACTTTTATATTCTGCTTTTTTATTCATAAAATCTCCTTAAATATATATTAAAATCGAACAAAAATACTTTAATTTATATAATTTTAAACATAACTTTAAAAATTGATTATTGTTTATAGCATTCAAAATTATTATAATACATGTATAATCAAAGTTCAACACATGTATTATTTTAACTTAAGTTATAATTTTGATGAAAATAATGTTTTTGAAGGGATTGATGAAGTTGAATAAATTGATTAATAAAAGTTATTTATCAATTATTTTTTGGGCCATTGTGATCACAATCATTTTATTCACTATGCCAGACATGGGTAGGCTTGTAAGGGATAAAGGACAGATAACTATTGGTAAGGAATATTCATATTCAGTTGCACAGAACATACTCAACAAGTTAGATGATGTTAAGGGCAATGACAAAGTTCTAGATGTAATAATGGTATATCACAGCGATAAGAAACTTACGGACAGTGCTTTAAATGAAATAAAAGGAAAGGTAACCAAATTAGAAGAGAATAAAAATAAATACAACGTAAAAACAGTGCTCAATGTATTTACAAATAAGGATATTGAAGATCAGGTGATTTCTAAGGATAAAACCACATTGCTTGTACCTATAAGTGTAAAACAAAAGGGACGTACAACAGAAGCTATTAGAAATGAAATCACAAAGGTTATGAAAACGGATAAAGTAGAAAGCTATTCTACAGGTTCGGATTTTATAACAGAGGATTTTTCAAAAACTATAGAAGCTGGGGTTAAAAAAACAGAGTTAATAACTATTTTTTTAATTGTAGCTATACTAATTGTAGTTTTTAAATCACCGGTAACTCCCTTTGCTACACTTGCAACAGTTGGTTTAAGTTATTTAACCTCTTTAGGTATTGTATTACAGCTAGTTGATAAATTCAATTTTTCTATATCGAATTTTACAAATGTATTTTTAGTAATTGTTTTATTTGGAATAGGAACAGATTACACTATGCTGCTTTTGACAAGGTTTAAAGAGGAGCTTAATAATGGACTTGATAAAAATTCTGCTATAATCTCAACTTACAAGACGGCAGGGAAAACCGTAATTTTAAGTTCACTTACAATACTTATTGGTTTTACTTGTCTTATGGCTTCGCAATTTAAGATATATCAGTCAGCATCAGCCGTGGCAGTTGGTGTGGCAGTTTTAATAGTTATGATTTTTACATTTTTACCAACACTTATGAAGTTGTTTGGAAGACATCTTTTTTGGTCGCCTTTTAAATCAGCTGGACATTCTAATAGTAAGATATGGGAAAAAGCAGCTACCGTTTCAACCAGATATCCATATTTAGCTTTGATTCTTGTACTAGCAGTATGTGGTTTGAGTTATTTTTACACATCAAGTCTTTCTTATAACAATTTGAAGGAAATAGCTTCAGATTATCCATCTGTAAAAGGCTTTAATATTGTATCAGAGCATTTTGGTGTTGGAAAAGCACTACCTGTAAATATAGCTATAGAAAATAACTACAGGTTAGATAATCAGTATACTTTATCTGAAATAGACGGAATTACAGAAGCAATTAAATCGGTTAAAGGAGTTAAGGAAGTATGTAGTGTAACCCAGCCTAAAGGAGAAAAGATAAAGGATTTATATGTTAAAGATCAGGCTTCTTCTTTAAATAGTGGATTAAAAGATGCAAATGGTGGTGTTAATAAAATAAATAATGGTTTAGGAGATGCTGCCTCTAAGTTAAAAGGAGCGAAGGTAGATACATCATCACTTGAAAAGCTTCAAAAGGGTGCAAGTGATTTGACATCAAATATGGACTTAATAAATAAAGCTACTAATGAACTAAAGAATGGTATGAATAGTGGAGCTGAAGGCTCAAAGGATTTATCTAGTGGTATTCAAACTCTTGATGATTCTATAGGAAAGCTTCAAAGCTCTGTTAATGATTTGCAAAATGCATATGCAGCTATAGGCAAAGGATATAATCAAGTCGGAGCAGGGTTAGAGGGTCTCCTTCCACAGGTTAAAACTTTCCAAGCTGCATTTGGCAATGTTGTTTATATGCAAAATCAGCTTGCAGTAAAATATCCTGAACTAAAGTCAGATTCAACCTTTCTTACTATGCAGGGAACTTCCCTTCAATTAAACTCAAAATTACAAGATATGGTTGATGCTATTACAAAATTAAAGGCAGGCTTAGATGAAGCTAATGGTTCTTTAGAAAAGGCTAACAATGGACTTAGCCAAGCGCAAAAGGGTATTGCAGCTATGAAATCAGGTTCAAGTACCTTAAGAGCAGGAAGCTTGACTATGGCAGATAAATTAGCTCAGGCAGCAGATGGTCAAAATAAGATAGCTAATGCAATGGTACAATTAGATGCAGGTTCTAAACAGCTTCAGGATGGTCAAAATCAACTTATAAATGGAATAAGTGGAATTTCCGATAAGACAAAACAATTGACAGATGGACTTTCAACAGCACAAAAAGGTTTAACAGATATTTCAACAGGTTTAAATGATGCAAATTCGTATATTGATAAATTACAAAAGTCTAAGAGCTCAGAAACCTTCTTTATTCCTCAGGACAAAATTAATAGCTCAGACTTTAGTAAATCAATGGATATGTATATGTCAAAGAATAGAAAAATAACAGAAATAAATGTTACTTTAAGTATAGATCCATATTCACAAGATGCTATGAAAATAACGGATAAAATAAATAGTGTAGTTGCAGCCAAAATGAAAACTTCAACCTTAAAGAACTCTAAGTGGGGAATATCTGGAATATCACAGATGAATAATGATCTTAAAACTATGTCTCAAAAGGACTTTAATAAGTCAAGTATAATCATGATTTGTGGTATATTTATTGTTCTTTTAATTGTTACAAGAGATTCGTGGATGTCTGTATTTATAATGGCTTCTTTGGTAGTATCCTATTATATTGCTATTTCAATATCAGGTTTACTATTTAATAATGTTTTAGGAAAAGGAGAATTAAGCTGGAATGTACCATTTTTCTCGTTTATTATGATTATTTCACTGGGAGTAGATTACAGCATATTTCTTGTAATGAGATATAGAGAAAATTCTGATTTGACATTAACGGAAGCTATAGTGAGTGCTGCTAAAAGCGTGGGTGGAGTTATTTCTTCAGCAGGAATTATTTTATCTGGAACCTTTGCAGCTATGTACCCTTCAGGCGTTCCTACATTAATGGAATTATCATTGACAGTTATACTGGGAATTATACTACTTTGCACAGTATTTTTACCAATATTTATACCTGCTATGATTTCTATAAAGTCAAGTATAATGAAAAGATTTAGTAAGGAAAAGGATGATATGGAGTCGGACATAGATTCTAATCGAAAGGTAAGTAATTTTAATTAGAAGCTAATACAGATGTGTTTTATATGCAGTAAAAACTAAAACGGGAAATAGGTTGATAAAATTGTGATGTTTAACGATTTTATTAATTTATTTCCTATTTTAGTTTTAAGCTTTATATTTATTATTTACATTTAATGATAACGGGTCCTCTCATACGTGAGTTTTCTTCTGCTGCCTCTAAAGCAATTATTTCCTCACAAGATATGTTTAAATTTTTAATTTCATTTTCTATCATTTCATTCTCCTCCTTATTTTTACAATTGAGTAAAAAATTAAATTTTATACATTTATTTTATTTGATATTGTAGCAAAAGTAAAATGCTGAAAATAAGCTTTTGCATTAATATTATAATAATAAATTTGGATTTTATTTAAAGAACTACCAATTTTAAAAGATATCTCTTGATATATTATCAAATCAGGTTTTTGGCAATTTGTAAATTGACTTGAAAAAATTGTTGTGATAATATATAAAAAATGTAATAAAATTCAATAAAATTTCAGTCATAAGGGGTAGATTACATGATTAATTATAATAATACATTCTATGAGGTTAATGATGGCATTGTATTTAATAAAATTGATGAGAGAATATTAGTTTATAAAAACAAATTTTATGAATTAAAAGGTGATAACCTTGAAATATTTAAATTACTAATATCAAGAGGTAAATTTAATTTAGAGGATAGATTTAAAAGGAAATTTTTAATACTCTATAAAATAGGTTTAATAAAAGAATGTACTTATGGAATCAAAGAGCTAATAATCTCTAAAGATACAAATATATTTAAATATGAAAATAAGTTTTACATAGTAAATTTTAAATATGGAAACATAAATGAATTAAGTGAAAATGATTATAAAAAATTAAAAGCTAAAGACTTAAGTTTATCAGAGAGTAGTATAACAGATTTATTAATTAAAAATTACTTGCAATACAAAACAAATAAGGAATCCATTAATAATAAGGAAATTAAAGATAAACGTGTTTATATAATTTTTTCATATAACTGCAATATGCAGTGTGTATATTGTTTTGAAAGTCATGTGAATAAAAATCATATAAGCCAAGATACTTTCAATAAGATTTTGAATTTAGTAAAGGATATAGATAGTCGGTATAATCAAACTATTGTTCTATATGGGGGGGAGCCACTCTTAGATGAAAACTATAATTGTATTCAGGCTTTATTTAATAATGAGTTAAAGAGAACTAAGTTTGATATTATAACTAATGGTACAAATATTGATAGATACAAGGAATTATTTTTGGAATTTAGAGAAAAAATTAATGATTTCATAATTACTTTAGATGGTACAGAAGATATACATAATAAAAGAAGAAGGTTTGGTTCAAATTCCTTTACAATTATTATAAAAAATATTGAAACATTAATTAAGAATAATTTTACCGTTAAAATCAGGATAAATTTAGATGATAAAAATATATCTTGCCAAGCAGATTTAATAAAATATTTAAATGAAATTTTCAGGGAAAATACGCAAAAGTTAGTTATAGAATATCACAGAGTTGAAGAAAAGAAGAATCCACTTTATGAACCAATAAGTTTTAAAAAGTTGTATGAATTAGCAAAGAACAATAAGAGTAGTAATATTTTAGTTCTTTATAATGATGAAATTATAAATAGATTTATAAATCCTAGTTTTTATTGTAAAAATGAATATTACAGTGATAACTACTGTGATTATTATAATAATATAGTAATAGACTTCAATGGAAGCATATACCACTGTAATGAAGCAATGGGAAATAAAGATATGATTATTGAACATATAGACAGGTTTAAGCTTGATAGTTTATATGAAAATAAAACTAATGATTTAACAGAAAAATGTAAGTGGTGCAGATATTTTGTAATATGCAAAGGAAATTGTTTTATGGAAAACAAAATAAAAAAAGATTTAATAAATAGGCCTGTTTGCAGAAGAAAACAATATGATGATTTAATAAATTTTATAATTGAAAATAATAGTGTTAAGGGTATAGGTAATATTTGAAGTGAGTAAATTACAACAGTAGTACTAGCTTATTTTGTAATAATTTCAGCTTCATATGCTTCATCACAAGCTTTTATTAAAAATATTAATGAAATTATAGCTATAATTAAGCTTATAGCAATTAGCAAATCATAGTATTTGATTTTATCAAGAGTAAAGCCAAGGATAAAAGAACCTATGGGTATAGCTACTTGAGTTAATAAGCCAAATATTGAGAAAAATCTAGAACGTAGGTCATTAGAAACTAATTTTTGAAGATTTGTTGAAATAGGAGTATTTAAAATAGCATTAAAAAATCCAATTAACATATAAGATATGCACATAACTATAAATAAATAGATTATTGAACCTTTAAAAAAAAGTGTTATTATAGGTAAAAAAAGTAGACACATAACAATTGTTATAAAGCTTTCGAAAATTAGTCCAATCTTCATAAGAAGCTTTAATCTGAATTTTTTTAAATAAAGAGAAATTGCCACATTTCCCAAAAGGAGCCCTACTGTAAAGAAACATGTAATATATCCGTATTGTTGAGAACTAAAATGTATTCCTTTTTTTAGTGCATAAGGCATAATTAAATCAAATAATGGAACAAGTAAAAAGTTAGACAGCATAGCAAAAAGTGACAGCTGAAATAATCCTTTCTTTCTAAATAAAAATTTTAGGACTTCTGAGATTTCTCTTAAAAATATTTTTGTACTTAATTTTTCTTTTTTAACTAAATTACTTTTATAGATTATAAAATAAGATAATATGGCAGAAAGCATAAATGAAACACTATTGATGTAAAATATTATTTTTATTCCAAATAATCCATAAAGAACTCCACCTAGTGCAGGTCCTATAATTGTAGCCACTGCATCAAAGCCTTCTTTAAGGGAATTTGCTTGTAATAACACAGTATTGTCTATAAGTTCGGGCATTAATCCTATTGAAGATCCACTGAAGGTTTCGTCCATTATAGATAAAAATATTTGCATGATGAACAGTATGTATATATTAAAATAATTAATTGTGGCAAGTAAAGCTAGAATAAATATTAGCATTCCTCTGGCTAAGTCCATAGCTATCATTACATATTTCCTATTTTTTCTATCTCCAATAATTCCTGATAAGACAGCTGTAAAAATTGCTGGTAAGATTGTCAATACAGAAAAAATACCCATTGCAGTACCTGAGCCTGTTAAATCTAATATAAAAAGTGGTACAGCTATTGTTTGAATTCCTGTGCCTATTAAGGAAATGAATCGTGCTAATACATATAATTGTATATTTCTATTATTCATAATATAGTGTCCTTTTTGTAATTTTAAAATAAATATTATTATATATTATACCATTTTTGTATTATTAAGTAAATTGTGACAAAACCACTATTTTAAAGTTTTATTATAGTGGTTTTGTTTTTTAAATCTTAGATATTTACTTGTACTACTAATTTATTTTTTGAAAAATCCATTTCTGATTTGCTTCTCCATTGTAATTATATTGAATTATACTAGCTCCTTCAGCAGTACTATGTCCATTTACGTCAAAGCCTTTAGTACCGCCTGAAGATTTAGTCAAAATTCCAAAGGTGCCATCCTTGTTGTCTTTAAGCTGGAATTCTTCATAGGGTACAAAGCTAGAAGCACTGTTCCATATTTGAAGCTGCACACCATTGTCATTTGAAGCGCCAGGTACATCGATCACTTTTCCGTCAATGCCAGCCTGTGATATAAGCTTTACGCAGCCATTATCCGCTTGTATAACCTGCCATATTGAATTTGATGAATCAACATTTCCTGTTTGAACAATTTTACTTCCACAAGTATTATTGGGTACACTTAAATACTTACCACTATTAACATTTTTAATCCTGTAGTAGGAACCCATGCTAATTGCTGAAGTATCACTGGTTTGAGTGCTTTTATATTTAACATTGTCACCAGCAAGTTCATCTAAATACATTTCAAGATTAGTATATCCGTCAGCTGAAAGATTAAGTTTATTTGCGTCCGATGGATCATTTGGATTTAAACCATGTTTAATTTCCCACTCATCACTCATGCCATCATGATCTGAGTCAACTGGAGCATTTCCTCCTTTAAGCTTTGGATAACCACCTACATCATCTTGAGAATCAATAATTCCTTTTAAATGATCCACGCTTCCGGTGTAAGTATAGGTTCCTTTTTTAACTTCATTAATGTATCTGGTGTCAAGATAATCTCTCTTAGGCTTTGTTGCACCAGCATTGTTAAGCACTGTTTCATAAGCCGCATCAGCACTTTCTATTGTAACATAGGATAGAAAGAAAGGTACATTACTTCTAACCTGACTAACAGTTGAATAAGCTGAACCTGCTTTAGTCCAATTGTCAGTATTAGGATCTAATATAGTTTTTCCATCAATGGTTACCATTTTATTGCCAGAAAGATAAGCCATTTGCATGTCACCTGTATGAAGCTGATCTCCATCAATAGAGAAGAAATTCATATTATTGCTTACAGGTCCTTGTTTATAGTAATTGCCTACAAAATTAACTCTGCGTGCACCACCATCCGTTGTACGATCCTTGTAATTGTAAACTACATTGTTTGTAATATCTAGGTAACCTCCATAGTGCTTACCATCCTGCTCAAAGCCTCCTGCAAGTGACCAGTTTCTGCCTGTACAGTTTGTAAGTAAATTGTGATGAAAGCTTCCTATATTACCGCTAATAGAACCTGCAAAAGAGTGTCTTTGAGTTCCAGTGTGATTTGGATCTGAGTCATTATAATGCTTTGAATTATTTAAGGCTTCTGCAATAATATTGTTTTGAAAACTTATATTATGTGCACCTCTAGAACTTGTACCTTCATCAATGGACCAGGATATAGAGCAGTGATCTATAATACTATTATTTGAACCAGCCATGCCCATTCCATCCATAGCTTGACCGCACACATCACCAACTCTAAGTCTTACATCCCTTATAATAACGTCATCGGCGGATGCTAGACCAAAAGCGTATTGAGTTAAGGTAATACCATCACCTGGAGCTGTTTGTCCTGCAACGTAAACATCTCCACCGTCTGCTGGAACTGCAAGCCTGCTTTTTAAAGCAATAACTCCTCCAACTCGAAATATTATTGTTCTAGGTCCTTTTTGATTTTCTATAGCATCACGAAGACTTCCAGAGCCTGAATCATTTAGATTTGTAACCTCAATAACACGTCCGCCACGTCCACCTCTTGCAAAGCGTCCATAACCTTCAGCACTTGGGAAGGCTAAATGTACAGTTCTAAAGGACATCACAGCACCCTTTGTAACAGTTCCATTTTTATCTCTTTCATCAATACGCCAATAGTAAGTATTCATAGGTGAAAGTTCAGAGGCTAAATAGCTTGTACCTTTTTGATTACCCTTAAAAAGTGAAGAATTAGTATTAGCATTATTTACAGAATTAAAGTCAGTACCTAAATATACATCATGACTTACAGCACCTTGGCCAGCCATCCAAGATAGTGTATTTCCTTGAAGATGTTCATCGCCATCTTGAGGCTTTGGTTTTGATATACCTTGAAATGGGTTTGCTCCGTCAATTTCAAAGGCATTCAATACAGCATTGTTGTAATTACCGTTATTATCTGGTTTTATAAGTACAGTAACAGTTTTTCCCACAGCTGCATTAAAGGAAACATATGCCTTACCAGCAGCATCGTCATCTGTAACTCTGGTAGGTCCTTTTATACCACTTGCCTTAAGGTTTCCATCAACATATAGAGACATGCTTCCGGCTTTTACATCATCATAAAAGCTGTGCCAGGTAGTTAGAGTATGATTACCGGCTGGGAGACCTGATATTTCAAGCTTTATTACTCCTCCTAAGGTGGCATTAGAAGTTACACCATCAAGAGTAAGGGTTGGACTATTTAAGGAAGATTGGATAAGGCCTTTGCACCAACCGGATTGTATACCATTTCCTGTATTTCCTCCATTACTTAATTTAAAGGTAACACCATTATAGGTTTGAGAGGCAGAAGTACCACTATTAACCACCCAATTATTCCACCCTTTAGTAAACATGTCAGTACGTCCAGAGGTAAAGGGTGCAAGGTCTACTCTAATTCTTTTGTCATTATTAGAAACTTTATTCAAAGTAGCTGCATAAACTGAGTTAGCTTTAGATACATTATTTCTTAAGCTAAAGGTAGAAGAAGCTGTAACTACCATAGATAATACTAGAATACTACTTAATATTTTTTTCTTTCTCATAAAAAATTCCTCCATTTATTTTCCGAGAGATTTTAGTTTACCTATAACGCTTAAATCTTCGCTGTCTCGATTTAAGGAATCACCAGCTTCATTTAAAACTGTATTATAAGCCTGAGCTGGATCTTGAAGTGTAATAGGAACTATAGGGCTAACATATGGAGAAGCTTGAACAGTAGCCTGTGCTTTTGAAATATCGTTATTAGTAATCAATCTTCCGTTTAAAACACCATCCTTATTACTATCAAAATAGTTATTTGAGTTATATATATGGTCAGAGGATGTACATTCACCTATAAAGGTGCTGCTTGATTTATTCCCGCTTATAAAATAGTTACTCAGTAGATCTTGATAGTGATCTTCAGAGGAATGACCTCCTACGAAACCGCATACCTCCCAATTATAGATAATGTTGTTTGCAAATTGAAGATTTGATTTTGCTTTTGGATTTCTAGTTCTATTATCTGCCCATAAACAATGGTGGATAGATAGATTGTCGCATTCTTGGAGAATAGCACCTGAATATTGAGAATGTATTCCATCTGCTATGATTGAATATTGAATTGTAACATCAGAGCTATTTTCCATATGGAGATTGTCCCATTTACCAAACTCAATAGATACATGATCTACCATAATGTTTTTGGCATTGTCAATATACAAAGAGCATTTTTGTTCGCCACCAGTAACTCCTTCACGAAAGCGAATATATCTTATAACATCATTTTGAGCTTTATTAAAGGAAGAAGATTCACCAGTAACGGTTATACCTTCTTTAGGAGCTGTTTGACCATTAATTATAAGGTTACTCTTAAAAGCTAATTCTGATTTAAGATTGATAGTACCAGCAACATCAAAAACAATAGTACGATTTGGTTCACTGACAGCATCTCTAAGAGAACCTTTACCAGAATCGTTTATATTAGTAACGTGGTATGTAGTTGTTGTAAGGTTTGTACCTGCTAAGGCACCACAGCCTTCTGCACCTTTAAAAAGTGGAAGAGTTCTAGCATTCATTGTTACAGCACTAATAGGTGATGCCAATATAGCAGCACAGGATAGAACTGTAATGATTTTTTTTAACATATTACAACCTCCTAAATCAACATATAATGTAATGTTATATATAAATTGTACTATGTAAAGTATATTATTTACAATATTATTGGACTCTATATTTTCAAATTTAAGCTCAATATTAATAGGCTTATGTATCTCATTGACCAATAAGCAAAGATAATCTTTAGTTTTTAAAATAAATGTGCATTTTATTAGTACAAAAAAGGCAATTACCATTAAATACAAATTGGTAATTGCCTTAGTAAAATGATTAAATTTTTACTAGAAGCCAGATATAGATGCACATTCGCTTGCACAGGTACGACATACATCAGCACATTTTTGGCAGTGATCATCTTGGAACATGCTGCATTCCTTTGCACATTGGTCACAAGCAACTTGGCAAAGTTTACAGTGATCTTTTGCAAATTGACTATTCATAGACATTCCTGCCATAGACATCTCACACATTCTTGCACATTCTATAAGAAGTTTTAGACAGCTTCTTCTTCTATCGATGTCTGGTTCATTTAGACAAGCTTCAAAACATTCATAACAAGCTTGAGAACATTTTACGCATGCATCTATGCACTTTTGATATTGATTTGTTACTTCGGTAACTACACCCATTGTGTAAGCCTTCTTTCTTAGAATAAATATTTTTACAAGTTATAATGTGTGATAAAAACAAAATTTTTATGCCAAATATTATACTTATGTTAGAATAGGCAAATAAATGGACTAGTAGAGCTAACATTAAACAATGAAGAATAAAGGAGTATTATAATGTAAATAATAAATATAAAAAATCTAAAGGATAAGTTGAAAAGAGGTGCATTAAATGGGCTGGTTTTCAAGATCATCAAATAAAAATCATAATAATAACCATAGGGGAAGTAAATATTATAAAAGGGAGAGTTTTTTATCACGCTTATTTGGAGTATTAGGTTCACATTCTAGTTCAGGTCATAATTCACATAAAAATCATTATTCTGATGAAAGACATCATAAAAGAAAAAAATATAAGAGTTCGTGGTCATGATACCATTTTTTAAAAAAAAAATATATAGATTAGGGGATTCTATGGGTGGATATAGAATTGTAAAATTAATAGGTGAAGGTAAATTTGGTATTTGCTACTTAGTTACTTTAAATGAAAAGCAATACATTTTAAAGAAGATAAAAGCTAAAGCCATTAAAAAAAGCGGTAATAAAGTCATCTTTGAGGAAGAGATTCTTTCATCTATTAATCATCCATTAATTCCTAAAATAGTTGATATAATAAAAGATGATAAAGTGTATGCTTATATCTTAGAATATAAAGAAGGAAAAACCCTAGAGGATATGTTATTTGGATGTAATCACATATTTACCTCAGACGAAATTTATAGAATAGGAATTAAGCTTATAAATATAATGAAATATTTACATGAAAGAGGTATTGTTCATAGAGATATACGGTTACCAAATGTAATCATTAATAAAGATGAGGTTTATCTTATTGATTTTGGGCTTGCTAGATGGATAAATAATAAAAAGTATAGTGTTTCAGTTGACTTTTCATATTTGGGGCATCTACTTATTTATTTAATCTATTCTTCCTTCAAAAAAAATAATAAGAAGTCAGTTCCCTGGTATGACGAACTTGACTTGTCCATAGAGGAGCGTAATTTTTTAAAAAAATTAATAGGTTTGAATGATGAGTATACAAATATTTATGAGGTAGAAAAGGATTTTTTGAAAATTAAAACATAAAGTTTTAGTAACTAATTTTTATACTAGTTCCTTATATTGTATAGCTAATGTTAACTTAAATACCAAAGTATAAATATAAAATTAGAGTAAAAACTAAATTTATAATACTTTTGGAGGTGATTTAATGTTTAAACATGAAAAACAGTTTTTAAATAATTTTCAGGTAAAGGTTGAAGGACCAAACCCACAATATGCTGTTCTTATGCAGGAGCAATTAGGCGGAGGGAATGGTGAATTAAAGGCAGCACTTCAATATTTATCACAAAGTTTTAGAGTTAAGGATCAAACAATAAAAGATTTATTTTTAGATATAGGAACTGAGGAACTTAGTCACATGGAAATAGTAGCTGAAACTATTAATTTATTAAATGGTCATAATGTAAATCACGAAGCTGTTGGAGTTGGAGAGATTGAAACTCATGTACTAGCAGGTTTAACACCAGCTTTGGTAAATTCTTCTGGAGCACCCTGGACAGGAAACTATGTAACTGTTACAGGTGATATTGTAGCAGATATACTTTCCAATATAGCATCAGAGCAGAGAGCTAAAGTTGTATATGAGTACTTATATCGTCAAATAGATGATAAGGAAGTAAAAAATACTATAGATTTCTTGTTAAATCGTGAGGAAGCTCATAATGCTTTATTTAGAGAGGCGTTAAATAAGGTTAAGGATACAGCTTCTAATAAAGATTTTGGTGTAACAGATGATTCTAAGTTATATTTTGATTTATCAACACCAGGTAGATATTTTGAAAATCCTAATCCAACGGAGCCAAGTTTCTCCAATCCAAGAAGATAAATATTAATGAAAAAGCTGATGCACAACAATTGCGCACAGCTTTTTTATATTTTATTTATGAAATTCTTTTTGCAAATATAAAGCAACCTCATCTAAGGCTTTATCAGCTTTTTTTGTAATCCTATCCATTGTAATGAATCCATGTGGAACACCAGTATATTGGCTAAGCTTAACTTTAACTCCTGCATTTTTAAGTTTTTCTCCATAGGCATTTCCTTCATCTCTAAGGGGATCGACTTGAGCTGTTACTATAAGGGTATCAGGCAGCCTTGTGAAATCTTCAGCTAAAAGAGGAGATGCGTAAGAATTTTTTCTATCTTCTTTTTTAGGGACATATAAGGATACATACCTTTCCATATCTTTTATTGGAATATTGATGTTTTTGGAAAAGTAAGACCAGGACTTGCTATTTAGTTTAAATATATTTGTGGAAGGATATATAAGTACTTCACAGACTATAGGAGGACCATTTTTATCCCTTGACATTAAAGAAACGGCAGCGGATAAATTTCCACCAGAACTAGCTCCAACAACAGCTATACGTTTTTCATCACCATTTATACTTTTTGCATTTTTATAAGTCCACTGAAGTACATCATATACATCTGTAAGGCCACTAGGGAAAGGATTTTCTGGGGCAAGACGGTAATTTACAGATATAACGATTGCATTTGTGTTTCGGGATAGTTTTCTACAAACGTTATCTTCTGTATCAAGATTGCCTGCAGCCCAAGAACCAGAATGTGAGTATATGACTATAGGTATATTACTAGCATTTCCAGGAGTGTATATACGTACAGGTACCTTATTTGAGTTGGTAACTATAGTGAAGTTTTTGATATTAGAAAAAGGAATGGATGGCTTAGACCACCTAGTAGTCTCTGTATCCAAGGTTTTTCTTACTTCTTTTATAGATTTGTTATCTATTGAATTAGGTTTAAGTATACTATTTATGTTTAACCTTAATGAAATATATGTATCAAGTCCTTTACTAGTTGATTTAATGAAGACAATAATAATAAAAAAAGCTATCAGTACAATAATACTTGAAAAGATTAAAACCTTCCTTATGTTTTTTTTCAATTTGAGAGCCTCCTTAGGTAGCTACTTTTTTATGAATCTTTAAGTTTAAAGCTTATATAAGTAGTCTTTACGTATTTTAATTTGGTATACTGAAAAATAGTTAAAAGATACTTCAAAAATGGACTCATTTATAAAAGAATTGAGAAAAGGAATAGACAAAACAGAAGCAGTTAAAAATGATATAAAAAGAGAGCAGAGAAGATTAAATAATGGATCAAGTTCAGATATAATTAAGGCAGTTCAAGGTGATGTAACCAAAATTTTTAATTCTTCAAAAAGTATTTTAGGTATAATGGTTAGAATGTCAATAAATCTGAACACTGCAAAAACGGAATTTATAAATGCAGACAAAAATATCTTTGATTTAAAAGCACTTAAGCGTAAAGGAATTTATAGGTGAAACGAGGATTCAAAAGAAAATACAGGAAAAGCAAATTTATTGCCAAATGCTAAACTGGAGAAGGATATACTAAGATGGGTGCTTGAAGAAGCTATTAAAAGTAAAGGTGAAAGTGATTTAAGATTAATGGGAAAAATAATGAATCAATTAACCCAATAACAAAATCAGAATATAACAATCTTAGAAAGAAGACACCAAATAGTAAAATTAGAAAAATGGTAAATGCAGAAGGATTAAAAGTAGATCCTGTTTATGGATATGAGACAAATGTTCTTGAAGCTGATCATATTGTATCTATGAAGGAAATTATTAATATGCCTGGTTTTTCCCAATTATCAAAAAGTCAACAAATAGAAATACTAAACTTAAAGGATAATTTTGTAGGACTAGGTAAGTCAACCAACGCATCAAAATGTGCGAAAATTGGACTGATTGGATAGGTCATTCTAAATTAGGTGAAGTTCCAAGTGATGTAAGAAGTAATATGTTAAAGTTGGAAGGTTTGGCTAGAATTGCATTGCAAAAAGCGATTGAAGAGAGGTTAAGGAAATGATAACTATAAAAAGAAATATTAATGGAAAACTATTTAAGGTAACTGTAGAAGAATACTTAAAAGAGCAGGCACAAGCGTTTCTTGATGTAATTGCTAATATTGAATCTAGCAAAATAAAAGATAAATTTAAAATTCAAATAGGATGGAGTATATTTACAATTGTGGAGGATAGTGATGGATTTAATATAGTTTCGCCTGATTATAGCAAAAATCTATTTCATGAAAGTACGAATGATCTAACTATACCTTTATGGATACAGCTAGAGCAGGGAATTTTGTTAAATAAATTGAGGTTAGATGGAGAACAGATTTCATTTCAAGACAAGGTAGTGTGTACTAAGGAAGTACTATCAATGGATAGTATTTATATGGAAAGAGCTAGTGAGCGCGAGAAGGGAGATTCAGGATGGTATATAGGACCTGTTGATGAATCAATTACTAATGATAAATTAGAAGCATACTATGCATATCAATTATTAAAGATTAGACCAGCAATAATAAAAACACTAGCATTACCAAGCGGTTATATGGCTGTATTTGAGAAAGATGAATTAAAAGCAGTACTTAATGAGAAGGATATTGATTTATTAAAAAAGTATAATGAGTAATAGAATGTATCTTTTGTAAGGAATATAAAAGAGAGATTCCAACGCAAATAAAATTAATATATGATCTTAACAAGAATAGCCTAAAATCAGAATATAAATACGATTTAATATATTCTACTGATTCAATTAAAACGGCAGATGATATAGCTGTAGAATGGTTTGAGAGCATTAAAATGGAAAACAATAAATAAAGATTATTATCCAATAGAGTTAACATTTCAAAATAAGAAATGTTTACTTTTAAAATTAGTGATTTAAAAGTTTTTTGTACAAAAATATCAATAGCAATTAAAAATAAGTGAATGCAAATTATATTACTTTGGGGGTAAAAATGAGTGAATTATGGGATTTGTATGATGAATGTAGAAAACCGCTAAATAAAACACATATAAGGGGTGTACCTCTTTTAAAAGGTGAGTATCATGTAGTCGTTAATATTTGGACTATAAACAGAGATGGTAAAATACTTATAGATAAAAGACATCCTGATAAAAAATTTGGAGGTCTTTGGGAGTGTACAGGCGGTTCGGTTACTATAGGTGAAGATAGTATAACCGGTGCGTTAAGAGAATTAGAAGAAGAAGTTGGTATTAAGGTAACTCCCAAGGAACTTATTTTAATACATAGTATTCGTTTAGCGGACAGGTTTGTGGATACATATATTGTTAACAAGGATGTGGATATAGATAGTTTAGTATTACAAGAGGAAGAAGTAACTGAAGCAAGATTTGTTACTCTAAATGAATTAGATGAATTATGTTTAAACAATAAGATAATTATAAAGGAACGTTACAAAATGTATCATGATAAAATTGCATTATATACCAGATAAGAATTACCTTTCTTTAATAATTGTTTATTATCAAAACTGTTCTTAAATATAGCTAAAATTATAAAATTATCAGTACTTAGGAGGATTGTGATTATGAAAGACGTATTGATTCGTTATGCTGTAGTAGAAGATTATGAAAATGCCCAGGAGATCATGCAACAAGTTCAAGCTTTGCATGTGAAGTGGAGACCTGATATATACAAACAAACTTTTACAGTTTTGCCTCATGAAGAATATAAAAGAGCTGTTGATCAAAATACTATTATTGTAGCAGAGAGTAATGAAAAAGTAGTTGGAATGCTTTCATATATTTGCAGACATGTTGAAAGTGATAAACAGGTTACCAGAGATATTATATTTATTGATTGTATGGCAGTAGATAAAGAAAACAGAGGGAACGGTATTGGACATAAGTTAATTGAATTTGTCAAAAATATTGTTAAGGAAAAATCTTTTGATGGACTTGAGCTTCAGGTAAATGCGAAAAATACAGATGCAAGGAAAATGTATGAAAAGTATGGTTTTGTGGAGAAATCAATAAATATGGAATACCTATTGCAATAAAAACACCATAATGAACTATTGACCTAAAAACCATCCCCAAAATTTAAATAAATTTTTGGGATGGCTGTATTTAAAACTATCTATTAAACTTAGTTTTTATAGTTGACCAGTAATCTGTATTTTCAAGACCAAGTCTCCAAATTGCAATACCTGATAAATTATAGTTATTTACCAAATCTAACTTGTAGCCAACGCTTGTACCATTTTCAAACCAAGCTGAGTGTGCAATTCCAGTTGAATCTGTATAATTAAAGTAAGGTGTCTTACTTGTTGCATCCCATAGTACAGCAGCTCCATTTGTTGAAGCTAGATTATACATACCATTTATGCCATAAGCTTTTGTACTAGTTGAATACCAATCATATCCATAAGCCGCAGTTCCAAGAAGAAGCTTTGAACTTGGGATTACAGTAACAGCATATTTAACTACATTCTCTACCCAGCCAATTGAAGCTACTGGACCAGGAGTTCCACCTGGATAGTGCTCGTCATAAGTCATTAAAACTATTTGATCAGCATATTTAGAAAGACTTGCATAGTCAAAAGCACCACTCCATCCATCTGTTTGGTTATCATAGGTTTTTGCTGGAACAGACATAGTTACTGTATAACCTAGAGGTTTAAGAGTATTGTATAATTCACTCATAAATGTTGTTAAATAGCTTCTATCGTAGTAATAAACGCCTTCAATATCAACATTTATTCCCTTGTAACCGTTTGTTTTTATAATATTTAACATGTTATTTATAAGAGCTTGTCTATTTGTAGCACTTTCTAAAACAGCTTTGGATATATTTTTATCGAAGTTATTTTGAATCATTGCTAAGGAGTTAATTCCATTGTTATTAGCATAGGTTAATTGATTTGTAGGAACAAGTCCTGTAACATTTCCTGCTGCATCTGTCTGGTAAGATTGAGTAGCTATTTCATCAATGGTAGATGTATTAGTTGCCATTGAGTTATACGAAGAAGTATCTCCTGAATAATAATAAGTAGTAAATCCAAGTATAAGCTTCTTAGAAGTTGTTACAGGTGCTTGAGCAGTTGTTAGGTTTATATGTGTTGATGCTGCGGAGGTACCATAGGAATTATAGGCTGTAACATAATACCAATATTTAGTACCAGCAGTCAGTCCTGTATTGTTGTAGCTTGTACTTGATAGTGTTGCTATTAATGCATAATTTGAATCATTTGGGGTAGCCCTATAAAGCTTGTAGCCTGTCGCATTTGAAACTGCAGACCAACTTAAAGCAGCAGAGCTAGTTGTTATGTTAGAAGCTGTTAAATTAGTTGGGGCTATAGGAGCAGTACCAGATACCCTTGGTTTAGCCAATACCATAGTGTTACTAAGAATCAAAGTAAGTATTAATACTAAAACTGCACTTATTTTTTGATATTGTCTCATAAATTCTATCCTCCTTGATTTAGTTTATATAAGATTATCGACAAAATAAGTGCTAAATTTACAAGTAATATATAGTAATAAAAAATACGCATCAAGGTGTGATACGCATTTTTTATTTATTTTATTGATGCTTTATAAATTTCCTTAATTGAGTCACCTAAGGTTTTATTAAATTCTTCTTCACTTTGATTCATACTTAAGTCTTCGGATAAGGCACGAGAAAAGCTAGCAATTAAACCAGAGTTACGAGATAATTTAGCATTTGCCTGTTCTCTACTATAACCTCCAGATAAAGCTACTACCCTTACAATATGAGGATCTTTCATTAAATCACTATAAAAATTATCTTCAGTTGGTATTGAGATTTTAAGCATTATTTTTGTTTCATCATCAAGCGTGTTTAAGTGCTTTAGTATTTCATCCTTTAAAATATTTTCTGCTCTTTCTTTATAACCACTATTAATATCAATCTCTGGCTCAAGGATTGGAACTAAGCCCTTTGATGCGATTTTTATGCCAATTTCAAATTGCTGGTCTACAATCGTTTTTATTCCTTCAAGATTTGGCTCTTTAATAAATGAACGCATTTTTGTTCCAAATATATTTTTTTCTAGGGCAGCATCTAAAATATTATCTAAATTGTCTATAGGCTTCATAAGCTGCACACCATTTTGAGTCGCAGCTAAGCCTTTATCGATTTTTAGAAAAGGTACTATGTTTTTCTCTTCCCAGAGATAATCAGCTGTATATTTTCCATCAATAGTACGCTGCATTGTGTTTTCAAATAAAATAGCACCTAAAATATAATCTGAATTGAAGGGCGGACTTTTTATAATACGTGTTCTCATTTCATGAACTAAATTGAACATTTCCTCCTCGTTAGAGTAGCTATTTTCTTTAATTCCATACTGAAGTAATGCTTTTGGAGTACTGCCGCCGCTTTGGTCTAGTGCGGCAATAAAGCCATCACCTTTATTCATGCGAGTCAATTGAATTTTATTCATTAATTTTTATCTCCTTTTTATTGCACTTTAATTAATAGTATAAACAATGCTTAAATATTTATTAAAGGAATTATAGTAGAGTACATTTTTGTAATGATTGATGTAGGGTAGATAATTGGACTTAGAACTAATAATAAAACTTTATTATTAATATAAAAGGCAGTATTAAATAATATCTTTGGTAATTTGAGAATTTTAGCGAAAAAGTAATTTGATATAATTTACCATTTATGAAATAATTGGTTTTAGAATACATGAAACTTACAGTCAGGAGAAGAGAATATTATGAAGAAAAAGTATTATATGTATGTAGGGATGCTAGGAATATTATTAAGTTTAATATGGGTTATATTAGTGAAAACTCAGCCTTATTCTGATTTTCAGTATTATAATGAACTTGCAAAACAAATAGCAAATGGTGGTGTATGGGGAAATACATACACGTCAGTAGGATATTCTATATTATTAGGATTTGTGTATAAAATTTTTGGAGGTAACTTAATTGTAGCCAAGCTTTTTAATATAGTTCTAACAGTCTTGAATTACTTTATATTATATAAGGTGCTAAATAAGGTCAATATAAATGAAAAAAAGAGGAAAATAATTTATACAATATTTGTTGTTTTCCCTAACAATATTTTTTACAACAGTATTACTGGAACAGAAATTATATTTACTACAGTACTTCTTTTAATAACTCTAATATACTTTAGTGATATTAAATATAAGTATATTATGCTTGGTATTCTTACAGCAGCAAGTGCGATGATAAAGCCATTTTTTATTTTATTTTTCTTTGCAGTATTTATATTAGAATTAGTAATGAAGAAGAGACTTTTAAATGCATTAAAGCATGGTATTTTAATATTAGTTATAAGCATGATATGTCTTGCACCGTGGATTTATAGAAATACGAAGCTTATGGGTCAGCTTACATTTATCTCTAACAATAGTGGTATTGTGCTTTATATAAATAATAATTCACAAAATCATTATGGATTATGGATGGATGCTAATAATGTTGAAAATTCAATTGTAAAAAAGAAAAGCTATATAAAAGCAAATGAAACACAAAAAAATAAAATGTTAAGTACTGCTGCGAAAAAATGGATAATATCGCATCCTAAACAGTTTATAGTGTTAGGTTTTAAAAGAATACTCAATACCTATTTTAGTTGTAGTGACATAAGTTATAGTTTGTATGGTGCTGGTTTAAGTACTAATATTCAATTAATCTTAGGGATTTTGGCAAATGATATTAAAATTATAGTGTTTGCTTTGGCGGTTATTTCAATAATTATTTGCAGCATAAAAACAATATATAATTTAATTGCTAAAAACAGTCTAAAAGCATATGATATTTATGGTTTGATTTTATTCTATATGTTTACCAGTGTATATTTTGTAACAGAGGGTCAGCCGCGTTATTCTTTTCCCCTAATATTTATAGCAATTTATTTTTTCTGTAATGCTTTAGAAAGCGCTATTTTATTTATAAAAAGCAATAGGGGAAGAAAGCTAGCTGATAAAAAAAGCTTTTAGATAATTCATTATGAAATAGATTATACAAATTAGTATGAGGGGTATAGTTAATATTTATTAGCTATACCCCTCATTAAATGTATGTAAAAAATTAGGACGTATTTTAAAAAGTAGAAATATTTATTAGTGAGATCCCTTGAAAATACTATATTTAAGTAAAGTTTTTACATTTATGTATTTTATAATATTACGCAGAATTCCAATTTATTGAGTAATATGACATATTTAATAGAAATTTGTAATTATGAAGAGATATTATAAGTATACAGCTTTATCGAAAATTGTAATTTTTAAAACTTACATGGTATACTGTTTTTACACTTATTTCTGATGTGTAAGTACTTACAAGTTACAATATGTTAAGCTAGCCATTGACATATTGCGTTTGTAATTCTTTTTTGTCTTATAAGGGGGATTTTAAATGTCGAAAATAATTAAATATCTAACATCCGCAGTGGTGATAGCAGTAACTTATAGTGTTCTTAGTACAGGAGTTCTAGCAGCTCCAGTTCACAACCAAAAACATGAATTAAGACAACCAGATGGAAACAAGGTACAAGTTTTGGTTACAGGTGACGAATATTATGAACAGATAGAAAGCTTAGACGGATATACTCTTTGCCGTGACAAAAATGGTTGGATTTGCTATGCAAAATTAAATGCAGACAAAACTGATTATGTTTCAACTGGAGCAGTGTATAAAAATAATAATACACTAGGTGATATGAAAATTGCAGTTAAACCTGATAATTCAGGAATTAAGGGTAAGCTTCAAAAGCATTTAAAAATAACAAAGGCTGCAATGGAAAGCAAGGCTAATAAGGTAAGAGAAAAACTTCATGGAATGGAATATAGCCCTAAAGCAGCAACGGAAAATAAGTCTAGTATCAATGCATTATTGGAGTCTAAAATAAAGGCATCTAATTTAACCAATGTAAATGGACTAGCTGTATTAGTTGATTTTTCAGATCAGCAAAGTGCTATATCGAAAGCAGATATAAATAATTTCTTTAATGGAGTAAATTATACAGGCTATGGTAATAATGGTTCTATAAGAGATTTCTATTATGATGTATCTGGAGGAAAGCTTACTTATACAAATAATGTAATTGGTTTTTATAGAGCAAAGCATCCTAAATCTTATTATGATGATATCAATGAAGCTACAGGAAGCTATGCTAAGTCAGATGAGCTAGCAAATGAGGTTTTTGATTGGCTTAAAGCTTCAGGTATTGATATGTCTAAGATAACTACAGATTCAAATGGTTATGCCAAAGCTGTTAACATTCTTTATGCAGGTACAGCTGATGCAGGTTGGGCAAAGGGTTTATGGCCACATCAATCTTGGTACGAGGGTCAAGACAGTATAAACGGTGTTAAAATACAAAAATATGAAATGTCGGACATAGGAAATGACTTATCTATTTATACAATTTGTCATGAAAGTGGACATATGATTTATGGGTATCCAGACCTTTACGATTATGATGGAGATTCTGAGGGTACTGGAGGCTACAGCCTAATGAGCGGAGCTGATGACGAAAAAAATCCTATTCCACCAGATCCATATTGCAGAAATGTTATGTCTGGTTGGAATACTCCAATAAGCATGAATACTTATCCAAGCGGAACTAAATTTGATGCACAAACAAATGGAACTGGAAATCAATACTGTTATAAATGGTCAGGAAGTAATCCTAAAGAATATTACTTGATAGAAAATATTCAAAAAACAGGTAGATACGCTAGTGCTCCAGATGCAGGCTTAGCTGTTTGGCATGTAGATGAAAATGGAGATAATTCTAAAAATGCTATGACAGCAGCTAATCACTATTTAGTATCACTTGAACAAGCTGATGGAAGATTTGATTTAGAGAAAAATGTAAATGGTGGAGACAGTGAAGATTTATTCAGAGCAGGTTATAGAGATTCCTTTGGGGATACAACTCTTCCAAACTCTAAATGGTGGAATGGATCAGCTTCAGGTTTAAATATTTCAGGAATTAGCAGTTTAGGAAATGATATGACTTTTGTACAAGGTGGTACAGTTATAGATAATCCATATAAAAATATAGCACCACAAGCTACAGCTTCAAGCTCTTACGTATCTGATTGGGAAAGCATAAGTGCTTTAAATGATGGAAAAGAGCCAACAAGCTCAAATGATAGAAGTGCTGCTGTTTATGGAAATTGGCCAAAAACAGGTACGCAGTGGGTACAATATCAATTTAATAAGCAATTTACCATATCAAGCACTGATGTTTATTGGTTTAAGGATGGACAAGGTATAGATGTACCAGCTTCATATCAAGTATTATATTGGGATGGTAGTGCATGGCAGTATGTACAAAATGCAAAAGGTTTAGGCACAGAAATTAATAAATATAACACTACTACATTTACACCAGTAACAACAAATGCTATTGCAATACAAATGACATCAAAGGGCAGTTCTTCTACAGGAATACTTGAGTGGAAGGTATTCGGTAAATAATTAAGGAGTGTGAAAATAGGGATTTTCCTATTTCCACACTTCTTTTGCTATTTCTATAACTAATTTAATTTTAGCCCACTGATCTTCTTCTGTAAGTTTATTTCCTTCTTCTGTAGATGCAAAACCACATTGAGGACTAAGACATAAGCGCTCTAAAGGAATGTATTTTGCAGCTTCATTAATTCTTTTTATAAGAGCTTCTTTATTTTCAAGCTCTTTTGCTTTTGTGGTTATAAGACCCAAAACAACCTTTTTATCAGAACTTACATATTTTAAAGGTTCAAAACCGCCTGAACGTTCATCGTCAAATTCTAAATAAAAGGCATTTACATTTTCTTTTGCGAATAAATCCTTTGCTACTCTGTTGTAACCTCCAGTGCAAGCCCAAGTAGAATGAAAATTTCCACGACAAATGTGAGTGTTAATTACTAAATCCTCTGGCTTTTCTTCAATTACAAGATTGTTGATTCTAATTAATTTTTCAATGTTTTCTTGAAGGCCTTTTTCATCTGTTCCCAAAATAAAACAAGCATTAGGATCAACACACACTCCAAAGGTACAATCATCAAATTGAATGTTTCTGCAGCCTACGTCATATAAATCCTTTATTACTTTTGTATAGGCTTTTGCAATATCCTTAATTAATTCTTCTTCATCAGTATAAATAGCCTTTGTGCCTTTAATATTATCTGGTGTAATCATTTGAAATAAGAATTGTGCAGGTGCAGGTATAGTCTGACGTGCTACAGTATTTTCATCCTCAAATTGTTTTACAAATTTAAAGTGCTCTACAAATGGATGGTTTTCTATAGACACCTTACCAGTAAGAAAAGTATCGTCAATTAGTGCAGGTTCGCCATTAAAGGGTATACCTTTTTCTGTTTTTGAATGACCTACACCATTAAATGCCCACATAAAATCAAGATGCCAAGAGCTTCTTCTAAATTCACCATCAGTTATAGTTTTTAGTCCAGCCTTTTTTTGTTTCTCAATTAAAGTTATAATTGCAAGGTCTTCAACGGTTTTCAATTCTTCTTTTGTAATTTTTCCAGCTTTATATTCACTTCTTGCTTTTTTTAAAGCACTAGGTCTTAAAAAACTTCCTACAATATCATACCTAAAAGGTGCGTTAACTTTCATAATATCTATCTCCCATCATCTTTATTCTAAATTCATAATAACAGAAAATCGGCATTATAGTTAAAGCTAAAGAACTATAACTCGCTATAGCTTAAAACTATATCAAAATTGCTTTATGTAAAGCATCAATATAAATCTTCGCTAGGTTACTAAGGGATATGCTTTTATGTGAAATAAAGCCCACAGTTATTGCTTCATCAGCAGCTAAAGGCACAGCTATAATGTCATCTCCATTTAAATCAGAGCTTAAAATTCCTGTTGAAATAGTATACCCATTTAGACCAATTAAGAGGTTAAAAAGTGTAGCTCTATCGCTGACTCTAATGGTTTTTTTATGTGAAAGGGTGCTTAGTATTTCTTCAGAAAAGTGGAAGGAATTATATTCTCCTTGTTCAAAGCATAGATAAGGATAGTCTTCTAAATCCTGAATAGCAACCTCACTTTTCTTTGAAAGAGGATTACTTTTGCTAATAAAAACATGTGGTTTTGCCACAAATAACTTAGTAAATTTCAGATTACTTTCCTTAAATAGTTTGTTTAAAATTTTCGAATTAAATTCATTTAAATATAAAATTCCTATTTCACTTCTAAGATTTTTTACATCATCAATAATTTCATAAGTTTTTGTTTCTCTTAAACTAAATTCATATTCATCATTTCCATATTCTTTTATCAAATCAACAAAGGCATTTACAGAAAAAGCATAATGCTGAGTGGATACAGAAAAATGCTGCGGCCAAGGTTTTTTATTAAAGTATTTTTTTTCTAATAGTTCTGCTTGTTCTACTACTTGCCGAGCATAGCCTAAAAATTCGGCTCCGGCAGTTGTAACGCTAACTCCACGATTTGTTCTCTCAAAAATGCTTATATTTAATTCACGTTCTAGTTCTTTAATAGCATTAGAAAGACTAGGTTGAGTAATAAAAAGTTTATTTGCTGCAATATTAATTGAACCACAATTTGAAATTTTAATTGCATATTTTAATTGTTGTAATGTCATTTTTCCGCCACCTTTATAAAAAAATTCTTTAAACCAATAATACTATACTAATATAAAATTGGAAGAACTTATAGTTTAATGTTGTAATATTATACAAGGAATACATTATATTAAATATGGATGTGTATTTCAGAAATAAAATAGGAGATAGTATTATGGAAAAAAGCAACAAAAATAATTTAGTTCAGCGTTTGGGTTTTTGGTCTTCAACCTTTGCTACTATTTTTTCTTTAATGTTTTTAGTAGCAACCTTAATTCCTTTAGATCTAGATTGGAAGGGTATATCTCAATACAAACTAGATTATACTTCTGTACCAATATTTATATTCACAGTTCCATGCTTATTATTGGCGCTTTCGTTTCTTATCTTAGTTATTAGTCTATATTATAAAACTAAAAACAGGAATCATTTTTTATGTTTTTTAGCCTTAATTTTTACAGTAATATGTGTTGGACAAATCACAATGAATTGTTATTTACAGATGAGTTCTATTCGATTATCTATAGAAAATGGTGACGTTAATGGATTTACAGCTTTTGCCTTTGGGAATCCAGATTCATTATTTTGGTCTATTGAAATTTTAGGCTATACTTTCCTTAATATTGCACTTTTGTTTTTAGCACCTGTATTTAATGGAAGCAAGACTAAGTTAGTCATAAAGTGGATTTTCATTGTCAATGGTATTTTAGGTATTATAGCATTTTTTCAAGGTATACTAAAAATTTCATCTATGCCTATAGAGTTTGTGCTTTTTGGTATAAGCTTTCCCATTGCAACAGCTTTAATTGCATGCTTATTTAAAAATAATTGTATTTCTCAGTAAATAAAAAATTATGTAAAATTTATTTGTTTTTTAACATGAATTTTTTTTATACTTATATGTAATCAGTTTGTGAAATAATGAAGGAATAGGAAAGGTAGATTTTAATGATTTTATATTTTACAGGGACAGGAAATAGCGCTTATATTGCTAAACAGATATCAAAGTCTATAGGAGATAGGCTTATTTCAATAAACGAAAAAATTAAAGGAAATGATGTATCAGAAATAAATGTAGATGATAGGCTGATTTTTGTGGTGCCAACTTACGCATGGAGGATTCCAAGAATAGTAGAAGAATGGATTGATAAAACAAAATTTAAAGGTGACGTAAATACCTATTTTGTTATGAATTGTGGTGTAAGTATTGGAAACGCTGAGAAAGATATAAAACAACTATGTAAAAGAAAAGAATTAAGGTATATGGGGTTAACTAGCATTGTTATGCCAGAAAATTATATTGCCATGTATGATGCACCCAAGGAAGCTGTTGCAAGGCAGATCATTGAAAATGCAAATCCTGTAATTAATAAGGCTGCAAGTATTATTAAAGAAGGAAATTCATTTCCCAAAGTGAAGAGTAACCTTGTTGGTGGCTTGAACAGTTTTCTTGTAAATACATTATTTTATTCATTTTTTGTAAAAGCACATAAATTTACAGCAGATAATAAATGTGTGGGTTGTGGAGTATGTGTAAAGGAATGTCCCCTTAATAATATACAGCTGAAGGAAAAAAAGCCTGTCTGGGGAAATAAGTGTACTCACTGTATGGCATGTATTTGCAAATGTCCTACAAGTGCTATTGAGTATGGTAAAAGCAGTGTTGGTAAGGTTCGTTATCAATGTCCGATGTAGAAAGCTTAGTATATTATGGGCTATTATATAAAATACTATAAAGAGTATTTATATAATGGAGGGAAGTAAAGTGAAATATTTTATTGTGGAAGGTGTAATGAAAAATCAAGCTGCTATGAATGATGATATTCTGAGAAAACATGTAGAATATTCTTCTAAAAATGCAGTGGAGATTGGATTAACTCTGGTTTCAGGAGTTAAAGGAGATAATAGTGGAGGCATATCCATTATGAAAGGGGGATCACTCCAAAAAATAGAAGCCTATTTAGCTAATGATCCTCTTAAAACTTCTGGGATACAAGAATATCATGTTATAGAAATTTTACCGCATTATATTAATCCTGGAGCTGATGAATGGTTTAAGGATAATAATTTATAAAGATAGAATAGTTCTGTAAAAAGTAAAAAAACTATGCTTTTAATTTTAGCATAGATTTTTTACTTTTAAATAATTTATTTTTTCAATATGTCTATCAGATGTTTTAATTTCTCACCATGTCTTGCTTCATCTTTTGCAATGGATGTAATTACTTGTGAAACATCAGTTCCAATTGCTTGAAGTTTCTCTGAAAATTCATTAAGGTTTGATTCAGCAGCAACTTCAACCGGTTGTATTTTCATAATAGTTTCAAAGATATCTTGGGAAACCTTATTATTTAATACTGAATATATTGCAGCATGTTTAAGCTCATCTGTTGCTATTTCCATTAAGGTATCTGCTACTTCTGTAAGACCTTTACTTCTTGCTATATAAGACATGGAGGCATACAAAACTGCTCCTTGTGCTTCACCTGTCTTTTTTTGTTCGATTTCGTTTTCAAACTCAGTTCCTTTTGTAGCTCCATTAATACTCATAAAAAACCTCCATTTAAAAAGATAGTATTTATTGACAAACTAAGGTTATCATAATATTAAGCTTTTTTATATACACCACCATTATAGTGGCAATAATATTTTTTATAAGGTTAGATTATTTTAACTTACCAACTATAGGGAGATTCTTTAAAACATCTGTTCCGTGAGGAGAACGCTCTATTTCTTTAGTTAAATCTTTTCCAGCAGTTATTCCCTCCTGGTGTTCTCCATTATTCCATTTATTTGCATGCGTTACATCATACACAATACCACCTATAGCAACATAAGCCGGGTTCCCATTTTTTCCATTGTATTTTTTAAGTTCATCGACGGTGAAGGTTTTAGTTGTATTTTCTGCTGTACTTTTAGTGGTAGTATTATTATTTTTTGTAGTGCTGCTATTTGAAGAACAACCACATAGTAACACGCACATTAATGCTAGAAATACGCAAATATATTTAAAAGCTTTTTTCATGTAAAGCACCCCTTATTATAAAATTTAAAGTTAGTGTTTCTTATAAAGGCATATTTATTCTAGGTATAAGCATAAATTTTATATAAAAACTATTGATTAGAAAATAATGAAAAGCAAAGAAGGGATAAAACATGAAAAAAATTTATAAAAGAATACTTACTGGAGGTACTACACTAGCATTAATTACAGGTATTATGTATTTAGGAATAGGGGCTAATAAAATAAATTCTAATTTAAATAGTACTATAGTAAGTAAGTCTATATACGGAAATAGGAAGGCTTTAAAGAGGAGTTTGCCCAATATAGTAATTTACAGTTCGGAGTCAGGAGAAGATTATCCAAGTGGTAAAAGAGTAACTGATATAGGTAAACTGCTTAATATTAAACTTAAGAAAAAGGGGTTAAAAAGTACTTTTATAAACAATCCAATAATCACAAAAAAAGTTATGCTATCCTATTCTGATTACTCAAAAACCTATGAAAATACACGTAATTTGATAAAACAGAACATAAAAAATTATAACAAGTGTATTTTATTGGACATATATCGTGATAAAGGAGTGTCCAAAAACAATACTGAAATATCGCTGGTAACAAACACGCCTAATTATACAAAAAATAGAAAGTTTGCTGAAGCATTAATAACACAGTTAGATAAATTAAAAAGGCCAACAAATATATGCCCTTTTGTTTTGGATGAAACAAAATTTAATCAAGATTTATCAGATAAAAGCATGATGCTTGGAGTTGGTAATATTAAATCTAGTGATAGTGAACTAAATAAACTTGTGGATTTAATAAGTACAGCCTTTAAAAATTTAAATTATAAATAAAGGGTATATCAGTGTACCCTTTATTTTTGCTCGTTTCTTCTCTTGGAGAATTGCTCCAAAGCTTCTTCAACATCAATATTCACATCTGAATTTGGAAGGTCTACAGCTTCTTCAAAACCATCCATATCATTTCCGTCAAAACGATATAATTTTATAAGCAGTTTCCACAAAATTTCAATTTCTTCTTTAGTAAAATCCTTAAACATATCTGCCATGAAATTAACACTGCCACTGGAGCCGCATTTAATCATAGCTTCCATGCCTAAATCAGTTACAACCACGTTTACAGCTCTTTTATCCTTTTTATTAGGAACTATAGCTATAAAGGCTTTTTTCTCAAGACTTTTAATTATTTGAGATAAATTTTGCTTTGTGGTGCCTAGTTTTTTAGAAATATTAATAAGTGTAGTTTCGTCTTCTTTCAAATGAAGAACTGCTAGCATTGTGATGTACTGCCTAGAGGTCAAAGGTTCAAAATATTTATCACCTACCATTTGAAGTTTGTTTGAAACAGAAACAAGGCTTGCATAAGCCTGCTGCATAATATGTAATAAATAAAGTTCTTTATTATAATCCATGTTAAAAATCTCCCTAATAAAATTAAAATATAATCTATAGACAATGTATTGTCTATAGATTATATAACTTTACTTAGGAAATATCAATAATGCTATTTAAGAAATTCAATTGTTCGTCTCCAGGATTTGTATTGGCCTTCAGCATTACCTTCTATAGTTCCACCTGAAGAGAATACTCCTCCCATCATGTTCATGGATAAAGTTTCACTTATAGGAATAATGTATGGTACAGGCATAGGATGACCCATTTTATCAAAGGTAAGCAATTCTACCTTATGTTTATAATTATTCTTTTTTAGATTCTTAACTATCTCTGTGCAGCCTTCATAGCTATTCCAAATATTATCCTCTTTTCCCGTAATCATAAGTATATCAGCATTAGAGTTTTCTACTTTTATTCTTGCATCTTCCTTGTTTAATGCCTTTTCAATACTTTTTTTATAGGTACTAGCGAAGCCAAAAGAAATACCTTTTTTTACAGCTTTCTTTTGTTCTTCAAAGAAAATATTATTATCAACTTCTATATAGGGAATGGACTGGTCTTTATAACTCCAGGACGAAACATTATTTCCGTTCATCATCCCATCAAGAGCTTGAAAACAGTAAGCATGAGGCTCTACTGCAACAACTTTTTTAATTTCTTTGTATCTTGAAGCAAGAAGTAGTGCTAATTCTCCACCTTTTGAGGTGCCATGTAAAAATATTTCTTTAGAGTTTAGGATTTCATTATTTTGAAGCCATTTAAATATTCCTTCAAAATACTCAAGTGGAACTTTTTCTAATTTATCTGGTAGTCCTTCTGCTTCAAAATAGGGTACTACAAGAATATTAAAGCCATAGGAGGCAAGAGGACCTGCTAAAAGCGATAGAGCTTCTGAATCACCACTAGAACCTCCCAGCATTAAAACTGTTTTTTAGCTTTTCCTTTAAAAAATAGCTTACCTGCAAAATCTTTTTCATTTATATTTTTTACAATAACATCTTCTGTTTTAAATAATCTTTTTAAAATGATTGTTTCTTTTTCACCTGAAGCTTCAAAGGTCATATTCATAACCATAGGCTTTTCAATGGATATATTTTCTGCAATGTTTTTACATTGGGTTTTAGATTTTCTTAATGAGTAAATTAAGCCCATGCTGTCAGCATTTTCATAGGTGCCATCTATTGGCTTTGCTAAAGCTAAGTCAACTTCTCCTTTTTCAGTAGAAAGGAATACACCATAAGAGGAATATTCTTCACCTAAGCACCAAGGCAGCTCAGTTTTAAGAGTGATTTTTAATTTACTATTTGGTTTTAGCTTTAAAATTTTAATTTGTATTCTTTGAGTTATAAGGTCTTCTTTATTAGATATTTCTATTTCCATAGGGCTATTCTCCTTAATCATAATTTATTTTGACAATATATTGACTATATTAGTATAACAATACCTTGATACTTAGTCAATATATTGTCTTTATTTTAAAATGGAATAAATTTAAAAATCATGTTATTTATAAGAGTTTAATTACAGAAGAATCACAAAATAGTTGTAAGTGACAACTGTTTTGTGATACAATTAATCACAGGTGATTTTATGAAAAAAGAAAAAAGCAATCAATTGAGGGAACTAATTAGAATATTAATAAGAGATCTTGGTGTTTTGGAAAAGTCTGATTCAAGCTGCTCAGGGGTTACTATATCACAATGTCATGCTATTGTAGAGATTGGCAGAAATGAAGAACTATCCCTAAATGAACTTGCTAGGATTTTAAATTTAGATAAGAGTACAATGAGCAGAACCATAAATAAATTAGTCAAAGAAGAACTGGTAATTAGAGAAGCTCATCCTGAGGATAGGCGATACATAGTCATAAGACTTACTGACAAAGGTAGTGATTTATTTAAAAACATAGAAAAAAACATGACTAACTACTATGAAGATATATTTACAGCTATTGAAGAAAGCAAAAGAGAACAAATATTAGATAGTTTAAAGATACTTATTGAAGCATTACATAAAAATAAGTGTTGAAAGAAGGAGTGATTAAAATGGATTATAATATTAGGGAAATGAAAGCTGAAGATTGGGAGGCTGTTGCTAAAATATATGCTGAAGGAATTGATACAGGAAAAGCTACCTTTCAATCAGAGCTTCCAAACTTCGAAGAATGGGACAAGGGACATATGAAGAACTGTAGAATAGTAGCTTGTGATGGAGAAAATATATTAGGATGGGCGGCACTTAGTCCTACTTCTAGCAGATGTGTTTACAAAGGTGTTGCGGAAGTTAGCATATACATAGGAGAAGCTTATAGGGGGAAGGGAGTAGGAAAAAATATATTAAACACTTTAGTAAAATTATCAGAAGAAAATGGACTTTGGACTTTACAATCAGGGATCATAAAAGAAAATACTTCAAGTATAGCACTTCATAGACGCTGTGGTTTTAGGAACATAGGAATAAGAGAGAAGATTGCAAAAATGCCTAATGGTACATGGCATGATACAATTTTAATGGAGTACAGAAGTGATATTAATGGGATAGACTAAATATCATTTAAAGATGGGTGGTGGTTATTATGGGAAAAGCAGAAAATGCTATTGTTGAGTTTAAAAGAGGTTTGTATTGTTCGCAATGTGTTTTAGCAGCTTTCAGTGATGAGTTAGGTCTAAGTAAGGAATTAGCATTAAAAATTTCTTCTGGCTTTGGTGGTGGAATGTGTGAAGGCGATATTTGTGGAGCAGTAACTGGAGCAGTAATGGCTTTAGGACTTAAGTACGGAAACAGTGTGGCAGATAATAAAGAGGCAAAAGAAAAAGTGTATGAAGTTACAAGAACATTTTGTAAAGAATTTAAGAAAATTAATGGTTCCATAATATGTAGAGAACTGCTTGGTATTGATCTTACTCAGCAAGAAAATAAGGCTATAGCAAGAGAAAAAGGATTATTTAAGGAAAAATGTCCTAAGTATGTTGGAGATTCAGTTAATATATTGGAGAAGTTTTTATAATGAAAATAATATTAAAAAGATGTAAGCTTCTAGTTTACATCTTTTGTTTTAAAAAATTATAAGGTTTTATTAGAAATACTTGCAAAGATGGTTCGGATGTCATATGATTATAATTGAATATGTTCATATAAGGAGTGATACTTTGGAATTAATACAAGTGATGAAAGCATTATCAGATGAAACACGCATGAGAATATTAAACTTACTTCAAAAGGGTGAGATGTGTGTATGTGAATTAGAAGTTGTGCTTAATATAAGTCAATCTAACGCTTCACGCCATTTAACAAAGCTTACAACTGCTAAAATTGTTGATTTTCATAAGGTAAATAAATATGTATATTACAAAATAAATAAAGATATTATAGATTTATTTCCATTTGTAGATGAAATCATAAAAAAACATGCAGTTAATTTAGAGCAGTGTAAAAAAGATTTACAAAGACTAGAAAAATACAAAGAAAGCGGGCTTGGTTGTGATGACTTAAAGGAAGGAAAGGTATGCTTTAATAATTCTAAAGACTAGGAGGAAACTAAAATGAGTAAAACATCAAAATTATTTTGGCTAGATCGTTATTTAACAATATGGATTTTTTTGAGCATGGCAGTTGGAATACTTTTAGGTTGGGCTGTGCCTGGGGTAGCTACTACTTTATCTAAATTATCTGTAGGAGCAACCTCTATACCTATGGCCATAGGGCTTATAGTTATGCTGTATCCACCACTGGCAAAGGTCAATTATAAAGAAATTCATAAGGTTTTTAAAAATCCTAAAATTTTAGGCTTGTCCCTTCTACAAAATTGGATTATAGGTCCAATCTTAATGTTTATAATAGCAATTGTTTTCTTAAAATCATATCCTGCCTTTATGACAGGTCTTATACTAATAGGTCTTGCAAGATGTATTGCTATGGTTATTGTATGGAACAGTTTAGCTGATGGAGATACAGAATATGCAGCTGCACTTGTGGCCTTTAACTCGATTTTTCAGATTATTTTTTATTCAGTATACTGCTATATATTTATAACTGTACTTCCAACAATATTTGGATTAACCGGATATAAAGTTGATATTTCTATGGGTAAGGTAGCTAGTTCCGTGGCAATATATCTTGGAATTCCATTTTTATTAGGACTGCTTACAAGGTTAATTTTGGAGCCTAAGATGGGAACGGAATGGTATACTAAAAAATTTGTACCTAAAATAAGTCCTCTTGCACTTATTGCCTTACTTTTTACTATAGTAATTATGTTTACTTATAAAGGTAAATATATAGTAGAGCTTCCTATGGATGTTATAAGAATTGCAGTTCCACTTTTAGTGTATTTTATAATAATGTTTTCTGTATCTTTTTTTATAAGCTACAAAAGCAAAGTAGATTACAAAAGAACAGTAACCTTGTCCTTTACTGCTGCTAGCAATAACTTTGAGCTTGCAATAGCTGTTGCAGTTGCAGTATTTGGAATAGAATCAAAGGAAGCTTTTACAGCAGTTATAGGTCCACTGGTTGAAGTACCGGTTATGATAGCACTTGTAAATGTAGCTCTTAAACTTCAGAAAAAATATTTTAGTAGTGGAGGGAAGTAACTATGAAACCTAAGGTAGCATTTATATGTGTTCACAATTCTTGCAGGTCCCAAATGGCAGAAGCTTTAGCTAAATTATTTGCAGCCGACACCTTTGAGGCGTATTCTGCGGGAACTGAATTAAAGGATACAATAAACCAGGATGCAGTAAGAATTATAAAGGATTTGTATGGAGTTGATATGAATAAGGAGCATAAATCAAAGCTTATAAAAGATATTCCAGAGGTTCAAATAGCAATAAAAATGGGTTGTAACGTAGTTTGTCCTTTTTTGCCAGCAAAGCATATAGAAGACTGGGGGTTAGAGGATCCTACAGGGAAAGATGACCAGGAATTTATAAAAACAGCAAAAACTATCGAGGAAAAGGTTAAAGCTTTGGCTAAAAGAATAAAAAATAATGAAATTAAATTATAGGAGGAAATTAAAATGAGTAAAATAGAAATTTTTGATCCAGCTATGTGTTGTTCAACAGGAGTTTGCGGACCAAGTATAAATAAAGAACTTTTGAGGGTTGCAACAGTTATAAATAACATGATTAAAAAAGGTTTTAATATAACAAGACATAATCTTTCAAGTGAACCGCAGGCTTTTATAGATAATAAGAAAATCAATGAGTATCTAAACTCAGAAGGCGCTGAGGTGCTTCCAATAACACTTGTTGATGGTGAGGTTAAAAAGCTTAAAGAGTATCCAACCAATGAGGAATTTGCTAATTGGTTAGGAGTAGCAAAGGAAGATTTATCCCATATAACTATAAAGAAACCTGGAAAAGGTTGTGGCACCAGTGGTAAAAAAGGCAGCTGCTAGAAAGAAGGCTTACAATGAATAAAATATTTAATTTAAAGGATATAAATCTAACAAAATATTTATTTTTTACTGGAAAAGGTGGAGTTGGAAAGACTTCAACCGCAGCAGCAACGGCAGTTACTCTTGCAGATAACGGAAAAAAGGTACTTCTAATCAGTACTGATCCTGCTTCTAATCTTCAAGATATATTTAATACTTCTCTTAGTAATAAGGGTACTTCTATAAATAATGTTCCTGGACTTGTGGTAATAAATCTTAATCCAGAACAAGCGGCTAAAGATTATAGAGAAGCTGTTTTAGCGCCCTACATTGGAAAGCTTCCTGAAGCTGTAATAAATAATATGTCAGAACAGCTTTCAGGTTCATGTACTGTTGAAATAGCAGCTTTTAATGAATTTTCAACCTTTATAACAGATGAAGCTATAAAAGAAAGCTATGACCATATTATATTTGATACAGCGCCTACAGGACATACTTTAAGGATGCTTCAATTACCTTCAGCCTGGAGTAATTTCATAAGTGAGAGTAATCATGGTGCCTCATGTTTAGGCCCATTGGCAGGCTTAGAAGATAAAAAAGAAATGTATAAAAATGCCGTTGAAGCTTTATCAGATTCTAGAACTACAACTTTAATATTAGTTGCAAAGCCAGAATATTCACCACTTAAAGAAGCTGAAAGGGCCTCCCTTGAATTAAAGAGCATAGGAATTAACAATCAAATATTAGTTATTAACGGAATTCTTTATAAAAATAACGATGAGGATGAAATATCAAATAGTTTATATGAAAAACAGCAAGAGGCTCTTAAGTATATTCCTGAAGATTTAAGAAAACTTGAAGTCTATAATATACCTTTAAGATCCTATAACGTTACAGGTATAGAGAATATAAGGTTACTCTTAAAAAAAGATTTTAAAGAACACAATGACATGAGTCTTAAGGTAAAAGATTTAAAGAGAGTTAAGGATCTTATTGATGATTTGTATTTAAGTAAAAAGAAAGTGATTTTTACTATGGGAAAGGGTGGTGTTGGCAAAACTACTTTAGCTGCAGCTATAGCACTAGGGCTTTCAGAAAAGGGAGCTAAGGTTCATTTGGCTACAACTGATCCAGCAGCTCATTTAAGGTTTGTTATTAGTGAAGAAAACAATATAACCTTAAGTAGAATAGACGAAAAAAGAGAACTAGAAAAATATAAGGAAGAAGTACTAGAAAAAGCTAGAGAAGCTATGGAAGAAAGCGATATAGCTTATATAGAAGAAGATTTACGTTCGCCATGCACGCAAGAAATTGCAGTGTTTAGAGCCTTTGCAGATATAGTAGCTAGAGCAGAAGATGAGGTAGTAGTTATAGATACTGCACCTACGGGACATACCTTACTACTTTTAGATTCAACTGAAAGCTATAATAGGGAAATTTCAAGGTCTGAAGGAGACATTCCTAAATCAGTTATTAAACTTCTTCCAAGACTAAAGAATGAAAATGAAACAGAGGTTATAATAGTAACTCTTCCAGAAGCAACTCCTGTATATGAAGCTGAAAGACTTAGGAAGGATTTAAAAAGGGCTGGAATTAATAATAAATGGTGGATAGTTAATTCAAGTTTACTTTCAACAAATACCAAGAGTGATTTTCTAAGGACAAAAGCTAAAAGCGAAATTCAATGGATAAATAAAGTGAATAAAATTTCTTCTGGCAATTTTGTTGTCACTGCCTGGTACAGTGGTGAACTTAAAGGAGATAATCTTAAAAGGTTGATACAGTAAAAAAAATGCTAGCCACTATAGAGCATATAAAATTTAATATAGTGGCTAGCATTTACTTTTTGTATAACATGTCTATATGGGGAATATCATCTTCTGGATACTTCTCTGAAACCGCTTTAAAGCCAAGGCTACTATAAAAATCAAGTAAATATGCTTGTGCTTGAATTTTTATAGTGTCCTCCATTAAATCTAGTTCTATAAACTCAATAGCTTTTAATAGCATTTCTTTTGCAATTCCTTTACCACGATACTCTTTTTTTACAGCTACTCTTCCTATTGATATTTCATCGTAGGAAATTCCCTTTTCTAAAATTCTTAAGTATGCAATTATTTCTCCATTTTCTTCATAAAATAAATGATATGACTTTAAATCTTTATTATCACAATCAAGATATGAACATTTCTGTTCTACAATGAATATCTTATTTCTTAAGGCTAGGATTTTGTATAATTCCTCCACGCTTAATTGATTAAATTTTTTAATTCTCAAATTCATAAATAACCTCCAGCTAAATAAAATATTAGATTTTAATATTATAAATGAATTTCTTAATGAATACAAAAGCACTGAAGGGTATTTCTGTCCTAATGGAATATCCTTCAGTGCTTTTGTACATTCTTATCCCAAGACAAGCTTTTATTATTTATTATTCAAATTTTTTAATGCAGAAGCTGTTGTATTTATAAGGTTATTTAATTCATTGTCAGTAGATTGTACATTACCAAGTTCAAGTATAATACTTTTATTGGATAAATCTATAAATCCAATGCATCAAAGGATCTAACTGATTTTTTGTAGCTCATAAAGGTTAGTAAGGTATAAATTATTATCCCAATAATCAATACAATTAATTTATAATTCAAATATTGCGGATCTTTTGTATCAAGATAATCTCGTACAAATGGAATTACGTGGGTGCAGGCTTCTGCGATTATAATGTAGGCGAAAATAGCGGTACTTCCCTTAAGAAAAGCCTTTCCTACATTATTTACATTTCTATAATAAGTAATAAAGAAAATATAATTAAATAATCCAAATAGTATAAAGGAAAGTCCAAACAAGGCAATATTGGCATCCATACCAACCTGATTGCCTGGAAGTGGCATGCTTTGGCGAATTATTGCAAAAGGTACTGCTATAATAAGTTGTGCTAACTCAAGAAGAATAACAAAAGCAAATCTTGAGGTAACGATTGATTTTTTAGTAATAGGAAGGGTTAAGCTATAAAAAACATCATTATTCTCTCTACCATTTAGGCAGGTAAAAAATATAGCTAGACTTGTATAAAAAAAAGTTACATAGTAAGGATAATTAGGGATGATTAACATTAATGAGAAGGATAGAAATATAACAGCCGTAGGGTGCATAGAAAGAAATATTTCTTTTTTCAAAAGATTTTTCATCATTTTTCCTCCTTTTCGATATGAACCATAATTGTTTCTAAATCAGCATTTGTACAATTGATACCTGTATAAGAAGCGTCAATTGATTTTATAAGGGCTGTAAAACCAGTCTTGCTCTTTTTACAGCCTATTAATTTTGATTTCAAATTCTCAGTTAATTGATTTTCTGTAAGCTGAAGAACCTTATAGTTATTTACAAAGGATTGGATATTTGAATCAGCTAAAATACTACCGTTTTTTATATAAATAATGTTATCCGCACATTTATCTAAATCCGAAGTGATGTGGGTTGAAAATAGAATTGTAATTCCTTTATCACAAAGTTCCATTAATACATCCAGTAAATCATCTCTTGAAACCGGATCAAGTCCACTTGTAGGTTCGTCTAAGATAAGCAGTTCTGCATTATGAGATAGGGCAAGGGTTAAAGCATATTTTACCTTCATACCAGCTGATAGTTCAGAAGGTGTTTTATTTTCATCTAACTTAAACATATTCATATATTTTACATATGCTGACTCATCCCATCTAGCATAAAAGGCCTTAGTAATATCAGTAATTGTTTTGATTTTCTTTTTTGAGTAATAGTCGATTCCACCTGAAACAAAACCTACACGTTGTTTTACTTCAAATTCACTTTTAGCAAAATTTCTATTAAAAAATAAAATTTCACCACTGTTAGGATGAACAAAATTAAATAGTGCTTTTAAGGTTGTAGATTTACCAGCACCATTTCTGCCTATGAAGCCTGTTATTTTTCCTTTTTCAAGGGAGAAAGATATATTTTTTAATTCAAAGGTAGGATACTTTTTACAAAGATTTTTTACTTCAAGCACACTCATTTTTCGTTATCCTCGCTTTCACCAAAAATAGTATCAGCCAATTTAGTGAACATTTCTTTTGGTGGAATGGCTATACCATTATTTTTATCAGCAAGAACTATAAGTGTGTCACCTGGTTTTATGCCAAAAATATCTCTAGCTTCCTTTGGTATAACAAACTGTCCTTTTTCACCGATCTTTACGGTCCATGCATATTTATCCTTTGGCTGTTTCATTTTATTTCCTTCTTTCTATAATATCTAGTACAATATATTTAACAAGCTAATTTGTATGAAAAGTATGATTTGTATAACTAAAGTATACTACTTATTTTAAATAAATCAATATTTAAGTAAAAAAATTCAAAATAATATTAAATAAAAAGAGACGCATCGTTAAGATGCGTCTCTAACAATATTAACTTCTTTTTTTACCAGAAATATGATTAATGTCTATTTTAAATACTTTAGTTCTCTGGCCAGCTTTTTCAATATATATTTTCCCTTTTTCTATGTATTCTTTTGAGTACTTTTTTAGAATCTCTAATAGTACTGAAGTTTTTTCATCATCAAAAATTTCTTTTGCTTTTCCCAATATAATTACACTCTCATAATTTGTAGTAAATTCATCTGGTACTACAGAGGTTTCACCAACTACACAAAAGGATACTTTATCGCTGATTTTTATATTGTCTAATTTATGACCGTCTAAAGCTGAGTGAAAATATATTGAATCATTCATATAGATATAACTCAAGGGTACACCATAAGGATAACCATTTTCACTTATAGTTGATAAAATACCATACTCATTGTTTTTTAAAATTTCAATAATATCATCATTTCTTAACTCTCTGTCTTTTCTTCTCATTTCTCTAAACAAAATAATCACCGCCCCAAAGATAAATTTATTTTTTAATAATCAACAAGTTTGTTACATTACAATATAGATTTAACCAAATTGTAAAGAAGATATTTCTATAATTGTATCATAATTATCATCATTCGGCGTACTTTCTTATGTACCAGCTCTTTATCGCCTGAGTTAAAATTATATAGAATAATAATGTAATTACTAATAAAGGATAGTATAATAATGGTAGTTTAACAAAACCAAAGGCAGACCCAAGTGGAGAGTTAACTAAGAGTGTTCCAAACCCAACAATTATAACAGAAGTTATCATAAGAGGCTTACTTGCTGTACTTTGTATAAAAGGTATTTTATTTGTTCGTATTACATGAATTATAACGGTTTGCGTAAATAGCGATTCTAAAAACCACCCGGTCTGAAATAATGCTGAATTACTCCAGGCGTGGAATATAAATAACATAATAAAATAAGTAGTGTAATCAAATATTGAACTAATTGGTCCTATACATATAATAAATTTTTTTATTTCCTTAAGTGACCACTTTCTTGGTTTTTCAATCCATTTCTCATCAACTGAGTCTGTAGGTATTGTGGTTTGTGATATATCATAAAGTAAGTTATTTGTAAGCAATTGTATTGGAAGCATAGGTAAAAATGGTACAAATATACTTGCTCCAATCACACTAAACATATTTCCGAAGTTTGAACTTGCAGTCATTTTAATATATTTTATAATGTTTCCAAATACTCTTCTTCCCTCAAGAACACCTTCTTCAAGGACTAAAAGGCTGTTTTCAAGAAGAATTACATCCGAAGTTTCTTTTGCGATATCTACTGCTGTATCAACAGAAATACCAACATCTGCTGCTTTTAAAGCAGGTGCATCATTAATTCCATCACCCATGAAGCCTACTACATGATTTTTACTTTGTAAAGCTTTTATAATTCTTTCCTTATGAAGTGGAGAAAGCTTAGCAAATACCGTTGTACTTTCTGCCGCAGCTCTAGAAGAGTTAGATGCAGACATTCCAAAAATCAAGCAATCTTTTAATGGCTATGTTGATACAGCAATGAATATGATGTCTGCTAAGGAAATGGCTAATATATATTATTTGGATTATATAAGAGAGGTTTTAAATAATAAAAAATAGTATTATACTGGACTTCTTTGTGAAATGGCTGGTATTAAAAATATAACCAATATTGAAAATATATGAAGAGCTCTTAACATGGTTCTTTTTTATATTCAAAAAGGAGTTTACCTTTTATTACAGAATATTGTATTGAAGGGCGAGTGATAGTACATGAATAAAGATGAAATACTCTTTTTGATGAAGTTTGGCAAAAAGGATAATCTTGAGAAATTACAGAAGGGTAATTTTTATACTAAAAATTTAAAATATTATATAGAATGTGAAAGGCAAGGTGGACAGGGAGATGAAAATGAGGCAGCATTAATATTAAACAAAACCAAAATAGAAGCAAGAAATCCTGATACCAATGAAATAATTTTTGTAAGTGATTCCAGTAAAGTAACTTTCACAAAAGATAATGATAAATATGTTCCAGTATTTTGTATGGGATATAGTGATAGTAGTGATTTGTAAAACATCAGAGAAGAAAATGGAATTATAACAGCACAGCTTAAATTTTCAAAAGACAAAGGGAACTATTTAAAAAAGGAATTTGGAGAGTATGTTTTAATTATATCCCCAGTTGATTTTGGTAATAGAATAATAAACAAGCTAAATGATAAAACAAAAATTGTAATGAGAAAAGTCAAATATGAAGATTTATCTATTAATGATGAAGAAAGAATGAAAAATTTTGCTAATGATACTGATGATAGGTTCTTTGTAAAAGATAATTTATTTGAGACTCAAAAGGAATATAGAATTGCTTTTATAGATCTACAAGTTAATGATAGTTTTGAAAATAATATAGGTAGCATACAAGAATTTTCACATTTATTAATTGTTGATGATTTAGTAAATAGCGGTATTGGAATAAAATATGAGTCTATAAAATCAGAGTAGATTAATAATAATTTCAAACTATTTAAAGTTTACAGAGAAGTGGTAAGAAGAATATAGTGAGTTCCACACAATGAGAAGTGTGTGGAACTTATAAAAAACTTAATCTACGTTGAAGGAAATTATCTTTCATTATAGAATTATTGTATTGAAAGGTGAGTGATAATATGGATTGGAAAGAAGAATATGCTTTAAAAAAGAGAACTGTTAAATTTGATTTTTTAGAGATAGAGAAATATATCAAAGAAGAAATAGATGATATAAATAAACTAATTAAATCGTATATCAATAAAGAAGGTACCTTTTATTATAGTGCTAGGAGTATAAAATCAGACGATCAAACTATCGATATTAAGTATAAAGAAGATAGTTATATATCATTTGAACAAAGTGAAAAACAATTTTGTATTTACTTAGACGGATACAAATATGCTACATCACGAAGCATAAACAATGTAAAGCAAACCGGAAATGATTATTATTATATAAATAGGCAACTTATTGACAATATATTCAAATATTTTCTTTATGATGAAAAATAGTTATAATAATGCAATACCAAGAACTCTTAACAGGGTTCTTTTTTATATTCAAAAAAGGATTTTACCTTTTATTACAGAATATTGTATTGAAAGGCGAGTGATAGTACATGAAGAAGGATGAAATACTCTTTTTGATGAAATTTGGTAAAAAAGATAATCTTGAGAAATTACAGAAGGGTAATTTTTATACTAAAAATTTAAAATATTATATAGAATGTGAAAGGCAAGGTGGACAGGGCGATGAAAATGAGGCGGCATTAATATTAAACAAAACCAAAATAGAAGCAAGAAATCCTGATACCAATGAAATAATTTTTGTAAGTGATTCAAGTAAAGTAACTTTTAGAAAAGATAATGATAAATATGTTCCAGTATTTTGTATGAGGTATAGCGATAGTACTGATTTGCAAAATATCAGGGAAGAAAATGGAATTATAACAGCACAGCTTAAATTTTCAAAAGACAAAGGAGACTATTTAAAAAAGGAATTTGGAGAGTATGTTTTAATTATATCTCCAGTTGATTTTTGGAATAGAATAATAGAGAAGATGCAGGAGCAAACAAAAATTGTAATGAGAAAAGTTAAATATGAAGATTTATCTATTAATGACGCAGAAAGAATGAAAAATTTTGCTAATGATACTGACGATAGATTTTTTGTAAAAGATAATTTATTTGAGACTCAAAAAGAATATAGAATTGCTTTTACAGATATACAAGTTAATGATAGTTTTGAAAAAAATATAGGCAGTATACAGCAATTTACACATTTATTAAACGTTGATGATTTAGTAAATAAAGGTATGGGAATAAAATATAAGTCTATAAAAGCAGATTAGATTAATAAGAAATATTAAAATAGAAAATTTATTTGTGCATGTACAGCTTATGGATCAGTTGTAAGAAGAACAAAGTGAGTTTAACATAATAGAAATTGTGTGGAATTGAACGCAAAACTATAAAGCCTTAAAAATCAAGGCTTCAATACGGTTAACATATAGTTCTGAGTAGTTTATTTGAAAATAGGTTACACATATTGATGATATAAATTAGTATGTGTAATTACTGTAATAATATATTTAAAGTTTATGATAATTTTTTAAGCCTCCTAAAATCAATTTTAAGGGGAGGGTTTCTTTTTTGTATAAACTTATCAACATAATAGTAAATGCTATTATGAGGTCAGAATGAGGTAATGCAGCTACTACATCATAAAAATAATGTATATAGAAATTAAATGATAATAATTGCAGAAATACTATATGGGGTACCGCCAACATTGTCGGAAATGTTGGCGGTACCCCTATTTGTACAATCAACTACAGCTGTAGATGACTTAGTAAAAATGTTTATTAAAAAAATGATGAATATTAATAGAAAAGCTAAACAAGAACTTGAAAAATCCCAACTTGAAAGTATAAAAAAGTCAGACTAGTTAATATCTAAACTCAAGGATATTGTTATAGCTTATAAGATGAATAAAAATCCTAATCAAAGATTAGCTGCTATTGACACAATAATAGGTGCTGATGCTGAAAATGTTTTAAATAATTGTGAAACACAGCAACATTATCAAATAATAATTTTCCTTTTATGTGGAGGTTTTATAAATCTCATAGGCTAGCTTTTATTAACATACTAAAGACAATAAAAATTTATTCGACTACTCAAAATACATCTTTAGAGAAGTCAATTAATTTTATTGTAAATAATAAAATCACAAATAAAGATTTCATAGATACAATAAAGATTATAAATAAAGATAAGGAAACTGAACAACGTATAGAGCTTTTAGATATTACATGGATACCCGATTCATGGTGGAAGTTTGTTACCAGACAAAATAAAAAATCATCTTGTATAGAAAAGATTAATAGAAGACATTTTGAATTATGTTTATTTTCTCAAATTATGATTGACTTAAAGTCTGGAGATTTATATGTGGAAGGAAGTAGTAATTTCTCTGATTATCGTAATCAGTTAATTAGCTGGGAAGAATATAATAATTCTATTGACTTGTATAGTGAACAAGTTGGACTTCCTTTAAAAAGTGATGAATTTATAAACCATACAAAAAATTGGTTGCAATCTGAAATTAATGAAACAGATAAATCCTTTCCAACGAATCAATACCTCGAAATTAAAAATGGAGAGCCAATTTTACATAAATTAAAGAAGAAAAAAGAACCAAGTAAATTGAAATTTTTAGAAACATATATTGCTGATCACTTAGCCTCTAAAAATATATTAGATATGCTTGCTGACACAGAATATTGGTTGAATTGGACTAGATTTTTTAGGTCTGCTTCAGGATGTGAATGGAAATTAGAAAATGCTATTTAAAGGTATTTGACTACAACCTTTTGCTATGGATGCAACCTAGGACCAACTCAAACTGCAAGTTCTCTTGACAACTTAAATCGTAAACAAGTAGCGTGGATTAATCAAAGACATATTGATGAAGATAAACTAAATTCAGCTATTAAATCAGTTGTAAATTCATATAATTGGTTTACACTTCCTAAGTATTGGGGAACTGGCAATAGAGTTGCTGCTGATGGCACAAAGTGGGATATATATGAAGAAAATCTTTTATCTGAGTATCATATCCGATATGGTGGTTATGGTGGAATTGGCTATTATCATGTTTCAGATACATATATAACATTATTTGGTCATTTTATTCCATGTGGTGTATGGGAAGCAGTATACATACTTGATGGCCTTTTAAAAAATGAATCAGATATTAGACCTGACACTATTCATGCTGATACCCAAGGTCAAAATTCTCCTGTATTTGCATTTTCATATCTTCTTGGTATTAATCTTATGCCTCGTATTAGAAATTGGAAGGATTTAAAATTTTACAACCCAGATTCAACTAAAATTTATAAACATATAAATGATTTGTTTTCTGATACTATAAATTGGGAACTTATAAAAACATTTTTACCTGATATGCTAAGAGTTATTCTTTCAATAAAAGCTGGTAAAATCACCGCATCTGCAATTTTACGTAGACTTAGTAATTACGGGTACAGCCGACATACATGTAAAAACCGGCCACATGATGGATATTACTTCCATAGTTTGACCGGTTCTTGTTTTGTTAATCATTCAGTATATGTAAATCAGGGTTGCTGCTACGTGATATAAGAAAAATGTGCATTAAATCACTCATACATTATACTTATTTTATTCATTCAGACAAATTAGAATTTGTCTTTTTAACATTATAACATAAATTTTAAATCTTATATTATTAAGGTAATTGCAGAATAAACTAAAAGCAATGCCATTATTATATTAATACTATTGCTATAATTTTTAAATACTCTCTGAAATACTGAACCAAAGATAGCCCAAATAAACGTTCCAACACATCCGATTGATGTGATTATTAATGTAAACCCTCCCATTGAAAAGGGAGAACTGTAATAAGGTGTAATAAATGTAGAAATAGCTGTTATACCGTATAAAATAATTTTCACATTTAAAAATTGTAGAAAAAAACCTGTCAAAAAACTGTTTGCTTTTTCTTCATTTTCAGCACCTTCTTGCGGTTTGCTTTTTAGAATATTCCATGCTAGCCATAAAATATATGCTGCGCCCACATATTTCATAGCAGGTCTTATTGTTGGAATTATATTAACAAGCATTACACTAAAAAGACTGCACAATGTCATTACGGAAAGAAAACCAAAAAAGATGCCTTGAATTAATCTCATACTTCTTTTTAATCCATACTTACTGGTATTTGACATTGCTAAAATATTATTTGGACCTGGTGTAATTGCAGTTAAAAGTGTATAAGTCATAAATGCCACTAAATTGTTCATAGAAATCTTTCTCCTAAAATATATATTAAAAGCAAAATATCTATAGCAGATTCAGCTTTTGAATTGCCCACTCTGCCATTTTTCTTACCTTTGCATTACTATCGTTACAAGCGTCCAAAATATATTCTCTATACTGTTGCTTATAATCATTTACCATTGCGTTAATTGCATTAGTTTTCCATTTCCAAACATCTGTCTTTTGAATATACCAAAACTTATGTTGCATTACATTCTCTAAAAATGTGTAGTCCATTTTCAGTATTTTTTCTAATGATATTTGTTCACCTAATTCTCGCAAAAAAGGAAACTGTTCTGTTTCTTTCCAACGATTTTTATTCATAGGACAAACATCTTGGCAAACATCGCACCCATAAACCCAATCTCCTATTTGCTCCTTGTATTTTTCATTAGGCATATCCCATCCTTCCCATGTAGTAAGACAGGATATACAAGATGAGCGATTCATAGTATAAGGCTCAGATAAAGAAGATGTTGGACATGATTTAATGCATATATTACAGTATTCAGAACATTTCTTCAGTGTTGGTATTTCGATTGATTCTAACTCCTTGTCAATTAACCATGCTTCTAAATATACCCATGAACCCGATTCCGTATAAAAAAAATTATTTTTACGCACTAATCCAATTCCAGCTTTCAATGCTGCAAATCGTAATGCAGTAATACCAAATTTCCTGTCAGTAGCAGTTTTTATTCCTATATCTTGCATATGTTTTTCAAATTTCAAACTATCTTGAAAACTTTCAGAATTCTCGTCTGTTCTACTATCTACCAAATAGTATTTAGCTATCATGCCTTTTAAGTGTTCAGGAATATAGTATTTTCCATATTGCCTTGCACAAATAACGATTGATTTTGCCCATGGATAAGTATCTTCTGGGTGAGCAAAAGAATAAAAATCTTCATAATATGGCTTTACTTCTGGAATGCGCTCAATTCGTTCATTAAGTTTTTCCTCATAACCTAACATATCAGATATCTTAATAATACCGCACTTTTCATAGCCCATATGAAGTGCTGCACTTTTTATTTGTTCTGCTAATGAATTCATTTCTTCAACACTCCTTTCACTTATACTATCAAAGAACTATATATTTGTAAAATTGATATATCCGAATTGACAATTCGATTTTTTTAATATATCATAACTTAATATGAAGATTGGAGTGAAATTAATGGATATTAGGCATTTTAAAACCTTTAAAAGTATTATAGAAGAAGGTAGTTTTTCAAATGCAGCAATGAAATTAGGATATACTCAATCCACAGTCACCTCACAAATTCAACAATTAGAACAAGAACTCTCAATCAAGCTATTTGAAAAAATTGGTCGCAACATGGTCTTAACAACTTCAGGTAAAGAATTAATACCTTATGCAAACGAATTACTTGATACAGTAAAAAAAATTGAGAGTATTGGTAAATTTGGCGATAAGATTACAGGAGAATTGAAAATTGCAGTTGCAGAATCACTGATGTCTTATAAATTACAAAATGTGTTGAGCTTGTTTAAAGAAAAAGCTCCTAATGTAAAACTTTCTATCATTTCACTCAATTGCCTTGACATAAAAAATATCTTATCGAAGGGTGAAGCAGACCTCGGTTTAATGTACGATGTGGGAAGTAAAAATGATAGTTTGATTACTGTTAAACTAGCTGATTTCACTTTAACTTTAATATGTTCACCTCGATTAGAACAAAATAAATTTGATTTTTGCACACCAAATCAAGAAATAAATACAAGTCTTATTATTAATGAGGATGAATCCATTAATCGAAAAATACTTGAAAATTATTTTCGTGTTAACAATATACTCTTAGATAACACAATTGAACTTTGGAGCATTGAAGCAATAAAAAAATGTGTTGCAAGTAATTTAGGAATTTCTTTCTTGCCTCGTTTTACAGTAGAAGAAGAACTGAAAAATGGGAAATTAAAAGAACTTGAGGCAGGTTGCTCTGATACCAAAATCACAGCAATATACGCTTATCATAAGAACAAGTGGATTAGTCCTGCAATGTCATTATTTATACAGATACTGAGGGAGAATTTTGAAAGCAAATAGATTCAAAGTTATTAATAAATAATCTTTACTTCGCATTTTCTCACAGATACGACTTACTGATTAGCAATATTATACCATTAAATACTGTTTTTATAAACTTATAAACTCTACAAAAACAAGGTTTATATGAAAACTGTCACAATGAAGTATAGTCATAAAAACAAGCTCTATCAAGCATTTAGAGAACTAGGCAGAGTAATTCGAACCATTTTTCTTTTGGAATATATTTCCGATATTGAAATGCGTCAACAGATTACATCAACCACGAATAAAATGGAATAATATAATGGGTTTTCTAAATATTTCTCATTCGGTGGTGAAGTCATTATTTCCGAAAATGATCCTGATGAACAAGAAAAAAGAATTAAATATAATAATCTTGTATCCAATGCAGTAATACTTCAAAATGTTGTGGACATGACGTATATATTAAAAGAACTATCAGCTAATGGAGTAGAGTTTACCAAGTCAGATGTAGCAGCGCTTAGTCCATATCTTACTAGACACATAAAACGATTTGGTGATTATGTGATTGACTTGAAAAATATACCAAAGGAAATAGATATGACTATTTCCATACCTATGAAACAAGAAAAGGTCATATAATGGATATTACTTCCATCATGTGGCCGGTTTTTACATGTATGTCGGCTGTACCCGTAGGAGGTCTTTTTTACACGAATCGTTGCCGTACCCCATTTAAACCGTATTTTTGTAATCTAGTTACAGCTTCTTCTTCACTTATTCCGTTTAATGAGGTATTGAATTTTTTGAAAATTAATTCGATATAGGGTGAATTAATATTACTAATAAGGTTTTTTAGTTCCATAACAATGGCCTCCCTTAGTCATTGTTATTTAAAGGGTAGTTACCTTTAATAACAATTAACATTTTATTTTTAGATATATTATTTTCAGGATCATCGTCCATAGGTAACCACCTCCTATTTTTAAAATAAAAAAATCCCTCCATCACAAAGAATGAAGAGATTTATGCTCGACACAAAAAAACATCTATTTTCTCCATTCGTTTAGTTTTAGCACTACACAGCTTTGAACATAGCCATTCATAAAAATATGAAGGCCGTCAGCTACATTAAATAAAGCCTTAATTCGGCAGTACTTGCTGACCCATTGGCGTCTCTCGACATTTTTGGGCAGTAGCGTATATCTATGTAGTAACCTCACCTAACAAAGAGTATTAAATTTTTAAACTTGCTTTATTATAATATACGTAAATATGTATTAATGTCAACCTTTTTTGAATTTAGCAAATAAAAATACTATGTAGAATCACGTCATATTTTACAAACTGTTGCAATAATATCATATAATTAGCAATTTAAATTACTTAGTATTTATCATTAAAATTGCAAAGCTGCATTGCCACTCCATCTGTCATAATTTTAAAGCCAAATTTCTCATAGAAAGCTGCATTTTTACTTTCTTCTGGCATAATTTCAATATATAAATAATTCTTATATTTTTCTTTAATCATTTCAATCATTGTTCCAGCAATTCTTTGACCTTGATAAGCTGGATTCACTAAAACGTAATGCATATATGCTACCATTTCACTATCATCTAACACACGCACAAGCCCTACTAGTTTATTTTCATCCCAAGCGGTTAAAACCGTAGAAGAATTCTTTAATGCTTTATACAACCTACTGGGATATTGACCAGATACCCAGCCAACAGATAAAAATAATTGCTGTACCTCATCTTGTGTGAACTTTTTTTCATAAGTGTAGTTAATCATTATTATAAATACCTCCCTTGATTATTTATAGTCACATTTTTTACATTGTGCCATTGTATGTTCATTATCTTCTTTATGATAAGCCCCAGACCAGCTGCAAATACTCTGTAAAATAGGAATTACAGAAATACCTTTATCCGTAAGGCAGTACTCTACACGTGGTGGAATCTCATCAAAAGACTTTCTATTAACAATGTCATCTGCAATTAATTCCTTAAGAGTAGATGCCAAAACAGCATCTGTTATGTTTGTCATTTCTTTTCTGATTTCACTATATCGTAAAGTACCTTTTTCAGATAAAACACATATAATTCGAGATTTCCACTTTCCACCGAAAATTTCAAGTCCGTATTCAAGAGGACAACGAATATCCGATGCTATTTTATGTTGATACATTAAATTTACCCCCTTATAATATCCCAAGCGCAATACAGTAAAAATAAACTTAATATAAAATTAATAAGTTTATGATGTTTTTTGTAAAGAGTTTGTATTTTAAGCCCAAGGAATGCCCAGGTTAAACAAGCTATACTTCCAATACCAACAACTCCTACACCTGCAAAAAGTAAACCGGGTAAGGTACTGATATATGGAATAAAATAAATCATTAACAAGGTCATAATATAAAAATATATTTTTACATTTACAAATTGAAGTGAAAAGCCTTCTCTAAAGGATGCTTTCCCTTCATTGTCAGCATTTAAAGGCTTACTTTTAAAAATTTGTATTGCCAGCCAAACCATATATATGCCTCCAACATATTTTAACACATCAAGTACAGGGGTAAGAAAAGAATTCAAGCCGTATACTGCTAAAGTGCAAATAATCTGTACACAGACATATCCTGCGCAAATTCCCCAAATTAGTCTTTTCCCTTTTCGCCAGCCAAATTGAGTCGTGGTATTTAGAGCTAGAATGTTTCCAGGACCCGGCGTGAAAGAACAAATCACCATATATCCTAGCATCATAAAAAAAGCTGATATAGACATTTTTACCTCCTATATTTAGAACAGTATACATTATATAATATAGACGCTACAATATATTAACAAGTAACTATGAAATTTATTAGTAACTCATAAATTTACGGATATATTTTTATTTTGGAGCACTAGAAATATAATTATAACTGGCTCCACAAATAAAAGGAGTTACATAATAAAATTGGAGGGAAAATTATGAAAGTAAATGCCTATTTAGAAATTACAATGAAAATTGAGGAAGCTAATCGCGAGGCTGCCGCTAAGGTTTATACGGATTATCGTGGACCTTTTTTAAGAACAATTGAAGGAGCTTTAACTAAAGAGCTTTTGATTCGTGAAGAAGATGTTCAAGTACTTCATGGCTTCGATAGTGTAGAGCATGCAAAGGCATATCTATCCAGTGAAATGTTCCAAAATGATGTGTTTGTTGGACTTAAACCTTTATGGAGTGCTGATCCAAGCGTAAAAATTTATATTGTAGCATAATTCAAATATATTTTGCTTCGTTAAACCAAATATAATTAAAACAAAAGGTAATTTCAAATCTATAAATCTGAAATTACCTTTTATCTTACCATAAATTTATGTACCTGTTTCATTTTTAAAATAAAACAAGTGTATGATTAAGTTAATCTATTCTCACAATAAATTTTTAAAGCTTTTCCCATATATTTAGATGCATTTTTCCCATATTTCATATCATTTGCTTTTATCATAGTAGTATTTGTTAAATAGAGCTCTGAGGTATACTCCCAATAATTTTCACCTACGCATATATTAAAGGTTTCATGCTCTTTTTGTGTTTCCTCAACTATTTTTTTTACTATTTCTTGAATTTCCTTTGAAGCAGGGTCTTTACTTAAGTCTGCTGTAAGCTTCTCATTTAATGTTTTTAATTCAGGCTGTTTTGAGCCTAAACAGTTTTTCAAGGCTTTACCTATAAATTTAGAAGCACCCTTACCGTACTTTTCATCAACTTTATTTATCCAATCTGGAAATAATAAAAAAAGCTGAATCATGCTGTACCAATGGTCGTCACCATAGTCCATTTTAAAAAGTCTGTAATCTTCTTTAACTATTTTAGTTATTTCTTCAGCAAGTTGATTAATTTTCTTTGATGTAGGATTTTTACTTAAGTCAGCTGTAAGTTTTTTATATAGTTCTTTTAATTTAGGGTGACTGTCTTCAAGAAAAGCCTTTTTAAAATTAGCAAACTCTTCTGATAAACTAAATACTTCACTATTAAAATTTTTCTTCATACCCTCAACATATTTTTCAATGCTGCCATACTGCTTTATAGCCATTGTAGCAATTTTATCAACTGTACCTTCCTTAGTTTTTAAATTTTCAATAAAGTCATTATATTTATCTATGCTGCCAAAACCACTTATTATTTCTTTTAGGTGTTCTTTTTTTAGCTCCTCTAGAGCATTAAAATACTTTGTCATATCAAATTTTTCAAAACTCATTGTCTTTTCCCCTTTTAAGATTTTATTTACAAGCTCTATTAAATCATTTAATCTATCTCGCTTTAAAGTAAGTAGTTTTTGTTGATTTATTAGTGCCTGTTTTTTATCAAAGTTGGGAGTACTTATAATTTCTTTTATTTCTTTTAATGACAAATCTAGCTCTTTGAAAAATAAAATTTGCTGCAGCATTAAAAGAGCTTCAGTGTCATAAAGTCTGTAACCTTTATCTGTTAATTTGCTTGGTTTTAAAAGATCGATTTTATCGTAATAATGTAACATCCGCACACTTATGCCTGTTAAATCTGAAACTTCTTTTATTGTTCTCATTTTTTACCTCCAACTTTGATTTTAGACTTTTTATAATAAGCTTTTGCCGACAATGAGCTTTACTATATTTTTTATATTACACTATGACACTGTGTTATGGTCAATACTTTTTATGAATAATAATATAGAAATAACATTTTTTATCAATAAAATGACCACTAAATATTAAACTTATTTGTTTAATATTTAGTGGTCATTTAAAAAATATACTTCATTCCTTTATAAAAATTATAAGCTATATTCAACAATAATTACTACGTGGAGATTGTTATGAACAGGAGTAATATTTAGAATGGTACAAGGACCTTTCTCAACACGATATTCTTTAGTTTGGCCAGGTCTTAAATCAAAAACCTCAATAACACCACGAGAAGTTGTAATTGTATAATTAGCAACTAATTGGGTATTTGAATTTGATATAGTTATAGTTTGAGGAAATGCAGTAATTTTAACACTCTCATTGCTGTTTAATGGTAAGCGAACCATAAAATTAACCTCCATAACTGCTATAAATTAACGTACTATTACAGTGTATGATTTTTAAAGAAATTTGTGAAAGCTGTACTCTATAAAAATTCATTACTATATATTATGGTTGTATTACTTATTAAACAGTGTAAATTTATAATTAAGCTTCAACAGCCTTTCTTTCATAAACCACATTACCCACTATAATTCCAATCAATATAAGTAGTACTCCAAACCACTGAGATGGATTTACATACTCTGACAAAACGATTGAAGACATTATAGTAGCAACCGGAAGCTCAGAGGCAGGTAGTATAGTTCCTAGTGAAGGTTCAACCTTTGGCATTCCAATAGAAAATAAAATCGGTGGAAAAACCACTCCAAAGATTCCTAATATGAGTCCATATGGAATCAGCCCACGTAATATATGAAAATGGAATAAAAAGCTTGGTGGAAACAATAAAAATATAACTACTAAAGCACTTGTTGAAAGCAGCGCACTTTTTAATACTGGTGGAGTATCCTTCTCAACTGAACTGCTAAAAAATATAAAGGTTGTGTAGGATAAAGCCGCAAGTATTCCAAAGATTGTTCCTTCAAGTGAAAAAGTGTAATTCTTTTGTACAAATATATTTGCAGCTAAAAAAGAGCCTATCAACAAAATAATTATAGATACTAGCTTTTGTTTTCCAGGTTTTTTCTTATTGAATATCCAATCAAATAAAGCACCAATCCAAACAAATTGAAATAAGAAAATTATTGCCAGTGAAGCATTGAGGGTTTTAAGAGAATGATAATAAAATATACCTGTTAGTCCAAACGGAATTCCACACATCATAATCTTTAAAATTTGTTTTAAATTTAATTTCTTCTTTTTTGTAAATAAAACGGCACTCCAAATAAGTATAGTTCCTAAAAAATACTGGCTGCCTGTTACCTCTGATGGTGAGAAGCCTACCGAATAAGCAAGCTTTACAAAGGTCGATAATATTCCATAGCAACAACCTCCTAAAAAAACAAGTAATGCATAATGCCAATTTTTCAAAATTATTGCCCCTTTCAATTAAACGTAAAAAACCACACAACTATCAAAACTGATAATTGTGTGGCGAAAATAGATTTCTCTAGAAAAGTCCACATCTAAATGTGATTTTATTATTTAATTCTAGTATAGTATAAAAGCTATAATATAAGTTGTCAAGTAGTTCACTTCTTACAATATAAAATTCAATACTATGATTATTCTAGATGAATTTAATGTTTAATCATAAAAAAGAAATTAAAATATAGTTAGCAATTATATTTTTAATTTTTTGCGTACTATTATTTAATCTTTCATAAACTTGAGCATACAATTGCTAGGACTAGCTAATCTGCCTTGAAACTGGTCTATTGGTCAGACCAATTTCAAAAGGCATTGTTAAATGTTTGACAATATAAAATTGGTGTCATATACTATGATTGTAAATAAAAATGAGCTATATAACTATATAGTTTTTCAATAAAAACGCGTAAATCATTGATATATCAATATTTTATTGTATTTATAATATCAAAATATAATAAAACTATAAGTCACAATTTATAAAATACTAGAGTTTATTATGGAAAACATTTAGTTTTCTGTATAGTAGTTTGTTAAATATCAAACTACTATAAAAATTTTATAAAAGAGGTGTATATTAATGAAAGTTACAAATTCAAAGGAGCTAAAACAAAAATTAGATCAATTAAGAGAAGCTCAAAAAAAATTCGCAGAATATACCCAAGAACAAGTAGATGAAATTTTCAAACAATGTGCTATAGCTGCTGCCAAGGAGAGAATAACTTTATCAAAATTAGCAGTAGAAGAAACAGGAATCGGTCTTGTGGAAGATAAAATTATAAAAAATCATTTTGCAGCAGAATATATATATAACAAATATAAAAACGAAAAAACCTGTGGAGTAATAGAACATGATGAGGGTTTAGGTATATCAAAAGTTGCAGAACCTATTGGAGTTGTAGCTGCTATAATTCCTACTACCAATCCAACATCTACAACAATTTTCAAATCACTGATTTCTTTAAAAACAAGAAATGCAATTTTGTTTTCACCTCATCCACGTGCAAAAAAATCAACTATTACTGCTGCAAAATTAATTTTAGATGCAGCTGTTAAAGCAGGAGCACCTAAAGATATAATAGGGTGGATAGATGAACCCTCAATAGGACTTTCCCAAGAATTAATGAATGAAGCTGATATAGTTTTAGCAACAGGGGGACCTTCAATGGTTAAGGCTGCCTATTCATCAGGTAAACCTGCAATTGGTGTTGGAGCTGGAAATACTCCGGCAATAATCGATGAAAGTGCAGATATAAATATGGCGGTAAGCTCTATACTTTTATCAAAAACCTATGATAATGGTGTAATATGTGCTTCTGAACAATCAGTATTAGTTCCAAGTTCAATATATAAAAATGTTAAAGAAGAATTTGTAAAGCGAGGAGCCCATATACTCAACAAAAATGAGTTAGCAAAAGTAAAAGAAGTTATGTTTAAGGATGGAAATATTAATGCTGGCATAGTTGGAAAATCAGCGTATGTAATTGCTAAAATGGCCGGAATTGAAGTGCCACAAGCTACAAAGGTTTTAATAGGAGAAGTTCAATCTGTGGAAAGAGAGGAATTATTTTCACACGAAAAATTATCACCAGTTTTAGCCTTGTATAATGTTAAGGATTTTGATGAAGCTCTAAAAAAAGCAGAAAGACTTGCATATTTAGGTGGAAATGGTCATACTTCTTCTTTGTATATAGATGCTGAAAACAATAAAGAAAAGGTTGAAAAGTTTGGACTCGCAATGAAAACCTCAAGAACGTTTATTAATATGCCTTCTTCACAAGGGGCAAGTGGAGATTTTTATAATTTCGCTATAGCACCTTCATTTACATTGGGATGTGGTACCTGGGGCGGAAATTCTATATCAGAAAATGTAACACCTAGACATTTATTAAATATTAAAAGTGTTGCTGAAAGAAGGGAGAATATGCTTTGGTTCAAAGTACCTCAAAAAATATATTTTAAATATGGTTGTCTTTCATTTGCATTAAAAGAATTAAAGGATATGAATAGAAAAAGAGCATTCATAGTAACTGATAAAGATCTTTTTAAACTTGGATATGTTAATAAAATCACAAAGGTTTTAGATGAAATAGATATTAAATACGACATATTTTCAGATATAAAATCAGATCCAAGTATTAGCTCCGCAAAGGCTGGTGCAAAACAAATGCTTAGCTTTGAACCAGATGTTATAATATCTATCGGCGGTGGATCTGCAATGGATGCAGCAAAGATAATGCACTTATTATATGAATACCCAGAAGCAGAAATTGAAAATTTAGCTATAAGATTTTTAGATATAAGAAAAAGAATATGTGATTTTCCTAAATTGGGAAAAAAGGCAGTTTCAGTAGCAATACCTACAACTGCTGGTACTGGATCTGAGGTAACACCTTTTGCAGTTATAACTGATGATAAAACGGGAATGAAATATCCTTTAACTTCTTATGAATTAACACCTAATATGGCAATAATCGATACTGAACTGATGATGAACATGCCTAAAGGTTTAACTGCGGCAACAGGAATAGATGCTTTAGTTCATGCCATAGAAGCCTACGTCTCAACTATGGCAACTGACTATACTGATGCATTAGCCTTAAGAGCTATAAAAATGATATTTAAATATTTACCTATAGCTTATAAAAATGGAAAAACAGATGTTGAGGCTAGAGAAAAAATGGCACATGCATCTAATATAGCAGGAACTGCTTTTGCCAATGCCTTTTTGGGTATATGTCATTCCATGGCTCATAAACTTGGAGCAATGCATCATGTTGCTCACGGAGTTGCATGCGGTGTACTAATTGAAGAAGTTATTAAATATAATGCAACAGATTGTCCAACAAAGCAAGCGGCATTTCCTCAATATAAATATCCTAATGCAAAGAAAAAGTATGCTGAAATTGCAGAATATTTAAATTTAAAAGGTAGTAATGATGATGAAAAAATTGCTTCATTAATAAAGGCTATTACAGACTTAAAGAAAGAAATAAATCTTCCTAAGAATATAAGTGAAATTGGAATTGATAAAAAAGCGTTCTTTCTTACATTAGATAAAATGTCTGAACTTGCCTATGATGATCAGTGTACAGCAGCAAACCCTAGATACCCACTTATAAGTGAACTTAAAGATATATATACAAAAGCTTTCTAGAAAAAAACACCAGATTTGTGTAAGCAAATCTGGTGTTTTCTTCTATACATATTTTACTGGTAGTTAGTGAAGCAAAATTAATAAATGATATAATTAATTTAAAATTATAATGTTTTACCACTCAAATATAAAATGATGTGAAATTATTTTTTATAGCATGGAGGCACTTATTAAATGAAAATACTATTTATTATTTTAGGTTTTATTTTTGTTGCTGTTGTAGTACCAATTTCAGCACTGGCTAATTTCAGATATAATGAAAAGCATAATTTTCAATGCACAAAATGTTTTCATGTGTTTGACATTGGTGGAAATGCACTTAATTCTTTTAGCACTTTTACTAAATTATATGTGAAATGCCCTAATTGTAGAAGGTACGTACCTGTAAAAACCGTAAGAAAAGAGTGATATTTTGAAAAAAGCTTTTGTTATAGCTGTATGTATAATACTATCTACATTTTTAGTATTGCATATTTCACGAATAAGTAAAAACAACCAAATAGGAAATATAATCGGAACAAAAAATGAAAGTAGTAGTTGGCCATATGAAAAAATGATAACGTATCAAAAAAATAACTATGTTGTTACGTCTGAAAAAATTACTAGCACTGGACACTTGCTTGGACAAATCGAACATTTTTCAAATGATGAAAGAGATTCTAATTCTGATAATTTTTCTAATTTTTATAGTGTTGGAACTAAATTATATACTATTCGAAATTTTAATGTAAAAGATGCTATTGCTGTAGAGATAACTAAAGGTATTTTTATGAAAGCTAGAAATATAGAACAAAAAAATAATGGCCGTTAATAATGCAGTCATTATTTTTTGTTTTATTTATTAAAATTCTTAAGTTTAGTATTTAGAGGCTTAAGTGTACTTAAGTATCACTTAATTTTACAAACCTCTTTGTTTTTGATAGATTTTATGATAAAATATAACTAAAGTTTATTTAAGTAACACTTAATTTAATATAAGGGAGTTTGTTTATGAATATAGAAAGATTTAATGCAGATTTTGGAAATAGCACTGGAAACTTTTTAATAGATGGATATTACTTTGAAATTCCAACAAACATAGTTGAAATTTCTTCAAAAAAAGCAGAAGGTATGTTTGTTTCTCCAATAACAGAGAAAAATGAACTACTAGATAGACTTATGATTTCTAATGGTGAAAAAGAAAATGAGAAATTTTATCTTGTAGGAGAATTTGCCCAAGGTCACGAAATTAAAACTCAAGTTAATCAAATGAATGATAAATTAACAAGTATTATTCCTTATGCCAATTTTCTTGGAGCTGTTGCCTACTATGCTATCTTGAAAAATTCTACAGATGATAAAAAAATAGATGTTGAAATAGATAATATGAAAATGATGCTGCCTATTTGGCTTCTAAAAAAAGCATCTAAATTTAGTGTAGCCCAAAATGAAATGGCAACACGCTTTTTAGGTGAGCATACAGTAAAAGTACTCACTATGGGTATGGAAAGAGTTATCAATATTACAGTTAAACATTCTGTATGTAAAATTGAAAGCGAAGTTGCGCGTTATGCTATAAAATATAAAATGCTTCAGGAAGATAACTCGATAAAAATAGTACATAGAGATGATATAGTTGATAAGTTTACTAACTGTGAAACTATTCTTTCTGATATTGGAGGAGGTTCCATTGATTGCGTAAAGCTTGGAGATTCTCTTACACCGCCTAAAGAAAGAAATAGCTTTAAGGTTATTGATATTGAACCTTTCTTAGGCTTTCTTGAAACCTTTAGAAAAGAAAAAGTTTTACAATACTTCTCTAGCATTAAGCAAATAGAAAAGTTTTTAATAAATAATTATAAAAAGCAAAAATATATTCTGGATGATCCAAACAGCGGAAAAAGCTATGATTTTACTTCTGAATTTACAGAAATGCTTCAAGATTATGCTGATAAGCTAGTGCCAATAATATTTGATACCTTTAAAGAAACTGATAGACTTCTAAAGTTTGTTTATTTTGGAGGAGAAGCGCCAGTATTAAAGCCTTATATAAAGAAAACTCTGTTAAAGTTTGTTACAGAAAAAGTGGCAGAAGAAAACCATATATTCCTTGATGATTTACTCTCAGATGATGCTTCTGAAGTATTTAAACCTACTTCTAGAACTATTAATCTAACAGCCTTAGAGCTTTTATCACTTTCAGAAATATCTACAAATAAAACTAGTGAAAAAAATGAATAATGATAAAAGAAAACCACGTATGGTATTAAATGCCGAAGCAATGCCAAAGGAAATATATGATTTACTAAATGAAAAGGCCAAATCTAGAAGGCTTACACCGTATATTATTGAACTAGTAAAAAAAGATTTAAGCAACAGAGAAATCGTAGCTAAGTTAGATATGGTATCAAACAATATTGATTTAATATTATCAAAACTAAATAATGTTCATTTTGTGCAGAATGCTTCTCACAAAGAAAATGAAAAACTAAAAGAGGGGAATGTTATGTCCTTTGATGAGGTTCATGGAGGTATTTCTCTAGAAGATTTAAATGATCAATGGGATTTTTAAACTTCAAATACAATGTTTTATATATAATTTTTAATTTGTAATATTATTTTTTTACTTATATTCTTCTGTTCTCACTATGTCATAATAGCTACTATAAAAGTTGATATGTACTAACATTACATGGTTTAAATAAGAATTTTAGCCATTATAATTTAGTGCATATCAACATGTTTTTTTTGTTGTTAAAAATTTTTTTTACGTAAATATATTGTTTTACAAAAAGTATTATGGTATGATTTTTATGTATCATATAACTATTTGTAAAAGAGGTAATATTTATGTTAAAGCGAAAACTAATATTAGGTTTAGCTACCACTATCTTGTTTACACAAACTATTACAATGACTAATTTTACAGCGTTAGCATCATCAACATCTAATGTAAACGTTGCAGGATATAAATCAACAAAATCCGCTAGTAATCCAGTAGTGGCTTCACTTCCAACTATGCCACCAGCAGGGTATGACAAGGGTGGTCAATATCCAGCTGGTAGGGTTCAAGATGTATATTACTACTCACCAGTAACTAAGAGTACAAGAAAGATGGTAGTATATACACCTCCAGGATATAATTCAACAACAAAATATCCTGTAATATATGCAATTCACGGTGTAAATTCATGGCCATCAACTATATTCGACAGTTGGTGTGTAGGTGCTAGTACTTTAGCTGATAATCTTATTGGTGAGGGAAAAATCCAACCAGTTATTATAGTAGCTATGGACAATAATAATGTTGATTCTCATCAAGAATTATTTAATGCTGTTATGCCTTACGCAGAATCTCATTATCCAATTATTGCTGATGCTGATCATCGTGGACTTTATGGCTATTCTATGGGTGGTGGAGTAACCTTTGCTGAAGGACTTGGACATTTGGATACCTTCCATCATATTTGTCCATCTTCTGCAACACCCTTCAATCACCCTTCAGATGCAAATATGTTCCCAAATAACGGAGCTGAGGCAAAACAGAAGCTTAAAACCTTACTTCTTTCATGTGGAACTTCAGATTGGGATGGCTTCTATCCTCCAAATTTAGCTACACATAATTACTGCGTTGCTCATGGCATTCCTCATTATTGGTTGTCAGTTCAAGGTGGCGGCCATGATGGCAGTGTATGGAGACCTGCTATGTGGAATTTCCTTCAGTTAGCATTCCCAGCAAATCAATCTCCTAATAATAATGGTGGAAATAATACTACTATGGGAAGTACTGTAACCTTAAAGGATGGCTGGTATTACATTAAAAATGTCAATGCTCAAAAATATCTTCAAGTTGCAGATAATATAGGAAAAGCAGGACAAAATGTTGAGCTTCGTACAGGCTCAAAAGCTAATGGTCAAAAGTGGTATTTAACAAATGTAGGAGATGGTTATGTAACATTAAAAAGTGCATTAGGTGACTATATGCTTGATATATCTTATGGTGAAAATAAAGATGGCACAAAGATTCAAATCTATAATGCATATGCAGGTGATGCTCAAAGAGTTTCTATTAAAGCTTCATCAACAAATGGTGCATATGCTATTGCAACTAAGAGTAGTGATCAAACTAAGGTATTAGATGATTCTAATGCTAGTACTGCTGATGGTACAAATGTATGTCAGTGGTCTTATAATGGAAACAATAATCAGTTGTGGACATTTGAAGCTGCAAATTAGTGATGATGTAATTATGTATCAAAAGTTAGGTAAACCTTATTAAATAAAAAACATACAGGAATGAGCCCTTTAGGTGAAATATCATACACTAAATGGCTCATTCTTATACATATATATTAACGTTGATGAAAATCTAATTTTTCATTCATGTCGCATTTGACACACTTACTTATAAATTAAAATGAAGCTTATCAGATAACTTACGCTTTGCGCTTAATCTTTTTCTATTTATAGTTGCTCTGCATACTCCATATTTTGTAGCTATCGCATTATCTGTTTCCTTTCCTATGTAATGAGCTTTAATTATTACTCTTTCAAAAGGAGTTAGGCAGCTAAAGATTTCATTGCAAGTAATACCATTTACCCAATTGCTATCAATAGATTCCAAATCAAAAGGGGATAAATTTTTATTACCAGTCTTTGATAAAGCTTTTTCTAAAGAAAGTTTATAATTAATTTCAATAATAGAATTCTCAAAGGCATCATAATAGTTATCATTTTTGTACATATTTTCTACAAACTCATCGTTATTAATTCTTGAAATAGGGTCTTTTATGAGTACTTTTAAAGAGCGATAAGCCTCGTAGTGAAAGCATTTATCTACATAATTATGAAAACTTGGTCTACTATAATCCTTATACTTTTTAGCCATAGATAAAAGTGTTACTATAAGCTCATTTTTTAGTTCCTCCTGACTATATTGAGAAAACATTTTTTGAATTTTATTTACGGTATAATCCATTTGTTCTTTAAATTCAGTTTTTGTCTTTGAGTCTATTAGACCTTTTTTTGCGTATAAAGATATAAATCTTTTTAAGGAATAATCATTGGTTTTGTAATTTCCGTAGGTAATGCAATTTACATAGCTTAATAAAAAGTTCTCAAAGGCTTCTATTATACTGTTTGCAGAATTTTCTTTTCCTTTCTGGTATTCCAATACATATTGATGCAATTTTTTATAATCGTTAATAGTATAATGTGACATGGCGTTACATTCCTTTCCTTAGAAACAAACATCCTTAATATCTCAAGTTTTATAAAACAGAGTATTTAATAGCTATTCTATTTACATCAGGGACTATATCCCCATTGTATAACTTACTTTTGATAAGTATTTGCTTAGTAGGAATTGTACATGGCAGCTTATCATTAATTATATGAGAAATATTATTATCATCTACATAGTACAAACTGGTTTCAAATTGATTATTATTAACTTCATTACAATTATTTAATACCAAATTAATATCATTTAACTGTATTGAACCTGTTTCTCCTGAAAAGTCAGCCTTAGAATAAAATATAGAGTAGTCATCAGTATATTTACAATTTAAAACTTCTATATTCTTGGCTCCAATATAAAAAATCCTACCTCCATTTTCTGAATCCACATAGTGTTTTTGCTTAAAGGATATTCTAATTTTAGTGGCATTAAGTTCTTTAAAATTAAACTTTACACTTGGAACTTCATTTAAAGCATTTGTATCATAAGAATCACCAAACACAGTGCTGCACTGAAGATTTAAATCTCTGTTGTAGTTTTGGAAGGCAGGTAATGTAACAAAATCTCCATCTAAGCTGTATTCTACATTTGTAATATCTACAGAACCACTAGGATAGGGTTTAATTATTATAGTATTTAGAGTAGGTAAAATCATAGTGCTATAAGGAAGTGTTATGGTCATTGTACAATTAACCTCACTTACAGAATTGTCTGTTATAACTTTTCTAATCCAATATGAATTACTTTCCTTTTTAAAGGCATTAATTACACTGTTATCAAAAATACTTTTATTATCAGCTATTGGATATACTTCTACCTTAAGGCTTTCAGGTACTATTGATGTTTTAAAATTATCATCATAAATATTAATCTTTGAAGTACTAGAATTCATATTCAAGGTTATATCCATATTTTCTAAATCTATAAATGCAGGAGAAGAGCTCTCTTCAATGTAGCAGTCATCTGGATATAGATTTAAAGTTTTAATCTTATCTGTGCTACTTAAATTAAGGTATTTATCAGTTATTACTGCCAGTTTATTTTCCATATCCTTTAACCTTAATATGAGATACTTATTTTCTATATTAATTATGTCCTTGGTTTCATTTAAGATTTTTTCTAGGTTATTAGCTCTATTAAAAAGATAATATATATCGCTAACAGCTTCATTTTGAAGATCATTAATCTGAGCGCTGTCTGTTACTGTTCTATAGCCTATATTTTTTTTCTTTATTGAAGGAAGCTTATTTAAAGGTTCCATATTTCATTACCTCCATTAAATTTGATATACTGTTTTTAAATTTTTGAAGTTCGTTTATATTATTAGTAAAAGCTAATGTTTGCATTTCTGAAGCACTATTCTCAAGTTTATTGAAGGCTTCATATAAAGTGTTTATGTTGATCACAAGTTCATTAACATTTTCAGTTTGTTTAATACTTTCTATAGGTCCTCTATACCTATTATTTCTTCTAAAACCTATTGGATATATCATATTTATACTCCTATAATTCTGTAATTTAATATTTCTGGGGATACACTTTTGTCTGAACTTTTAAGGGAAGCTTTAACCCTAAAACTTAAATAGATACCCTCATCCTTTAAATTAAGTTTATTTAACTTATTAGTATCAATTACTTTATAATTCAAAGTATATTTAATACCGCTGTACTTTTTTGGATCTATAGAAACTACAATATTATTGTTTTCATCTACAGAAAAGTAATTTTGGTTTTTAGTATAATTTTTGTTAAGTAAATCATAATAACTTACTCTTTTCATTGGAGGTTCAGCGTAAGTTTTAAGAGAGTACTCTTTAAAGTTTAGGTTATGCTTTATGCCAGCGCTTTCGCTGCAATAATCCATGGATAAATAAATTAAAATTTGAAGTGTATTTTTACCTTTCTTTAATGGTAGATCTCTTGTTTTTAATTCAGTATTATTTAATAAAATCATTGTTTGAAGATAGGTCTTATTATTAGTATCTGTAAGTTCAAGGACTACATTTTCTAGCTTTAAGTCTTTATCACAGTAAATTTCCTTAGTCATTACATAATAAACGCCTTTTTTTATAGTAATATCAAGAGCTGCGTCATCTAAATAGGAGGTTGTACTTATTTTATTTTTATCATAATCACTAATTGAGAGAAGGTAGTTTTCTTTATTAATATCAATTTCATCTAGACGCCACATTTCATTGCCTAAAGTTAATTTTATAGAGTTTAAGTTTAAGTTATCCTTAATGCCACATAACTTATAAAGTACAACTTTATTTGAAGCTATTTCCTCACCAAAGTCTAAGCTATCCTTATTTAGTAAAGTGCTTACACTATTTAAATTTCCAGTATTAAAAGGTACACTAGGTATTATTTCCTGCCAATCAACAGGAGTAGTGTTATTATCAATACCTATATAGTAGTGAAGCTCTGTGTTTGGTAAGCTTGAATCTGTAGGCTGAAAAATCAAGGTATCTACTAAAAAATTGAAATCTATAGGTTTGCTTACATATATATTTTCAGTTTCAAAATTATCTATTTGTACCGTGCCTTTAATCAAGTCAACAAAAGCATTAGTAGAAGGAATATTTCTTTTTATATCTCCCACAAAATCTATATTATAAAAGTTGTCAAAGACCTGACAAAAGCTGTCGCAAGATTTATTGAGTTTTATTGAATCCTGAAGATTATAAAATTCTAATATAGTTTTTTCTGTAGCTTTTTTAACTACAGTACTTTCATTAAGGTAATATTCATTAAGACTATCTTCTGGTTTTGCTTTAAAAAGTACATTTAAATCCTCACCTAAACTACTAAACATATAGTTATAGGTCTTAGAATTAGAAATATCATGAGGTTTATCTTTTATTGGAGTAAAGTAGGGCGCCCCTAAGCACTTATCACTATAAAACTCTTTAATATATTGGTTTACTTTAGCTGAGGTTGGAGTAATGCCTTTTTTTATAAGTTTTTTAACTATCTCCATTTTCTTTAATTTGAATTGAAGTTCACTAATATTCAATTGAATCACCTCTAGTCAAAATATCTAAATTATATGAATAAACTATAGGTGTCATTGAAGCTTTATCTACTGGCCTTGCTAAAACTATTTTTAAGTTTATTGAGGTTGCTTCATAAGGTTTTTCAAGGTAAAGGGTATTAATTTTTCTTTCATCCTCAGTTATTGAGCTGTTTAGTTCTATTGAAAAGTTACCCTCAGAGGCTCTATGCTTTGGAAAAATTTCAATCCAGTCATTATCACCATTAAAGCATACAAAGTAACTAATATATTTTCCTTTATCAAAAGCTTCAGGTATAAACTCTTGTGAATCTAAGATTATAGCTTTAACTCCCTGTTTAACCTGAAAGGTTTTTGAAATGTATGTGCCACTTTCTCTAAAGCTATAATTTAAAAGAGCTACATTTTTTATTCCTATTAGGTATCTTTTTGCATCAATAATTTCTGTACTGCACCTTGCACTTAAAGTATATTTAGGTTCATAAAACAGCTTCTTTTTTATAGTTTCATTATCTAAATATGTTATTTTGCAGTTTGCTTCATTAAAGTTTTTAGGACCCGTATACTTTTTTAACTCATTATCATATTTCATGCCTAGGTTTTCTATTGAAGGATTTGTTCCGTTTATTCTATGGCAATTCAAGGTATTTTCAGCTTCAAATATAGATGAATCACCAGCATCAGTGAAATAAAAATGTCCAATTTTTCCATCATAGCTTGAAATCTGCTGTAACTCAACTATTACAAATGCTACCAGCTGTGGTTTAAATATAAGCAGCATATTTTCAGAAAAAGGCCTATTTACTGGTATGTCCTGAAGGGTATTTAAACCATCAGATATTATAAATTTCTTTATACTCGCAGAATTAAAGTCGCTATTTAAAGGGACATAAGGTGCTAAGCTTAAGCAATTGAAAAATTTTGGCTCCTCTAAGCTTATTTTAAAGGTAAGCTTTAAACAATTATCCTTAGCATTAAAAGGTACTTTTTCCTTGTATTCAAAGCCTAAGTTATGGCATTTATCTATAATAGCTTTATCAATATTAAACATTTCATATTCAAAATAGGTATCGTCTCTATCGTCAAGAATATTGTTTAGATCCATATTTAAATTGCTTTCACCTAAAAAGTGTATAGCATCATTTTCAGTATTAACCATATGAGTATTTCCAGGAAAGCCATTACTTGAAGGTAATATCTCTATTTTGCTATCTTTTATGTCCTCACTTTCTAAATTCATGTTTAGTGTAAGCATTCCACTGTTTATATACGCATCTGTAAATTCACCTTCTGTATAGTCCTTATTTAAAAAGTAGTCAGCAAATAAAATTTCACTACAGCTTATATTTCCTTCTACCTTACCTTGTAAATCTTTTAGTTTTAAATCTATATATTTTAAACTACTTCTCATTTCATTTCTTTCATTCTCACTTTTTTTAAATAGCTTTTCTAGGTTATAGTAAGTTTTTGTAAAACTATTAATAATACGCTGCAGGTCATCATATGCCTCTTTTACCATACTATTATAATCTTTTGCTATAGGCGTACTTTTAGCTGGTCTAAACTTAAAAGAGGGCTTATTATAAAGATTTTTTATACAATCATTTTTTTTAGTCATGTTAGCCTCCTAATCTGTAATAGAATTTATGCATTATATTTAGTAATTAAATAATCGATTTTATTGAGTTTAGGAGTTATAAAATCATACTTATAGCTATTTCTCCTAATAATAGCTTTAAGCCTTAGAAAATCAATATTCTTATCTTCTAAACAAATTGTTTTAGAAGCTTTACTAGGACTATAATTCACAGTATATTTTTTAGCAGCATCAAATTCATGTATATATATCCCAGAAACTTGTCCACTATTGTCCGATAGTAAAAGTTCATAATCACTTTCTCTATTCATAGGTACACCATCTATTGAAACCTCATATATTTCATCTGCCTCAAATCTAAGTAATAGGATATTTTTATTTTCCTCATCTACTTTAAGTAGTTCACAAAGGATTATATCTTTATTTATTGGAAGTATAGGCAGCCAATCCGTATAAATTGGATTTTCCTCGTATGTAAGGTAATATTCTATATCCGTTAATACTTTACCGTTTTCTAGTTCTGGATGTATTTCATCAGTATAAATACTCAAGTTTTCAATATTATGTGGAAGTTCTATAGGCTTTGATACATATATACCGCTTTCATCAAACTGATTATAGTTTATAGAAATATTAGAAAAACCGTAGCTGTATTGAAGTAGCTTAGGTGCTGCTGCATTTTTTGTATAATTAATTTGATTTATTAAAATATAAACCTTCTTAACCCTTATATCTTTAAATTTATAAACTAAGGTATCAAATAATATTTTATTTCTTAAAGTCTCCTCCTCGTTATCCTTATATACTAATTCCTTCAATTCTTCATTAGGATCATCACTTAAGGTATAGCTTATTTTGAGAAGTTCAAAGGGATATTCACTAAAGGGCGTTAATACTATTTCATTTATTATAGTTTCTTTGTCATAGTTTATTTCTAGTTCGCATATGGCTCCATAGGTTAATTCATAGTTTTCTAAAGCTAGTGCAGTCTTATTTACTTTTATAGGCTGGTCACTAAATACACTTTCTGACCAATAATTTTCCTTTGAAGTATCTAGCACATTGTTTAAGCTACCGTTTGAAGGTATTTTATCACTAAGATGTCTTTTTATACTAAGCTGTGCCAAAGCTCTTCCACTATCATCTATCAAGGTATTTTTGCTTTGTAAATAGGGGAGAGTTATAGCTTTTTCATAAGCATCAAAAGTTGATTTACAGTTTAAGGCGGTAATTGAAGGCAAACTATTTCTATAAAAATTCATATCATCCTCAAAACTATTAGTATCATAAAATCCTTGATGATAATGAATAGGATTTGAAAGCCCATTAATAGTTGCTTTTAGCGATGAAATTTTATTATTAATATAATTTATATTATTTTTTATGTGTTTAAGCTCTGCTGTATTTAAAACTATATGATTATGGAAGGTTTCATTTATTAAATTAGTGAATTTAAAGGTTTTAGCTATATCTCTGTAAAACTCACCCATGGTCTTGGTTAAAGCAGTAATGTCAGTAATTCCACTTTGAAATCTTAGTTTAGTCATAAGTTCTTTTTTTTCTAGTAAAGAATCTATATTCATGACTTATCAGCTTCCCCCTTTGTTTTCAGCTCTTCTTCTATTAGTTCCTTAAGAGTTGGAACTATATCCTTCTTCATTCGATTTACAGCCTCATTTATAATAGCTTCCCTTGAAGAAGTTATATCCATTTTTGCACTATCAAAGTATCTATTTATAACTCTTATAAGATAAGTTTCTATTCTATCAGGATGCTTTGTATAAAGATTTTTTGTATTTTCTTCTATCCTCATGACTGCTCCTTACTCAAAAAATTTATATTTGATTTCATTATTTACAGCTTCATTATTTACAGATGAGCTTAAAACGCTTAATAACACTGTTTTAGTTTCGTTATTACTATCTACATAAGCTCCATAGTTTAATAAATCCGTATTAGTAAAGCCTTCTTCAGTACTTGTGGTTTCTACCTTTGTAAGGTTACCCGTTAAGGAATCATAGGTTAAATTAGTTATATCCGTTGGAGTAGTAACCTTAACTAGTTTATCCTTTTGGGCTCTATCACGCGTAAGAACTGTAAGTCCTGTATTTACTTCATCAAAGCGCCTAAGGTCCGGATTGATAAAGCCATACTGTGCTTCAATAGCAGCATCAAAAAACATTACAGATAAACCATATATCTTAGGGGATTCCCCCATAGAATTTTTAGTAAGTACACATTTTATAGTAAAGCTAGTTATGTCTGAAGCTAGATGCAAGGGTTCACTAATATTTTCCTTAATAGGGAAGACTCTAGCTTTTTCATCTAAAATGAAGTATTTAATACTGGAACCTACAGGTACATAGCAATCTGCTACTAAATAAAAATCATTTAAAGGTACATTGTCACCAAAAGCACTTGTTACCTTTATTGTGTAAAGTTCACCAGTTATAGCTTCAGAGTTAACCAAAAAGGTTTTTGTAAATTTATCATAATCAATAAACTTAGAAATTGATAAATCTACATAGTCACTATTCTTATCCTTACTAGTAAACATTGAATTTACAAAAAGATTATTATTAAAAGTAAAAAATATTTTGTCAGAATAATTTATATCATTTAACTGATTTTCTTCATTGGTTCTAGTGTATTTGGTGTATATTTTATTATTTACAGTTTGATAATTCATGGTATCACCTACAATAAAATATTATGATCGCCCATATTATGAGTGAAATTAATAATTGGTTCAATATAATAAACAAATTTGTTAGGATTATTTACTACATACTGTATTTCATCCTTGTAATAACTAACTTCTATTAGATCCTTGTCAGTAACATTATTTAAAAGTATTGTTAATGTATTTAAATTATAAGAATAATTGTATTGAACATTAGTTAGCTCAATGTTATTTACATATACCTTTACAGGACAATCAAAGCTGTAATAAATATCCTTTGGCATAACATAAGTAGAATTCTTTTGATAATTAAGGATAGTTCTATGAAGTACTGGACTTGCATTATTGGGATTCTTTATAGTGTCCAGTACATGTGTGTTCCCAATTGTATCCTTAAGTAAAAGCTTATATCCTAGTACATTTAAATCGTCCATCCTCTTAAAGGTTAATAGATTCTCTTTTTTTAAATTAAAGGTTAACATAACTGCCTCCTATAAACTTACAAGTACTGAAATAGGGTTTGATTGTCTTCCATAACTGTCAAACAGATAAAAAGTATAATTGTATTTTTCATTTGAGTTGCAATTTATGTTGTCTATTTCCATAGTAGAAAAGTCACAAAAATCACTCATAACTATTGTGGAAGCATCTGAACTAACTACATTGTAAGGACAGCCTCCATGCTGATTTTCTACGTAATACAATCCATTTTTTCTTAAGTAGGTTTTTATAATTTCGCTGCCAACATCGCCTATTTTTGAGGGAACAGTAGGAGCATTGTCCTTAGTTGCAGTTCTTTTTATTACAATAAGCTTTTCTATAGGAATTATTTCATATTCACTTTCATAAATAGCAGGGCTTTCCTCTGAAACATCCTTATTCATAACAGTCATAAGTTCATATGCCTTGCATTTTCTTGAATCGTAAATATGTTCATACCATACATTTGGAAACTTAATTACTAGTACATTGTCGGAATTGACATAATTACTATTCACTATAATATCTCCAGCCTTGAAAATAGGAATATCATCTGAAACTATAGCACCAAAATTTTTAAAATTATCTGTTCCTGGCTTACCTAATTCAATTAAACTAGCATTCCCTAAACCCGTGAGCATATCTGTCCAATTCCCTTTTAAATCCTTAAAGGAATAATCTGTTGATAACCTAAGCGTATAATTTATATCACTAGCAGCTTGATTTAAGCTTTCAATTATTACCTCTGATGGGTTTGATACATTTAGATCATGGTCTATGGCAATTACCGTATAGTAATAAAATAGTCCAGAAAAATCATCATCAATTTGTAATTTTAAATAGGGTACCTTTAAAGAAGTTTCATCCGTATAAAAATCCTTAGTTATTGTGAATTTGGGAGCATTTAAACCATGTGCATTAGGTCCTAAATAAACAATACCAGGAAGAGTATCCTTAGAAGTGTAATCTTCTACCTCTATGACCTCAATATAATAATCGCAGGTTACATTATAATAATCTGAAGCTAGCTTATTAGTTATATATATACTTTCATCCTCCATAGTTATAATGTTCTCTATATCTGCTGGAGTAGAGTAGGTAGTACTGGTTTTATCCTTATTAGTTACTATAGCTTGTTTTATTGCTCCTGAACTGTCAAAGCTTAAGTCAATAGTTATTTTTTCATAATTAGTGAACTCCTCAGGATTATTAAAGTTTATTGAAATAGTAGTAGGTAAAGCTGATTTTTCATCTTTAACAGCTGTGTGCTTTAAAAGGTACCTTATCATATTATTTTCAGCAGAACAGGAGGTATCTAAAATCAGAGTATCCTCCACTCTAACATTGCTTATCTCAGCTAAACTTTCATCTACTACAATTACGGGTTCTATCTCTTGTAGGCCTTCTAAGCCGCTATATACATCTTCTTTTTTTATGCTTCTATACACATAGTATTTCAGTTTTTTATCTTTACTTGTCTTTATACTTAATTTAATTTTATTCATAGAAATAGCTCCTTTAACTAAAATTACTCTTTTACCAGTGCAGAAAAAGCATAAGGCACAAAATCTAATTTATTTTCATATGAAAAATCTACTTTGAGGCTGCTTTGAGGTAGTTCTTCTTTGCTATAAGTTTTTACATATTCTATTATTGGTGAAACACCAAAGGCTATCCATTTGTGAACAACAGCTTCTACTTCATCCGTTGTAAAACTTCCTCCAAACTCCTTGAGCAGCCTTCTGTCAAGTCTTATTATGATTACAGCATTTTCCATATACGGTCTTCCATCATAATAACCTATGTCCCAATAGTAATCAGCTTCAGGTTCAAGCTTTTTCCTTAAAGCCTCATCTATTTCACATATAAGTCCGCCGCCTTTAGTTCTGCTATCCATTAATACAGTGCTTCTAAAATAAGAAGTTTGTCTAAAAGATATACTACCTATAGTAATATCATCAGTTTCATCTGCAGCGCTTATACCTATTTTATGGTAGAAGGAGTTATCCTTTTTTTGAAAGAAGTATATTTCCTTATTAATCAAGGTGTATACAGGTTTTCTTGTATATGAAGCTGAACTATTATCCGTATAACTATGGTACATGTTAGGATTTAAATCTAAATCTATAAAATTTCCAATAGCATCATAAAAGCCTCTATAAGTAATGCTTTTTTCTCCAAATTGTATTATTGGGTACCAATTTTCTAAAACTTTTGTCTCTTCTGGTGCCTTTAACCTTATTTCATTTGCATCAGTTTCTTTGTCTTCAGATATATTACCTGAATATAGAGCAATAGCTGAATACTCATTAGTCGAGTGCGTAAGAACACCCTTATAGTGTGCAGTTACATTATATTTAAGCGGTAAACTTATTAGCTTTTTACTTTCCATAGAAAGCACAGCACTATATCTTTGAGTAAGCTTATATTTTACAGAAGTTACGGATTTTAAATTATTGTTTGAATCTGGCTTCATATCAGTGGCAAACATGTTCTCAACCTGCATTTCACCATTTTTATAAAGGACACCCTTAAAACCGTTTTTATTGTAGCTAATGTTATCAGGAAAAGTATACATATTTGAATCACTTAAAATTACCTGTTCTTCATTACACTGCTTGTATACTAAAATTGAACGACTAATATTCTGAGTTTCTGTAGTGTTAATTTCAGCCTCCATTAAATATTGAGTTCCTGAATATATTCCATCTACTATATTTGTTTCTAGATTTCCTTCCACTTTATTTAAGGTTATAGTGCTTTCCTTAATCTCTTTTTCTTCAGTTTTATTGAAGCTCCACTCTATAAATTTTCTTTTCAATTGTCCTGAGTAGTCTGAAGCATTGTAATAAATACTTTTAGGCAAACTGTCCATATCACCTAATAATATGCCTCTTTTAGTAAGCCATTTTTGAGCTGGTTTACTAGAATTTTTAACAGAATCGGATATTATAAAATTTGTTTCCTTTGAAGGCCTATTGTAGTAGTAAGCTAAATTAACTGCATTAGCAGGTACTGTTTTTCCAATTCTAATTGTATTTACATTCCTAACATAATCCTCATGAAGTTTTGTAGGTAATACCATCCTTTGCACCTCCTATTCATTTATTATATCTACGGTTTTTGTTGAACCATTTGCTGCAGTTACACTAATGCTATCTGTACAGCTTGTACTTGATGAAGTATATCTTATACAGATAACACCGTTCATATCAGTCACTGCAGTATTCTCACTTAGCTTTCCATACTTGCAGCTCATTGTAAAGCTACAAGAAGGAGCAGGATTGTTGTACACATCTTTTGCAAAAATATAAACACTGCAATTATCCTTTCCATCTGCCTTTAAAGTTTTAGGATTAATGTATATATTAAAATCCTTAAGGTCAAAGCTATCATAAGAAATGTATATAAAACCATTACTTTCTAAATTGTATATTGGATTTAAACTTAAATTATCTGCTGTTTTTTTTCTGTCCGCCACGCTTGTTTCATACATTATTCTTCCTTTTTCAATAGGGCTGTCTGTATTAGTTTCAATGGTTATTTTTTTATTATCAATGTCGTAATTGACACAAAATGAGTTCTTTAACATGTAACTTACAAAAACACTTACACCTTCAATTATTAAAGAATTGAATTCTAAAATGTTGTTGTATAGGTTATAGTTAGCTTTATCACAAATTTCATTATTAATTTTAACAACTAAAGTTTTAGGATCTATGTTTATAAAGGCTAATCTAAAATTCTTTTGCGATTTAGATATAAAGGTTTCAGTATTAGTTAGAATAGCTGTGTTATTTTCATCATAAAAAGGTGAGTGCCTTAATGAACCTAATACCTCGTCTTCAACTATTATTGGAGCGAACTGCTTAGGTAATATATTATATAAGGTGCATTTTCCACTCATAAAATTAAAATACTTATTCTCTGATAAAGCATCATTAGGGGCTAAGACCTCACTCGCATCAAAGCTTGAATAAAGAAAATATTCATCATTGTTTATATAGTAATATCCATTATTAATTCTAGGTCTTAAATATGAAGTAACTCCTTGAATAGCTTTTACCGTTACTTTAACCGTACCTTCACTTTTTTCATCAAAGTTTACTTCATCTTCATAAAAAAGTGCTAAGTTCATGTTATCCGATGAAATATTAAGAATATATTTATCATACTTTTGTCCTGCTTTTAAGGTTGGTTTACTTATCTTAAATTGAAATTCCTTCTCAAATGTATCAACTAATTCGAGAGCAGCTTCAGTAACATTTCCTAAAAGTTCAATAGTTTCATCATTTTCATCATAGGTTGAGCCTGATGAAAAAGTCACTTCATCTCCATTTACAATTCCCAAATTATTATTATCACTATTTGAAAATTTAGCTAAAATTATGGCATCGGCTTTAGAAACCTCCGTTATTTCAATGCAATATTTAACCTTAGCTTCATCAATGTACTTTGGTACTGGAAATTCAGGCATAGTTACAGTTAAATCATTTTTTTCTCCCTTGTTTACAGTACCAGTCAAATAGTGTAAAAGGGGAAAAGTACTCTCCCAAGTATTAGTTACATCAACTAAGTTTGCAAATAGCCCTACACAAAAATCTTTAGAGCCTCTATAGCTTATCTGTTGTCCTACAGTTACATTTTTATTTAAGCCTAAATCCACATTTCCTGAAGTAGCTAAAATCTCCGGTACAAAAATATATTCTCCTTGCCCAATATTTATAGCTAATGCTGCTTTAATTGCTGCGTAGGGACTATCCTTAGTAAATTTATAGGATAACTTATCAGAAGTAATTTCACTCATGCTACTTAAAACCATATGACATGAACTTATAATATCCTCTGTTCCAGTTTTATCAAGACTATCTACTACAATATCTTTTTCTATATCCTGAATTAAAATATCTGTTACTATAGATTTATCACCGGCATCTAGATACTGAGAGGCATCTACTATATTAACTAAATTATTTAAAGGAATATCAGATTTTTTAAGAGTAGTTTTTTGTCCTTCAAAATATGATATTTCACTCTCAATATACTGCTCTAAATCATATAAGCAGCCTTCCGAAAAACCATAAGCATAAACTAAACTATTCTTATCTAAACCATTTTCAGCTGAAGCCGCAGAAGTTTTTAAGGTACCTCTTATTCCTGCTCCAAAATCTCTGGCTGCTGAAGAATTCCATCTATTGTCTATTTCATCAAAAGGGTAGTCATTCTCAATTTGAAAATCAAATACTTCATATGGAATATTAGATTTGGTGCTTTCAGACGTAATTTCAGTGTCATTATTTATACTCGGAGTAACTAGTTCAATTAGTGTTTTAGAGCTAACAGTCTGAGCCTTTGAAAAGGGTATATAGTCACATACTGCAAAGCTTTTACCATTTTCATCTACTTTCAGAGAAGCCTCAGATAAAAACGTAAATTCATAACTATCTGACATTACATTTTTAATGTGTGGAGTGAGCTTTGAAGTAGTAACTGTTTTTCCATCTTTATCAGTACTTGTAGTAGTTTCTATAGAGTAAAATAGAACCTTACAGGCTACTCTGTAGTTTGCTTTTATTGGTTTTAAGCCATACTTATAGATCCTATAGTTAATATGCTCTACAGGGTATGCATGAAGAATCAAATCTATATCTCCATTTTGTTCTTGACTATTGTATTCAGCTTTAGCGTGTATTTTATACTTAAAATCAATAGCATCATACACAGTTTTCTTTTTATAATTTACACCAGATATATTAATATTCATTGAAAACTTTTCATGAAAATCGTAGGGTTCTTTTGATACAAATAAATCTTCTTCGTCGCCTGTACCTGAATGAAAAGCTGTAATTCTAGTATTTTCAGTATTAACTAATGTTTTATCAAAGGTTTCATTCCTTTTTTCATTGTAATTTTTTAAATTTAGATTAGGCTTTCTTTCATTTGTCGTAATTGACACATTTGCACTAGGCTTAGAAGACCCACTAGCATCATAGCTGACAAGTTTTCTTGTATAAGTTGTACTGGGTGAAAGCTTAGTTTCTATATAGTGATCAACATTAATAGGAACTTCAGCTATTACTTTATCCTTATCATCCAATAAATAGTGTGCATAAACACTGGAACTTTCAAAGGACCACACTATAGTTTCTGTATCTAATGCTTTTCCTTTTAAAATAGGCTCTTCAATTGCTACTACTTTAGGAGGAATATAAGCTTTAATTATAGGTGATAGTGTAAATTCACTGTCCTTATAAGGATTTTCAAAGAATACCTGGACACCCTCAGTATTAGAAATTACTTCATAAGAATCTACCTCGATGTCATTAATGGTTAAATTAGTTTCTTTAAGGTAAGATTCTACTTTATCCTTTAATATATCTAATATATATCCATTTTGGAGCTCCTGGAAGCTTCCATAGAGCTTATCCTCTGGTAAATCTAAGTTCTTTGTAAAAGTATCCATTAAATCTTCATAAGCGCTGCTTTTTTTAATTAGTAGTGTAACCTTCACGGTATATTTAATTTCAAACATTAATATCAAGCTCTCCTTTTACAAGAGTCTTACCTGCAAAACCCTCTATACTTCCATCGCATAAAGTCGGAATGCATCCAAGACCACCTACATTTTTGTCTGATATATCAAAATAAGCTTCATCCCATCTAAATTCATCCCACATAATAGGGCAGCTGGTTTCAATTAAATTCACATAATACTTTAATAAATCCGTTGAAGAATTATCACTATTAAATAATTCATTTTGCATTTTGTAATCGCTCTTATTATGTATTGAGTGCATCTCAATTCCAGACACATAAGATACGGTTTTCTGTGTACCTTTATTACTATCTATTCCAGGAATTAAAACAGTATTTTCATCTGTAATATAAACCTGATTTTCATTATACTTAATTCCGTCTACTTTAATACTGCTTAAATTAACCATAGGATCTTCTATAATAAGATCTACCCCAGCATCTTGCCATATAATTTCCTTTCTCATATTAAGTTCTCTTGCAATAGCATTCATGAGTCCTTCTTTATTTGAGCCTGCTGGGTTTTTGAATACATCTAATATACGCATTTTATATTCTGCATTAGTTTCACCATATAACCTAGGACAATCCAGTAGAAGTCCAAATTCATCAAAAAAATTCCATACTTTATAAATTGATAGGGGAAGGGTGTAACTTTTATCTGTGCACAGTACTTGTATAAATCCAGCTTCATTAGACTTTAATGCATCATAATTATGTTTTACATATAATATATTTTTACTATCATCTATAAAATAAAGGTTATTTTCATATAACTCTGGATAAGAAAGGTCATTGGAATTGATTTCAAAAAATTTTCCTATAAAGTCAACCTTAGCCAGTACAGTATCCTTTGAGCGAACACAAGTAACATTATTAGAATTTACATTATAGGGCAAAACTGTTTTGTATACTATATTGGTAAAGCTCATATCTGCCGTATCTATTCTAGTTTGTTTATAAGCGTAATCTAGTATATCAAAAACTTCTTGAAGTTCTATGCCAAACACCTCTAAGAATTTAGCTCCAATAGCCTTTTCAGGATGTTTCCTTATTTCAAACCAATAGGGGAGAGCACTAATTATTTTTTGGGTGTAATCTTTAATTTCCATTTAGGTATAATCACCTCCATTAAATTTTTATGTTTTTAAAAATAAATCCTCTCAAATCACCGTTAATGTTATTTAAAGTTCTTGCAGCATCATTTAAAATATCAACGGATGTTCCTAAATATAAGTCCAGTATAACAGCTGCTTTAATTTTTTCAGTCTTATAAAATGGAGAATTGCATACAGACATTATTTGCTCCTGAAGAAAATTAATCTTATATTGATTCCAAAGATCAAATTTACGCATCACAATATCAAGTACATTTTGCTCCTCTTTTGTATACAAGGAATTGTCCTTATAATAATTATGATGATGTTCTATAATTTTATTTAAGACTTCCATATGAGTGTTATATAATTCAGTAGAGTCAAGTAATTCATTTTTGTCTATTCTTTTTGATATCTCACTTAATTCTATTTGAAAAACATTTATCAAATTATAGATTATATCCTTAAAAACAGCTTCCTTACCTTTATTTGTAAGTGTAAAGGTAGTTTGTATATTACTTTTTATCATATCTGATCTAACAAAAAAGGGATGCTCGCTTAAAGGTAAATCTATAGCTTTTACACACTCTTGTTTTTTTTTAATCCTTTCCTTTATATAAAATGCAATGATACTTATAGTACCTGTTATTATAGCTGTTAGTATCGTACCCATTATTGATGTTGATTCCATTTTATATTCTCCTAGCCATACTAATTTTAAAGTAAATCTGTTATTTGCTCTTCACAAAATTCTGAGAAACATAGAGATTTTACAAAACCAAATAGTGATCTACTAATTAAAATTATATAATTGAAATTGCGTCTGAATTTGAAGCTACTACAAATAGTTCATTCCATTGGCATTTTTTATCTTTAAGTTGTTCTTTATTATCATTTATTTTAAACTCTTCACATTTACACTCTAATATATCTTCACTTGAAGTCATAATTTTATTTATAATTTCTTTAATCCTTAAGTTTTCCCCAACTCTTCTTGTTCTTAAATATGTGTTTAAATTCTCCTTAACAGCTTCTTTTATGTTTTTAACGTATGAGCCTTCTGTATCTTTCATAATTAATTTTATTTTCAAAGAAATTTCCTTTAATATTGGAGTTGAAACATCAAACTTTATGCCATAGGCGGCAGTTTCCTGAAGCTTAAATCTTGCTTCTTCAAGTACATTTTTATCTTCTCTAGAAGCATCTGTAATTATAACTACACTGAAAGATCCCATCCCATAACAACAATTTTTTAAAATCACATCGTCTATACCATCAATGCTTAGAAGCGTAAGCCTAATAGCTGTTTCATTTGCACTAGCAGTATTCAATATTTGCTTGGATATTCTGTCCCTATAGTCATCATCTGCTTCCTTTTCCTGTCTTGTACAATTTAAAAGCAATCCAATAGAATCTAAAAACTCATCTGAAGCCGTTGAAAGAAAATTGTTAACATGATTTAATCTTAAGCAGTCATAAAAGTCTGCTATATTTTTATTTACTACATCAATTAAAAGTTTTGCTACTGTTCCCGGAGAATTAGAAAAACCTAAATTTCTAAGATTCTCATCTGCTTCTTTGGTTAAATCTTCAAAAGACTTATCAAATAGTAGTATCATAATTTACCCCCAATTTTAATCCCCATACCTTTAATAAGGTCAATATTTAAAATAATAAAGTTTGAGGATTTTTCGTCTTGATTTTTTAGGTATATATTCATCTCATAACCCATAAATACTTTATTTATCATTTCAATATAAATATCATGAGAAGCATACAATGAATCAAAGGTAAGAATTTTAACTATTTTATTTTTTATAAGCCTTAAAGTATTTTTACTTCTTGGCATACCTACTACATCTTCAATATTTGCACCTACAGCGTAGCTAAACCAATCATTTTTAATTGATTTAAGTCTACATAATGCTCTTTGAAATTTTAAAGCATCCGTATCCACAGTACACAATTCATTATTTATAGAATTCAAGATAAAATCTCCATATTCTGTTATCGCTAAGTCAAACATTTGAATCTCCTTTTGAAAAATATATTAAATTACTGCTGCTTCAGTAAAAACCTTAAGTAAGAACCTTTTCTCTTTTTAAGCTTTTCTAATCTTTCTCGTGTGCACTTAATAATTCTATTGCTACATTCTTTATTAGCCTCATTTAAAGCTAAATTTTCATTATAGGTAATAACTTTCTCTTCTTTATCCTTTAACTCATTATAGTATTGTAAAACCTTTTCTCTATAATTAATAGTTTCTTTAATGTTAAGGAAATCTTGATTATATACATTATTTGCACCACAATTATAGGCTGAAATGGCTTTATACAAATTACCATTAAAATTTTTCATTTGGGCTTTTAATTCACTAGTTCCTGCCATAATATTACTTAATGGATCATACATGTCTATTTCATCATATCCATGCTCAAGTGCAGTGTTAGGCAAAACCTGCATCAAACCTATAGCCCCAGCTGAAGAAACTTCATTACAATTTCCGTTAGATTCTTGAATTATTACAGACTTTATTAAATTAGGATCTACCTTGTACTTATTTGAAGCTAGTTTAATATAAGCATCCCATCTATCCACGCTTTTTAAGCCAGTACTGATTAAACAATTAGCTTCTTCTATCTTCTTATATTCATTAGATATGCTTGTATCTGCTGCTCTAATTCTTCCAAAATGATTAAAGGAATTATCTATAATACTTATAGAAACTTTCTTATGATTTAAAAATTCTACAATTTCATCATTTCCTAAATAAATATATATGTTTTGAGATAAATTATTAAAAACTAAATCTCCTGGCATTAATTCATCTTTACTTATAGGCACACATTTTTTCGTATATAATTCATAGAAATTATAATTTTCATCATCTTTAAATAGTCCTATTTCTTTTAGAAAGTAGCAGATAAAGTCTGAAGAATAAAAATTTTTCTTTCCCATACACTCTCTAGTAATTGAAGGTAACTGCTTAGCTTTGCACATGCTTATTAAGCTTTGCGAAACATTATAGGTGAGCATATTAACATCACCTCCAAATCTAGTTTTACCAACTGCATTATCTATGAAGCTTCTTATATTTTTAGCTTCAAATCCTTCTAATAAACTCATTTATTTTTCACCTCCTCTATCTTTAGGAGTATATTATTATATTTTTATTTCTTACTATAGAATATTATCTGCTATTAATACCATTTGTAACTTTAGTTCAAATATTTTAATATTGGTTTTTTATTTTTTTTAATCGTGTTCTAACACAAGATTTTGAAATTCCTAATCTATTGGCCATTTGAGATAAACTTAACAGACCTTTGTTGGAAATGATGAAGTCAGTTATTTCTCTGTTTCTAACGGTTATATTTACATTGTAATTTTTACCCTTTCTCGGTAGCACATTAAACTTTATAGCCTTATTAATAAAATAGTGTATTGGTCCCTTATAATTTGGATAATACTTACACATCTGTGGATAGCTCATGTGTGTGTAGTTTAGAAGTATAAATGTTACTTGCTCTAAATTTAAGGACCCACTATAATTCATATATTGTAAAACAGATGCCACTGTTTCTGCATCAAAAACATCCGATAGGGATTGTACAGTATCTGATATAGCTTTAATAGTAACCTTGTTAATTGAAATCATAGCTTATGCACCTCTCTGCCTTTTATGAATTTAATTTTGTTGTCGTAATTGACACATTTGACTTACTAAAGACATATTAAATATCCATAACTGGTTGAATTAATAAATAAAGAACTGCATACTTTTCATAACGTATAGTTTTAATCCAAATTATGTGTCGTATTTGACACAGCAATTTAATCCTTTACTGGGAAATATAGTATCGTTGGATAAATTATATCACCTTATGTATTCCATTTGCAATACAAATGTACCCTTCATGGTTTATCATTTTATCGCATTATTTACGTTTATAAACTTGTTGATAACCTATTGTCAGTTATCAACAAGAATTTATAAGTTATATAGTTAAATTATCACCTACTTTTCATCCTTATTATTTTCTTTATCATCTAATTCCTCTCTATTAACGCAATCTCCTAGGGCTTCTCTCCAAAATACATAATCAATTAAAGATCCTGATAATATCATAAGTCTTCTAAGAGAAAAGTTTTCCATATCTTCTGAAGGTATAGCTTGCATAACTTTTTCTGATATTAATTTATGTGTTATGGCTAGCTCATTTTGAAAATCTTCATAAGAATCACATAAACCTTCTCCTAAATAGTTAATGCATTTGGCTAAAGCTTGAAATCCATGTTTAATATTAAATTCAGTGTTCTCATCACTAATTAACTCCGACAGTTCTGAAAGTGTTTTATCTACAAAATCCTTTGTTATTAAATCATTGTCCTTTGTTATTTTTATTGCTTTCTGTATTGTAGGATCTTTTTGTAATAATTCTTCAATATCGTTTATTGTTGAATTTGGTTTTTTAGAGTTATTTTCTGTAATCGAGGTATTTTTATTAATCAAAATTCAGTCCTCCTGGTATTAAATATTATGTTAATTATTGCAATAATTTTTAAAAAAATCCGTATTATCAAATACAAGACAATTATAATAAAAAAAATCAGAACATTCAATAAATATAAGCCTTTTAGCGGACTTTTAATTGCAAAGCACACAACAATTATTCCTCAAAGTACTTGTATTATTGGATAAATCATATGTAATAAAATGTAAAATATAATTGTAAAGTGCGCTCAAAAAATACATACTTTTTGTCGTATAATATTTTATCTATAATCTTAGAAAGTTCTAATGCTTTAAAATATTCTGGAGTAGAACCTGTTAATCCTTGATATTTTAGAATACATTAGGTAATAACTTTTTTGAGAGTGTATATCTTATCTTTAAAATATAAATATGTAAGTTACAATCTCCTCTAACTGAGAGTATATATTTTTTATGAAAGCAGCTTAAACGTACAGGGTGGTATTGAAAAACTAAAACCACATTTGCTATATCTATATATAACGGGGGAATCAATTATGGCTGTTAAAAGAGCAAGAGAGAAGAAAAACAAATTAAAAGAACTTTATGCAAAATCTATTAAGATTAAATGCTGCTATTGCACTATCAATGATAGTTGTAAATATAGAAAATCAAAAGAAGAATCTGAAAACATGGGAATTACAACGTATTGTAGTTTGACACCAAACAGGCCTAAAAACGCTAAGAAAAATAAGTATATTAAATAATGTCAATTACGACATACATATTGAAAAAAGTAGGAGGCTAAAATATGCACTAAAAATAACAAATTCATTTTTGAATAATTAGAGGGAGGAAAAAATGATAAATTTAAATGATGTTAAACTTCAAAACAGCGCTTCCCAAAATATCACAATTACTGGTGGTGATGCTTTAAACACATCATCTACATCAAGCTCTAATGAAGAATATGAAGTATTAGAAATGTTTCCCGCACCAAACTCATCAATGATTGATACAAAACTAAAAATTATTTATTTAAAGGTTAATGGACTCATTAATGCTGATGATATAGATTTAGATAAATTCAGTGTAGAAGGTATGTTATCAGACAAAAGTGAAACCAATAATGTACCAGAGGTAAAACCCCATGGGGAACTAAAAGGTGAATGGAAACTTATAACTGATTCTACCCAAAATGTAAGCTATATAGTTTTTGTACCTGTGGACTTAGGAGGTTAAAAAATGGCTTTTGAGGTTAACTACAATGCTGGTGGAACTATTGATGAAGTAGGTAGTATAAAGAAAATAGATGCAATAGGTAAAATAGTAGGTTTTCCGCAGTTCACACAGCCCTACAATACCATGGTTAAATTAGATGTGCCTGCTATTTTAGGTGACTATGTGGCTGAATATGATACACCAAATTATGAAGTTGAAATTATGAGTATCACTGTTACTTGCTCTGGTTATGGAGAGCTGGATAACTATGATATAGATGTTAATGGACAAAAATGGTTCGACAAATGGTACTGCAGCGAAGTTAAAGAAGGGTTATTTATTGGCACATCGACATTTGTATATAGAGCTCCACCAAATAGTAAAATGATACTCACCTTTCACAATGATAGTGGCAGTTCTAAAACACTGTGGTTTGGTATAAGGATGCTTGTTAATAAAGCTACCACCACAACAACTTAATTCAAGGAGGCTAATTTTATGGCTAAAGATTTATGGAGATATTATGAAGGTACAAGCTCCGCAGCTAGTTTCATAAATGACGTTGCTAAGGTTCTTTGTACTGGAGTAAAAACTCAACCTATCAAGGATTCCAATGGAAATGTACTTAAGGATGCAGAAGTTATTCAAGAAAAAAACTGGGATATAGTTTTCCCAAAAGCTAACAAAGATAAGCTTGATGTAATGGACTGGTCTAGTCTTACTCCTAAGGAGTTTTCAGCAAAAATAAACAATCAATTAGAGCAGGTTTCAGACACAATTATCTTAAAAACTAAAACAACTCCAAAGGATTTATCTACCGTATCTAATGTAGATGATCTAAATCTTGAAGATGATTTATCTGTTAAAAGCACTGAAATGTATGTAGAACTTTATAAGCCTGCTTATCTTGCTGATAGTGAAGTCTACAATCCAGAGTGTGAGAGACAGGGAGTAGAACCTTATTGTATTACTAAAGATATATATAAAGAGTATGCATCAAAATATGGTTCTGTAGAAATAAACCTAAAGGATCAATTTAACGGCGTAAATGGTTTAACTCTTGGAACTAATGATGACGTATATTCTGGTTCAAAACAATTTACTACTAATAATCAAGATGTAAATAAAAGCAATTGTCAAGCTCTATTAAATAGAGTAAACACAATCTTTGGTGTAAGTCTATTAATTAGTGGAGGAGAAATGGACATCCCTGCCAGTTCCTTCTCTAAATTAAGAGGTACTGATCTTGAAGGTATTCTTACAAGTGTAACCGGTATACCAACTGATCAATTTAGCAAATATACAAAGCTTGCAATTAGAACAAACAATTGGGAAGCAGGCCCTTATTATGATAGATATATATGTTATGAAGTTGTTTTTGCCTTTCATGATGTATATGAGACTTATGTAATTCCTAAAGGTTGGAACATAGAATTACCAGAAAAAGAAGCTGTAGATGTTAGCAGTATAGTATTTAAAGTAGGAACAACTAAAAAAGTTTATGGTAAAGATTGGGCATTCGATGTAGCAACTTCAACCTTTAATGTTGTAACAGCTATAAGCGGTCCTACAAGATCTCTTGGTGATCCTGTTATAACTTACCAGTATACAAAAGCAAGTACTGATATTTCTGGTAGAAAGCTTATACACAATAATAATTATATCTATATAAGAATGTTTGATATCATAAATGATGATTTAACTGGTCCAATTCCAGATAAAATTGATGACAAAACAGGTTCAGTATTGTATGTAAATTCTCATACTTCTCAATGGTCAAAGCTTGCTTGGTATCAAGATTTTGAAGAAGTAATGATTGATAGCTTAGATTCTGATTCCACTGAAGATGATGTAACAGATGGAGTTATAAATCTTCCAATAGAGGAACCAGGCTTAACTTCAGATACTAGAATAAGATTTTGGATTAACACCAATAACGATAGAGCTCTTTTTGTAGTAATGGGAAATCCTTCACTGGACTTCAGTAAAAATAGACACTTAATAAGTGCAGCCTATATAGGTCAAATAGAATCCTTTGAAAATTCAATAAATGATACTGCTGGAAACTTTGCTCTATTCACATCTTCTTCAACAACTCCATGTGATACAAAAACAGTATTAAAAAGAACAACTTTAAGTGATTCAAAATTAATAGGTTTGGGACCTCTTACTGCTTTTACAGGTATTACCCTTGAATCCGGAAAATACTTTGACACTATGGGATCATTTTCAATTGAGTTATCAAAAGACGGAAGTAAAACCACAACTATTCTAAAAAAAGGAGAATCCTTTACAATAAGCTTTAGTAGTGATAAAACTTCTGCAGATGTAACACTTTTAACAACTCCTAATGATGGAGAAAACGTAGTTCTAAAATATGATTATTATATTGAGAAATACAGCTATATTCAAGGTATCGTAAGGGATGGTTTCGGAAATATAATAGAAACTGTTTATCCTGATAAATGGGGCAAAAATACAGCTACTGGTGTTACTGATATAAGTATGTTCTTTACTAGATCAAAGGCTTATTTCCAAAAACACAGCTTAATGTTTACTACAACAGAAGAATTTATGAGTAAATCTTTATATGGTAAATCTTCTTACACTGATGAATATTATGCTGATAGACTTAAAATTACCCATGGAAATGATGGTCCAAGAGGAATGCTTTACGATTGCTTAGCTATAGATACAAGTTCTCTATATGCTTTTGATGAACTTATAGTAAATAGAGATTTTGGTAAAGATACTACAAAACCAGAAGAAACTTATATATTCTTCCCTGTAACAGCACCATTCTCACCATTCTCAACTTCACCAAATGCCAACTATGGTTTTGCCATAAAGAAACAAGTAAAATATCCAGCACCAACAACTGATGACGCCGCAGTGGATGCAGCTCTTGACAATTTAAGTACTCAAGTAGGAAGTTTACTGGAATTAACAGATGATGTAGCTCTTCCAGATACAGAAGCAAATGATGTTAAGATTACTTGGTCTAGTGATACTACAACTGTAGTTGAAATTCAAACTGTATAAGGAGGAAAAAAACATGATAAAAGCTCATATAATCAGACCAGATTATGGAAAAAATGATGGTGCAGCAACTCTTACTGCTACTCTAACTAAAGGTTCAGTAACAAAAACAATCACCTTTAAAGCTACTGTAAAACAACAAGGAAAGACAGATAATCAAAGTGTAACCGATGATTTCAATTGGCTAACGATTGCTGGTTCAGATGCCGGCATTACATCTAATATACTACTACCTGCAGCTGGTCCAAATGGTTCTACTATTGCATGGAAGACTTCTAATGCAGATGTTATCAATATAGATGGTGGGGTAAAAAGACCTGATAATGGGGCTGATAAAGCCTCAGTCACATTATCTGCTACCATAAGTAAAGGAACTGTAACTCAAAACAAAGATATAGTTGTAACAGTACTCCCTTGGACAGATAAAGAAGAAGTTGAATTAGCGATAAATGCAATAACTTGGGATAGTATTAGAAACCAAAATACTGTTGAAGATGAAATAACCACTGATCTTAATCTTTATACAACCGGTGATAGAAAAACTACTATAGTTTGGAACCCAACTTACCCTTCAGTCATAGATGCAACAGGTAAAGTAACTAGACCTACCTATGAGGAAGGTGACTGTACCTTATCAATACCTGCTACTGTATCAAAAGGAAAAGTTGCAGAACATATCCAAAACTTCTTAGGATTAAAGGTTCTTAAACTACAAATCACCAATAAAGAAGCTGTTAGCAAAGCAAAAGCTATAGTTGATGGTACAATGATCAAAGGAACAAATGCAGATTTAAAGGATATGAAGGATAATGTAGTTTTACCAATGAACTTAGATCCATACATGTATCCAGATTTAAAATCAATAACACTCCAATGGAAGCTTGTTAGATCACTTACAGATGCAACAGAGGACACAACAAATAGTGCAGCTAAAATTGTGACAGATAGTCAGGGTGTACAAACACTTAATATAACAAGACCTTCCTCTGGAAGCCAGAATGGAAATGCGTTCCTAGAAGTTAACATAGCATCTGTAACAGCACAAGGAGATATAGCTACTGATTACACTATATTCCCATTAATTATAATAGCTTCATAATAATGTGATTAAATAGAGGTGCAAAAATGATAGAATTAAACTTGAATTATACTAATGAATTCGATAAAACACTCATATTTCAATATGATGAGGCATTTGATGCCAATACTGGAGTAACTTTAGAGTATACTGACAGTTTTCTCCTTGATACTGGAGTATTTAATTCAGGTATATTTTTCTCACTAAAGCCTTCTAAACCCTTAAGGCAGGACTATTCATATACACAAGTTATATATAATGATTTAAAACCTACAAAAGTACCAAGTGGCCTTTCCTTTGCACCTCTTAAGCATATAAACTCTTATGATGAAGATACACATAAAAGCCTTATCAGAAAAAACGTTGATAATAAGTATTATAAAGGAGTTTATGGCTATTTATATAATAAAATAAACTATGCTTCACTAAACAATTCAATCCCTTATTTTCATAGACAAAATTCTTATAAATCTTTAAAAAATCTGTTTATCGAAGCAGAAAAGTTTTATAGAAATTACAAGGCAGTTAAATTAGATAATAGCTATCTTTTACCTACAAAGAAAAACCGTAATGATCTAAGTAATTTATATAACAAAGCGTATATAGCACTTAAAGTTCCAAGTAGAAATATATCACTTTTTAATTATGCTTTTATAAAGAAAGAATTTAATATGGAGATACTACAAAACTGTTTTCTAAAAAAGAAGTATAGAAATTTTATAGAGAATAGCTGGATTTGGACAAATAATCAGCATAAAAACAAGGTAAGAAGTTCTAAATTAGCTTTTATAGAAAAAAAAGACCTTTTTAAAAATTCTCATATTAATGAGTATTTTACCTCCCTTATACCCAAAAAAAATCTCCTGAATATTGATAAGTATTTTACTCCACTTAGTACTGCGAACATACTATCAGCTATAAACACATTTAACACTATTAATAAAAATACTGAAGACTCCAAAATAAACACTATAAACTTTGCATTGCCTTCTGTATCTGAAATAAAAATATATAACACTATAAAAAGCATGGGATATGTTTATAATAAATTAGATCTGCTAGGACATCTAAATTTGTATAAAAATAAAGCTAAAGGAAGCTTTAAAGATAACACCTTTTTGTACAAAAATCGTTTTAATTTAATGTACGTTGATGGTACTTCGCTGTGGAAGGAAAAGTCCAAAGCTGAATACACTAATGGACACCTATTAGGAGAGTATAAAAGGACTATTTTTTATGACAAGTTTATACTTCAATGTAAAACCTATGAGAATAAAATTGTGATAAACAAAAGCTCAAAGCTTAAGATTAATTCACCAAATATATACTATTTCAATGGAAACTTTGTAAACAAGATGGAAAAGCAATCTAAAAGCAGTTTTATGGGCCTTGAAGCTTTTTTCCTTAATAAGACTTTTACTAATAATGCATTTATAAATATTGACAAAGCTTTATTTTTAGAATACAAACAAATACGCTATAAAAGAGAGAACTTCCAATGGTTAGCAAAAAAATATGAGAAACTCAAAACTTTATCTTATAACTTCATGTACAAGTTTAATAAAGATTTAGATTATGAAAATACAACCTTCTTCAGTATTAGAAACTTAGATATTATGAAGGATAGTGCTCTAGATATTTATAGACATCTAGTTTCTGAAAAATATTCTCAAACCAATATCCTATATAAAACAGTATTGTTGTCAAAAGCTATCAAAACTATGCTTCCAAACAAATATATTAGACTTAACATAAACCATATAGATATTTTTTCTCCTAAAAAATTCATAGCTTTAAATAGTGGTGTTAATAACACATACATTCTAAAGGATAAATTGTATGCTAAAGATTTAGAAAAAACAATAATGGATAATGCTATAAATTCAAATTTTAGACTTAAAAAAGAAAAGCTTCATGGAAAAGAAGTATTAGATTATGCAGGCTTTAATATAAAAGATCTTTATATAGCTCCATTAAAATCTAATAGGTTTATATCTCCAAGAACATTAGAATTAGAAAAAAATGTTGATTTCATGAGATACTTCAATTTTACATCCATGAATAATAAGACAATAGACCTTAAACCAATTGATAATTTTATAGCAAAACGAACCAATAGAACAGCTTTGTTAAGGACAATTTTCATAAGCGATATAGTTAACAATGTAACTTTAAATACTCCTCTTATTGCCATAGATTCAATAAATGCAAATATTAAGATTTCTGATGTTATGACTTCTTTAAATGCAATAGTAATTAATGCAAACTATGAAAACAAGGCTACTTGGGTTTCTGATATTGTTAAAACCTCTAGCATAGATAATACAAAAATATCAGTAAACATATTTGATAATATGGGTGTATTTAAAGATAAGGTTTTAGTGAATTCTATAGTCAAAAACTCTGAGTACAAAAATACACCTACCTTTATAGCAGATAGTATTAAATATGCTAATTTAAACAAGCAAAAAATACTTTCTAGCATGAAAAATGAAGTGTTCTTAGCTAACGATAAAATAACTTTTAACACAAAGCTTTTATTAAATATTTATAATGAACAAATCTCCTCAGTTAAAATAATGGATTCTTCAAGCTTTTTTAAAGAATTTAACACTTTAAAAAAGAGCAAAGCTGAAAGCTTTATTAATAATAATGTTTACCTCATAGACAAAGCTATGCTTGATAACTTTATCTCATCTAACAAGGAATTAAACTTAAATAAAAAAGCACGAAGAATTCTTCTTGGTAAAAATATAAAAGCTAAAACCAATGAAATAATGCCACCATTAGACTTAACAGCAGGAGGAATAGATGAACTTCTATTACCTCAAACTGATTTTAATTATGCTATATTTAAAGATGCTTTACTAGATCCCATTACCAAAAAGCCTATAAACCCCGTCAAAGAGATTGATGATAAAACCTTTATAGCAAAAAGACCTGTAAACCATCCTATTCCAGAGTTTTTTGATATAGGAAAAGAATATATTGAAGTAAATGTAAATCTTTTAAGACAGCTTATAGAAACCTTTTATAGCCTATGGAAAGCTAATATGTTTGAATTTGGAGCAATAGACATGAGGCAGGCCGTAACTAAAATGCTTGGATATCTTAATGACTATATAAACTACAATATTCCAGAACCCTTAATTCCAGCAGCTAAAAGAGTATTAAGATTGATAAGGTGGTATGGAGAAGTATCTGTATTAAAAAATGCTCAGTATAAAATTCATATTGTTTATGATCCTCTAAAAAGTGATCTTAATAAAGGCTCCTGTAATATTCCAAATACAATGAACAATATGTTTGTTAATTCAACTATGTATAGTATTCAAAATACTGATATTACTTCAAATGCATGGATTGAATTTAATCTTGATAATCCAGTATCAACTAACTTTACTTTTAATTTATATATGACAAGTGGAACTTTAGGAATATACATTAATGACCAGCTTATTAATACCGTAGAGACATCAAGGTCTGTAGAATTTCCATTAGACGTTGGTAAAAATACTGTTAAATTAATGTTTAATAATAATAATAATGGTTCTATTAATTTAGCTAACCTTTGTGTGGAGGATTATGTATATTCCGACATTGTAACAGAATACGAGCCTTACATGGGCAGTGGTAATAAAGTTTTAGATGAGCTTACTAAAAGGGTGGCTGTCTATGCGGATGTATATAGTAAAAATGCTAACTTTGTGCAGGCTACCATAAACGGAAATCTTGCCGTAGCAGAGCTTGTAGATAAATTAAGTGAATATTTTAAACTGCATCATGAAAAGAAAAACAAGGGTAAAAGATTAACAATAAAAAAATCATAGAGAGAGGAAAGTGATTTTAATGGCAACAGTTGAATATATAGTATTTTATAAATATGTTCATCCAACAATAAAAAAACCAGTAACAAATTTAACCTCAAGTGTTTATGACACAGATACAAGATTCCTTAAAGCTTTTGATTCTTTAACAAATATAGCAGGAAATAAGGACATCTTAGATGCTGAATCTAGCAGCAATGCTAAATATGATATGCTTTTTGTATATGACGGTATTATGGAAATAAATGAAGCACTTAAACCAGCCTTACCTGTAAATAATACCTCACCAGCTATTTACAGTGAAAAATTCGAAAGATGTAAAGGAGAAGCCTGGTTTATAGCTTCTTATCATGCATCTCTTCAAGCAGCTCTTAACGCTGCAGAGCCCCTAGTCCTTGCGTTAGGTAAAGAAAATGTTAAAGTAATGAAAAACGCTCCTTTAGATGTATTAGTAGAATTAGGATAATATGGCAGTTATAAATAAAACTGTATCAGGTTTTATCTATGAAGAAGACTTTGGTCAAGTAAATTTGCTTTGGGATGTTCATCCTAATGCAAATAGAATACAATTTTCAAATTATTCTGTCGGGTTGTTACATGGTGATGAACGTGTCATGATGACAATTCCGACACCTTCTGATGATTTTGTATTCCAAGCAACTATTGAGCATCCTACAACTACATTATCAGATGTGGGAGGAATTGTAGTACTATCAACTACTGATGATCAAATAGAGTGCCAAAGCTATTATGATGCTTTTAGCACTCTTCCTCAAAACTATAGCTATATAAAAGTAGTTAAAGAAACGAAAAAGGAAGTAAATAATGGAATAATTAATGAAATTCAAGTCTTTAACTTCTATGCTTCTCAAAATGGTACTACATGGTATCTAGTGGGTTCTTCTGAATTACCTAATGCCAATAGAATAGGTTTCTTCTTAGATGGTCCTAATACGTTATGGTCAAACAATTTTATAATCAAAAATGTAGCTATATACAAATCCAATATAGTTACCTTCAACTCATTACCTAGCGCTTTTGCTATTAGCATTAAAGATTCAAAGAAAGTAGAATATGCGACAAATCTTCAAACCTCTAAAGATGAGAGTAATTTTTATATAGATTTAACTAATGCAGTTTTGCCACTGAGAAATGTAACCTTATGTGTATATGATAAAGATGGAAATACATTAGTTGAAGCTGACAATCTAGAACTGTATGGTGGCGATATGTTCGATTGTGAAACCAAAGTTTCCTTTTTTATAAATAATAATCAAGTTGATCCTTTAAGTATAGTTGATATAGGAAGATTAACCTCTAGCGATAACGAGTACACCATAACCATTGTTAATGATGAAACTACTACCATGACAGGTAAAAAGCTAAAGGTAGTTATGTATTCAAATTATTATCGTGGTGGCAAGTTTGCTTCTATAGCAATTAAAAACACCGATACAAAGAGCATGGTATTTGGTGAAGAAATTACTCTTCCTGATATACTCCCTCATGATGGTGTTGACATTGTTATTAAAGTAATTAAGGATACTGACAATGCTGGACCTTATTTTTCAAATCAATATAGATTCAAAATATTATTTCAATAGGAGCTGATAAAATGGCTATTAAAGTAATTAGAAAAGGTAATGTAAGAGTTAATAACGACCATAATCTTCTTTTTAATAGAGGCCTTGCTAATCAGCATCCTATTGAATCCATTGTAAATTTAAAGGATGAACTGGCTAGCAAATATGTTAAACCAAACGCAGGTATCCCCAAAACAGACTTGGACTTTCTTGTAGTTACACAAGATGATTTGCATGAAAGCGAGAATCAAATAAATGGAAAAATAGTTATTATAGATGACAATATACTGGGAGCGCAAAAGGACATTCAGGGTATTAAAGATTTAATTTCTCAATATTTCAAAAATGGTACTAATGGCACACTTGATAATGCAACAATAGACTTTACATACAGACAAGGGTTTAGAGAAGAATATGTAAGTGAGAATAAAGATATAGATTTTTATCTTACAAATACGTTTATTGCTGACAATAAGCATCTTAAGGTTTATAGGGATGGTACTTTATTAATACCCGATATAGATTATATAGAGATTTCAAATAATCATATTCAAATGTCGTATCCACTAGAAGCTAATATATTTTTAAGCTTTATATGTGAAAATTTAGCTACAGTATTTTCACCAATTCATGAAGAAATCATAAGTATTGAAAATCAAAAGGATTTCACTCTAAAAAATCAATACACATTAGGAGATAATTCTCTATCTATATACGTACATGGTTTAAGACTTGAATGCAATACTGATTATAAGGAAGTTTCAAATTCTCAAATCACTTTATTAAAAGATCCTTACGCCGCTGGAACAAAGCTTATATTTAGACAGGAATTAGTTGAAAGCTCTGGACAAATTTTATATCATGAAAAAGATTATTCTCAAAAGACCTTCAAGCTTCAATATACAGCTTTAAAGGATCAAAGCCAATTTACACTTTCCGAGGCTTACATCCCAGGGGCCAATATGCTTATGGTTACTGTACAAGGATTATTAATGTGGCTAGGCAATGATTTTGATTATATGGAAGTTGACTCTAATCATATTCAATTTAACTATCCTTTAGAGGAAGGAGATAAGGTTGTAGTAACTTGTACATCAGCCTTATTCAATTGGAGTGAGAAATTTGTAACTGTAGAAAATCAAACACTATTTAATTTTTCTAACACCTTTTGTGTTGGAAAAGATGACTTAATCGTTTATGAAAATGGTATTCAACTTATAGTAGATGATGATTACTTAGAGCTGAGCAATAACGCAATACAATTGGTAGAAGCACCTCCAACTGGTTCTAAGTTAACAATATATAAAAGGAGGTAAAAATTTTGAGTAAAACACAAATTGGTGGAAATAGAATTGCAGATCAATCTATAGAAGCAAGGCATTTAAAAGCAGGTCTTGGCATTCCTGAAACTCAGCTAAAACTTAATTTTCCAACTCATAATCATGAAAATAAATCTGTTCTGGATATAATTATAAACACATCTCCCACTTTAGTAAAACAAATGGATTTAAAAGATGTAATGCTGGCAATTCTTCAAATTTCAGATGCTAGGCAAGAGGGTTTAACACTTAAAGATACTTTAGCACTTAAGGCGAATGAAAGTGACTTAAGCACAGTTGTAAGTGAAATAAAAGATGCAAGAGGAAATAGAGCTTCCTTAAGTGAAGCAATAAGTTCAGTGTTATCCTCAGTAGATACAAAAATATCAGAACATGCTGGAGCGATCTCACATAAACAGTTAGATGAAATTTATGCTGAAGTAATTAATGCAAGAGGAGACCATCTTAATTTAAATGATAGATTAGACAGTATGCAAGCTTCAATTAATAATTCTTCTTCAAGTACAGGTACCGGTGGAAATGTTAACCTACAAGCGTTAACCCCCTGGAATGCTTTAATAACCTTAACAGAAGGCGAAACTTCAGTTACAGTTCCCAACCCTTATGAAGTAGGCGGAAATTCTCTTCAGGTCTTTGATGGACCTATTCTTTTGGTTCCAGGAAGTGATAAAGATTACGTTGAAGCTTCAAATACTTCAATAACTCTAAACTATAATCCTGAAGCTGGAAGTACCTTAAGGCTTGTAGGTTCAAATTCCGGAAGTTTATTTCAGTGGGTTTATAGAATAAAAAGTGAAGAAGGTCAAACAGCTATTAATCTTCAGGCTTCTTATAAAACCAATAATGATGAGCTCATGGTTTATGAGGATGGTCTACTGCTGCAAAGTACACTGGACTATGTAGAAACACATGAAAATCAAATAACTATGAATTATCCTCTTTTAGAAAATAGTATTATCACAATATGTAAAAGGAGGTTTTAAAATATGTCAATTTCTCAAATTAAAGGATATAGAATTGCAAATGGTCAAATAACACCTGATCATTTAAGCTCTGATTTTAAATTAAAAGAAAATCAATTAAACTTAAATTATCCTACTCACGATAATTCAGGTGATTTAACTGTAGAAGAAAAGAACACCTTAACAGCTATGGGCAATGCTGATAAGCTTCACTATCATTTAGGTGGCGGCGGTGGAGTACAAGGCATTTACACCAATGAAGAAAGAGATGTTCAATTACTAAAATTAAGTATGCTTGTAAATTCAACTAAATACGGCATGGATAAGTCTGTAAAAGACATGTTTAAGGACGATTCTTCAATCTATTACGGAGTAAGAACAGCAATCGCACCTAATTTGGTATTACATAACGCTGATGCCGAATATCCTGGTGTTCTTAATCCAAATTCAGACTACAGCTATGCTTTAGTTTATAAAACACTTTACGGCAAAACAAATGTAATAAATGCTTCCTCCATAACTACAGGAGGTGGAACTGTAAATGCTGTTACCATTGAAGCAGCTGATGTACCTCCCTCAAATTTAGGCTTAGAAATCTATAGATGTGATGGAAATGTAGAAAAGGTAATCGTCGATAATGAAAATTTAAATGAATGGGACAATCCATTTAATTTACCCATTAATTTAGACAGTTCAAGAAAAACTAGCGGACTATCCAGCACAAAAATTTCATTAAAAGGTTTTGGTAGTGGAAGCTCTGCTCAATATGTATCTACTAATCTAGCTCTTAATGTTGGAAAAACTGTACTTTCAACTAGTACTCAATTAAACACGGTAATTACAAAAAATCCACCTATTAACTACTATATTCAAATTAACAATAGGGGAAATTCTAACAGAATAGATTTAATTTGGGACAAAAATCCAGCAAATATACCTTTGGATTATGAGCTTTACTACACTACTGAATACGTAGGGTCTACCACAGAAGTTAGCGTTGACTGGTATCCCTTTAACAAATTAACTAAAATGAAAAACATGTACAACGTTCCCTTATCCGTATCTACAGATGGTACTATAAGTGATGATTTCTCTTCTATAACAGGTAACTCTAAATTCTCAAATATATTTTTATTTGAAACTATTCAAAATATAACTGCAATAAAAATAGTTGTAAATAAAGTGCCTCAAAGCTGTAATCTAATAGATTTAAGATTATGGACAGAAGAAAACTCCAGCATGAAATTTATTACACATGATTTTAAATCAGGACAAAACTTTTCCAATTACAGCACTCTAAAAATTGATATAAAATCTAATGGTAATCACAGTAATATAGGCTTAAATCTATTGGACGATCAAAACACTGTTACAAACCCCGTTGTAGAGTATAATGCTGGAACAGCATCGAATATTATCCCTAGTCTTCCAAGTTTTACAGGCTACACTGTCAGAATGAGAGTTGGAGACTACACTACAAGAAATAGATTTGGTTATGATAGAATACGCTTTAACATAAGGCCCTTAGCAAACCAATATTTAAGAATAGAGAACTGCTTTATTACACTAGACACTAGAGGTCACGCTCATGACATTAGCTTAGCCGATTCAGATTCTCCTCAAGTTGTAATACCTATAACTTTTAACAATGGTCTTAATTACTATGATGGCATACCTACAGGTCCTATATGGTGTGATTGGGCATATGCACCTTTCCCAAATCAAAATATAGGTGCCTATATTGTAACCTTCTCAGTAGTAACAGGCTCTCTATTATATATAGGATATAGTTATGCAGAAACTTACTATACTGCACAAGGACAAGGTATGGAGGCGGTTGGAAAATGGAATGGTACTGTTCCTTCAACAATAAATCCTCTTTACGACTATTCTTATATAGAGCAGCTTCAGATTGGCAAAAGTAATGACACAAGTCTAGTTTTAGATAATTTTGGTCAGACTGCTCTTGAAAGATGGCACAGACATTATGTACCTATGCCAGGAGGAACTTCAGCTCAAGATGTAAAAAAATTAATAGTTAGCTTTAATAATCTTGTAACAGATCAAGATGTACTTATGGACAATATAGCCTTAAGTCGTGCAAATGATGTTGTAACAGAAACAAGCACAACTATAGCAGCATCAAAAGGCTGTTTAAATCCGGCAAATGTAAAAAATACTGATAATTCCTGCTTTCAATCGGATTTACCACCAACCTTAAGTGTACCTAAAATTATAATGTTTGATTTCGGAAACCCAATAGCAATAAATAAGTTATTAATGTATGGTGGAACTTTAGACAACACTCCATCAAATTATGCAATTCAAGCGGCTATAAATAATAACGCAAACGTGGATGATGCATATAGTAGTCCTAACTGGCTCACTATAAAAAGTATATCTATTGGCGATGATGGAATTCCTATAGAATTTACTGGCACTATTTCTAATGGAATAATATATAATCAAAACACCTGGGATACTCACGTATGTCACAAATTTGATCCAGTTACCACACCAAGATTAAGAATTGTTATTTTTCAAACTATAAATGCTGGAGTTGTTAAAATTTCCAATATTAGAATATTTACTGCTGAAGATTTAGGTGACTTTAAAAAGATAATTGATGTATCTAAACCTATAACTGACCATCAATTATTTGTAGATGATGGTAAACCATACACCGATGTTTCACCTCAAGCTTTTAATACAACTGGCAGCTTTAATATATATTATGATTCAATAAATTGTTTGATAAAGCTAATTGATACTTCTCAAAATGGAACACTTTATCTAAATGAAATCTCTCTTAGCTTATTTGTCACTATTGTTTTATCAGCACAAACCGTTGGAAATGTATCCTTTTATGGAAGTATCGATGGAGGCAGCAATTTTGAACCTATTATAGCAGACACTATGCATACCTTCTTAAAACAATCTAAAAGCTTAATATTAAAAGCGGTTTTTGCTTCAAGTGATGCTGCCTTAAGTGCACTGGCATTTCTATATACTTTGTAGGGAGGGATATTTATGGCATTTGAATTTGAAAATATGGATAGTCTATCCGTTATTTTAAAAAAACAAAATGAACAGCTAAAAAAAAGAGTGGAGGATTTAGAAAATAAGCTTGAAGCCAAAGAAAAATCTTCTCAAAAGGATAAGTAGGTGAAATAAATGGCACTTACCACAAATAAATTAGCATATATCAAAGCTTCAAGCGATAGCTATAGCGATTTAGGACAAGAACTACAAAAAATGCATGAAACCGATGATGAAAACACCAATGGTATAAATGATATAAAAAATACTATAGCTTCCATAAAGGATGAAGCAGATAAAGCTTCAAATGATTCAAATAAAATAGCAACAGAAGTAACTACCGCAAGAGGATCTTACGACAATCTTAATGCTAGATTGTCGGATATGTCTTGCTACAATATTTTAAATGACTTTGAAAAAATAAGTACAAAAAAAACCTATGAAATTGATGAGGCTGGAAACATTTTAAAGGAACACGTAAGAGGCCAGCTTAATTATGATACGATTTTTACCTATGATGAAAATAAAAATATAGTAAAGGAAGAATTATTTGATTCTAATACTAAGGAGAGCATTGGAAGTAAAACCTACAGCTATGATGAAGGTGGTAATATAAGCAAAATTGATTCAGAAAATGCGGATATAGTTACTGTACTAACAGATTCCCTGGCTCTAAAGGATATAAGCAATAGATTATCCAAAATAGAAGCTATAGATTTTATAAAAACAGCAGAAGTTCTAAATAGCAGTGTTGCTGCTACTTTAGTAAAAAACACAGCAGAGTTACTGGCTAGAGTTGAAAATCTCGAAACTTATCTTCCAAATAGTAATTCAGAGCTTATAGAGATTCCAGATATTTTAAACAGGCTAACTAAGCTAGAAACTAAACTAGACACTTCCAGTGTATTATATACTTTTACAGTAAAAGCCTCAGTTACAACTTATGATATTCCCTCTAACGTAACGGATAAAACTCCAATATATCTGGAAGGTGTACTTCTTAATTGTGGCGAAGACTACACAATTAAGAATAATCAAATCAATTTTATACTTCCTTTAATAGACGATTTTGAAGTAACTTGCAAGTATTAATAAAGTAGGTGAGATTTTTTGCAAAACAAATTGTATTCTACCCTTGAAAAACTTTATAGCGAAATTGTACTAGCTAAAAGAACAAGTTCTACTCTTGATAGTGAAATAGATAATAGATTAAACTCTTTTCCTGAAATAGTTTCAGCTAGAGATGGTTTTAGCTCCCTTAAAAACAGATTAGAAAACCTTCAAAACGAAGTTATCTCTAATAAATTAGATGATGCAGATGTAGATAATAAAATATCCTCTCTTAAAAAAGAATTATTAGATAAAATGCCTAGTATTCCTAAAGTTGCTGTAATAGAGGATTCTTCTAAAGATATTCTAGTATCCTTAGACACTAAAACAGCAACAAAGGAAGATATTTTAACTATAGAGCCCACTAGCAATGCAATACTTTATAACGGGAACTCTAATTATGTTGCAAAAGCCTATGTTAGTGCTGCAAATTTAAATACTGCTTTAAAATCAGTTAGCTATGATAACGATAGCTGTGTTTCGTATGATAAAAACTTACAATTATTAAAAGATGGAAGCTTACTTTCAATGGTGGAACCTGACCTATATGAGCTTCCTCTAAATACTGCTTTAATAAGCAGTAATGATTTTTACGATGCAGCCATTGTAGGAAATCTATTAAATATAGTTACAGACTATAATTCCTTTAAGGATAACTATAATAACCACTTAATAAACTGCTTTAATGAAAGAGCTTGGAATATAAACAGGGAGTATGTAACCATTACTTTTTCATTTTATGAACCAATTTCTCTGTGTAAATTTCATTTGGACAGTGCTGTAAGTGGAACTATGTCTAAGGTTACTGTGCAAAGCTCCATGGATGGTATAACCTGGATAGATATTTATACTGGACCTTCAACAAAAATGGAATTTACTCTCCCAAACTCAACCTTAGTTAAAAATTTAAAGTTTACTATAGATGCTCATGATGGTATTTCAAGTAGAACTATAACCTTAAATAGCCTTAAGCTATACTCTGAAAAATATAATACAGCTTCTAACTTAATTAGCATGCTTCAGCCTATAATTTTAGATGAGGATTTTGACAAAATAAATATAGAAACTAAAAGTAGTACTGAAAATAGTAAGTTTAATCTCACTAAATATGCCATAACAAACATTAACGAAAACAAAAATCACTTTACTTATATACCAAAAAACTATACCTTAATACCTTCAGATTTTTACTCCTCAAAGGGTTATAGAGTTGTAACTGACAGTATTGAAAATCACTATAAATTTGATACCTCAAGTAGTTTGTATATAACTACTGAAAACTATGACAAATCACCTTCCCCAAGCATTAATGGAACTCTTGGAACTTCCACTATTACAAAGGAAGGCTCCTACAGCACCTCTAACTCCTGGCTGCCCTACGGCAATATAATTTACAAAGCCTCTATAATATATAATGGTGCAACTTATGAAATACCTATATCTATGGATAATATAGATAATACAATTTACGTAACTTTAGGAAACCTTTCTCTAACCCTCAAAATTAGATTACTAAAGAGCAGTGTACTAAAAGTAGATATTAATTTAGATGGTGAAAATATAAAGGTTGATTCTTTAAAGGTTGATTTATTTGGGGCTTACAATCTAAATAATGGAAATACCTATTGGGACACTATTTTCTCTACTATGGACAATTCTACCAACAATGAAATTATTAGAGGTATACCAATAGATTTACTTAATGTAAATGTTGATTACAATTTAGCACATACTATAACTGCTTACTCAAAAGACTATGAGTACTATACTGGAAATATATCTGAAAATGGAGCTTGTGCAATTATTCCTCATGACAATTACAGCGGTCAAAGCGTTGTATCAAAAACTCTATTAACTAATGTATACAATACTACATATGAAAAAATGAATATAAGTCTTCCAGCAACTATTTACCTAGGCTGTGATGGCACTAAAGATCTAGCTTCCACTATAGATAAAGATATAGTTAATGTTGAAAGAAACACATCAAAACCTGTTTATACCTTTGATGAAGAGTTTACATCAAAAGTATATATAGGAACCTCAAATACACTGTCAGCTATTCTTCCTTCTCAATCTGCTTTAAGCATAGATAGTATAGGTTATGCTATTTCCTTTGATAACTACAATTATTATGTATTTAATCCAGAAACTTCAGATTTGACTATATACACAAATAAAGGTATGAGCATAAATGCCTTACAAAAGGTTAATGATTCAGTTATAGCTAAAATAAGAAATGATAGTCAATGGATCTATATAAAAATTAAAATAACTGATGTTAATGCTAGTGTGCAAAACATTACTCTTAATTTTGATAAGTCCTCTTTTATTAGAATTGACAGCACAGATATTCTAGATAAAGGAATGCCTAAAAGAGTAATTGAAGCCATAAGTCCAGAAGATTTAGTAAGTCAATTGTTCAGCGTATCCCCAGTATTTTTAATAGCAACCTGCACCAAAAGCATATATCCTTGTTATAGATATGAATTAGAAGGTTTTGATATATACAATTACATGGATATACACTGGCAGGAAATAGACAATGTTAATGTGGTGGAATATTTACTAGGTGACAATTCACTAATGTATAAAAACAACTCAAAGGATACTAAGCTAATAAAAGTTGTTAGAACCTTAATAGAAAATCAATCTGCTGTGGTAGACGTCAGAAATGAAACCAAAGAAGCTTTAGCTGTAATTGAAAACAATGAGGCTATAGCTAAGGAGGACATGACAAAACTTAAACAGTCTATAGACTTGATGCATGATACTTTTTTAAACTCTGGTACAGTTCCAGGTGAACTTCCTGATGTAGTACTGCCCTCCATTAGAGAAGTAGAACTTCCAATGCTTCACAGCGGCGACACTTATTTAATCAAGGATATATATAACCTTCGTAATGTACAGGTTTGGGAAGAGCTTACTTCTTTTGTAGGTTATACAGATACCTTAACCTTTAATAAAGCAATGTGCCAAAATTACACCACAAACCTAATAGACGTTAAGGATGGTGGTGCTGTACTTTCGCAGGATTACGACAGGGACAATCCATACATGTGCCCAGAAGCGCCTATTTCTTATAGCTCAGACCCTAAAGGACCTTACGTTTATAGAATGTTTGATTTAAGCTGCTCAGTAGCTCCTAGTGGTAATTCCATGGAGGCTTTTATAGAAGATAGCGGGCAAACAGGTGATTCTTATGATTGGTATTATGGTTGGTACCATAATGATAAATGGTCTATTAATTCAGGAACTGTTACAATCTGGGATTTACCAGGGGAAAATACAAGGTGGGTAGACGTAATCTTTGATTTTAGAGAACCTGTTTATATAAATTACTTAAACAACCTTTACTTTGGACAATGGATACAAGGAGGTAATACCCCAACTATTCGTTTAGGGAATCAAATCACCACCTTTTATCACTCCCTTAATGGCAAGGAATACACTGAGGTTGGTCATTACTATGGAGATAACAGAAATCTAGGTGTTGTATTTAACGTAGAGCTTCGTTACTTGAAAATAAGATTAGAGCTTCCTTATAGCGTGAATAAGGGCGCTGGACGAGTTGCCTTTGCTGGTGTTGACCTGTACTTTTCACCAGTACACTACATTCACAACACAGAAGCCTATATATTTAACACCGTTCCAATAAATACCACCTCTTGGCTTAACTTTAAAGGCTTCAATATAGACAGATTTATAGATCACAATCCCTGTGAAATGAAATTTTTACTCTCTGATGATGAAAACCACAATGTTTGGAAAGCCTGGAATGGTTCAAATTGGCAAAACCATGGTGAAATCTCTCTGTCTTCCGCTATGTCAATTGAAACGCTTTTAGCTTTAACCAAAGATCAACTAAATTTATTAACCAAAGGAAGCTTGTACGTTTGTGCCATAATGAAAACCACAGACATATGGAAAACACCAGTTTTAAGCTCCATAGAAATATTACACGATGATTTAACAGAACCTTATTATAGACTTCTTCAGCCTTATGATATGGACTTAAATTACTCTAGTATTCACCACACTCTTACTGCCATAAACACAACAGGAGGAGACTTAAAGACTAAACTTGTTATTTCATAAAATATTCATAAAGGCAGGTGGAACAATTGAAAAACAAATTATATTTAACCCTTTCTAATCTTTTTGAAGAAATTAAAACAGCTAGGCGTAAAAGTACTTCTTTAGATGATGAAATAGATAATAGAATAAAAGAAGCTCCTGAAGTTACTAGTGCTAGAGAGGGCTTTCCTTCTTTAAATGATAGACTCTCAAATATTCAAAATAACGTAGTAAAAAACAGCTTATATGCAAATGGAGTAGATGATAAGTTAAACAGTTTAAGAACTGAGTTAATAAATAAAATTCCTAAAAATAATACCGGTGTTATAGAAGATGTTAATAAAGATATTTTAGTTTCTTTAGACAATAAGGTCTCTCACAAGGAAGATTTAATTAGCTTAACGCCAAACTCCACTGTTACTTTACCCAATGATGGTTTATACACTATTTCTAAGGCTTATATGTCTGCCACAAGCTTTGAAACAGCCTTAAAAACTATAAGCTTCAACAGCGATACAGATGTAGATTATGACAAAGCCTTTTGCAATTTAAGAAATGGTACAATCTACGCCAATGGTTTTTCTGAGCTTTATGAGCTTCCACTAAACTCTGCAATAACTATGAATAATGATACCTATGACTGCTGTATAATTGGAAATTTATGTACAGCAGCTACAGACTACTTTTCGTCTATAGTTAACCCTGATAAATCAATAAACTATACAAACCATTTAATAAATTCTCTAAACGGAAATACTTGGAATATAGCTAGAGGTTATGTAACAGTTATGTTTAGTTTCACCGAAATTATTCCCATATGTGAAGCCATATTTGATTTTACAACTAACAGCAGCTATGCTAACTTTCAAATTGATACTTCAGAGGACGGAAGCACTTGGGATAATATTTACAACGTAAACATAACAACTGGTGAGCAAAAACTAGACTTTAAACCACCTTCCAATGCTGCTATAAAAAGCATACGTTTTATTATAAATGCCTATGATGGAGTAAGTAATAGAAGCATTTCTATAAGCAATATAAAACTATTCTCTCTTAAATACAATCAACCTTCTAAAATAGTTGCCTCTCGTAATCAGTTTATACTTGATCTAGATAATACAAAGCTTATGATAAAAGCTAAAAGCAGTTCAGATACTAATAAATTAATAGTTCAAAAATATGCCTTAGCTAATATGCTTGGTGATGGTTCTAAGCCTTTGTATACTTATATTCCAAAAACTTATAATCTTTTATCTCAGGACTTTTATGATTCCAAAGGCTATAGATGTGTTCAAGATAGTCTTCAAAGCTATGGTGCTGTAAATAAATTATCCAATACTTATTTATACTCAAGATTGTATGAAAAGTCACCTATTAATGCTCCTAATGGACAATTGGGTAATATAACAATGACTAAGAATGGAAGCTCCTATTCAAATTATAATGCTTGGCTTCCTTATACAAATATAGCTTATAAAATTTTTATAACATTGAAGGGTGAAAATTATGAAATACCTCTTAGTTTAGACAATATAAACAATATAATTCCAGTCACACTTGGAGGCTCGGAGCTTAATATACAAATTAGAGTAATAGACAGTAGGGCTATAAAAGTTTTTGTAACACCAGTTAATGGTGAAATAATTAAAGTTGATGCTGTAAATGTTGTTATGTATAGTCTTTATAGTTTAGGAATTAGCTCCTATTATGACGGTGTATTTTCAAGCGTTAGTTTTGGCTTAAATAGTTCTTCTATAAAAGGCTATCCAATTAACATCCTTCATTTTAATAATACCTTTTCACTTGGTCACCATAGATTAATATGGAGTGGGTACTACTGGGCATACTGGTATTGGGATTCTTCACCATACAATTCCACTGAAAATGGAGCAGTATGTGCTGTAATCCCTCAGGATATTTACAGTGGCACTGAAACTACTAGTAATAATTATACAGATCCAGTAAGCACTTCAACCTACTCAAAAATAGGCTGTAATCTTCCTGTAAACATATATATAGGCTGTGATGGTATAGGTGCTCTTCAACCTATAATGGAAGCTGATTGTTATTCTGTGCAGGCTAATAATCTTAAACCTATATATTCTTTTGATGAAGAATATACTTCTAAAACTTATATAGGCAAAAACTCTAAAATAGCTTCTATACTACCTAACCAAGCTGCTGCCTCCATTGATGATATAGAGTATTCAATTTCCTTTGATGGTTATAATTATTATTATATAAATTCAAATTTAAATTGGCTTTTGTATACAAATAAAGGCATGACCTCAGATGCTTTAAGTAAGCTAAATGACTCCAACTTTGAAAGTATACGCGCTGGAAGTGAATGGCTTTATATAAAAGTAAAATTAATAACTCCTAATGCCAGTGTGCAAAATATAACTGTTAATTTTGACAATGATTACTTCGAAGTCATAGCTGATGATGAAATTTTATCTAAAGGCATGACCAAAAGATGCCTTGAAAGTATTAATCCAACCAGCTTAACAAATAAATTTTTAACTATATCTCCACTGCTATTTATTTATTATGAAGCCTACAGCCTTTATCCTACCTTTCAATTTCAATTAAGTGGTTATGATATTGATAACTACCTAGATATTAGATGGCAGGAAATAGATAATGTTAATGTAGCGGAATATTTACTGGGTGATAATGGTTTACTATATAAAAACAATTCAACTACTGAAACTAAGTATATTAAGGTTATAAGAAATATAATTCAAAATCAAACAGCCATTATAGATGCACGAGATGAAACTAAAGATAATATTAACACTATAAAGCTTTCCCAAGAGGTTTTAAGTGATAGTGTAGATGCTCTTAAACAATCTGTAACCTTAATGCATGATACCTTTCTTCAAAAGGGCACCGTTCCAAGCGAGCTTCCAAGTGAAGTTCTTCCAGCCCTTCAGGTTATAGAAGTGCCAACCTTAAAGCCTAACGAATACTATGTAATTGAAAATGTACCAAGCTTTAGGGGCGTTCAACTTTGGGATGAAATAACCTCTTATATTCCTTATAGTGATGTTATTAATTATAACAATAAAACTATCCAAGAATTTACCTATTCCGGAATTAGTTTTGATGAAACAGAGGCATGTTTAAGCACGGATTATGATAAAGATAACGCTTATATATGTCCTGAAAATGTTTTAAATAATGCAGGTGCTCTAGGTCCTGTGTCCTATCCGATGTTTGATGTGACAGCTTCTGTTGCCCCAACCTCAGGAGATATTAATGAAATGCTTGAAAATGGAGGTACCTTTAGTTTTAGTTATTCTTATGGATGGTGGTGGGGTAATAAATATATACGGGCTGGTGGATATACTGTATATTGGGATTTACCTGGTGAAGCTACCCGATGGGTAGATGTAATCTTTGACTTTAAAAAGAATGTATGGATTAATTATCTTACAAATTTAGAATTTAGTTTATATGATGCAAATCATGGAGTACCATCAACCGTACAATATAATGAAAGTATACAATCTCTAAGCTATCAAATAACCACTTTTTCATTTTCTGAAGATGGTAAGGAATACACTGATATAGCTAAATATTCAGGAACTGAAGCAGGCACAATAAATTTCAATACAGAATTAAGGTATATAAGAATAAGAATGGAGGTTCCCTATAGTTACAATAGAGGCTGCGGTACAGTTACCTTTACTGGCATGGACATTTATTTCTCCCCAGTACATTACATTCATAACACTGAAGCCTATATATATAATAGTGTACCTATAGATTCAAGTAAGTGGTTGGATTTCACAAGCATAAAGGTAGATAGATTCATCGATCATGATCCTTGTGAAATGCGTTTTCTTTTATCAGAGGATGCTAATCAGCTGCAGTGGAAGTATTGGGACGGAACAACCTGGCAAATTGTTAATCATGTAAGTTTAGCACAAAGCATGTCAATTGAGACACTACTAGCTCTAACAAATAATGAACTTAATCAATTAAAAAAAGGTTCTTTATCTATAGCTGCCATTATGAAAACCACAGATATATGGAAAACACCAATATTACGATCAGTTGAATTTATTCACAGCAATGAAACTAAACAGTATTACACCCTTTCAAATCCTTATACTATTGACATAAAATATTCTGATTTAGACAAAACCGTCACTATTACCAATACCACAAATAGTGTAAGGAAAATAAAAATAGTTTTACTATAGGAGAGAAAGATTATGAGAAAATTATCTATACCTTATACCAAGGACAACAAATTATTGGATTTATTAACCTTAGAGGAGCTTCAATATGCTGGTGAAATATTTATGCCACTTCCTTACGATATAATGCCAAGTGGTAGGTCTTATTCAAAGGCTGAACTTGATGAATATAAAACTATTTTTGACATACAAATAAAAAAAGCTAAAGAATTAGATTTAAAGATTAATATACTGGGGAGTAAGCCCATTTTAGATTTAGATACAGGAATGTCCACAATTCTACGCACCGTTAGAGAGCTTGAAAGAATAAAACCCTTGGGTGCTGATAAGGTTACTATATCAAATTTAACCTTTTTAAAACTTCAAGGTGAATATATAAAAAGCTTAGGCTATGAAATAGAATTATCTGTAGTAAGCAACATAGATTCTGTTGAAAAAATAGATCAACTAATGTATGTACATCCATATATAGATTCCATATGCCTTTACAATAACTTTTTAAATGAAGGCGATGCTTTAAATTACATTAGAACTAAATATAATAAGCTAAAACTAAAGATTTTAGTAAACCATTTATGTATGTACAACTGCGCTGCTCATGTAGAACACCATGATATTCAATGTAATATTATGGTAGATAAAATGGACACCTCCAACATTAACGAATGGAGACTATTTAGCAATCAAAGACAAGTTATGCCAAGCTCTAAGCTGTGCAATTTTGCCATGGAAAATAGAAAGATAAATGTTTTAAGGGAGACTTCCTTTTTAAGGCCTGAAGACTTAGGCCTTTATGATAATTTTATAGATTTGTATAAAATATCTGGAAGAGAGCACCCAGCAGATGAAATTCTGAAATGGATAAAAATCTATGGAGAAAGAAAATACTCAGGAAATTTACTTGATATTGTAGATGTGCCCTTCAATCCAACTTACGGCCTTGATAATGAAAAATTTCCAGAAGCTTATGCTAGTACAAAGTTTAACTGCTCTCATAAATGCTACAAATGTGGCTACTGCGACAAGATAATTGAAGATGTTAAAATTAAGGCTTCAGAAGCAATTATTCCGCCCACAGGAGTTTAACAAAACTCTTTTATATAAATTTAAATAAAGGTGATTTTATGGATATTATAAGTATGCAAATAGCTAATAGGCTACAGAAAAAAATGAAGGAAGAATATGGAGGAATGTATGAGGTTTTCACAGCTACAGAGGGACAAACTACCTTCACAAGCAAAGAAAGCTTTATGAAAGAAGGACATACTCTTAAAGTATTTGTTGATGGTGCTTTAGCCATAGATGATGAAGATTATTCAAAAAAAGATGCTAATACAATAGTTTTTACTAAGGGTCTTCAAGCCGGTAATATTGTATTACTAACAACAGAAGTAGTTGGAGTTCCTAAATTTGAAAATCCAAGCTATGATGATACTACTTTAAAAAACCTTATAGCTACCAAAGCCGATGAAGCCTCCCTAAAAACTGTGGCTGACGAAGTAACTTTAGCTAGAGGCGATAGTGCCTCTCTATCTGATAAGCTCGTATCCATTACTTCTTCAATTCCAAAGGCTTATGATGATACTTCTTTAAAAAATCAAGTCCAAGGCATTATAACCGCTTTAGATGACAATAAAGATGGCAGCATAACTGATACTATCGCAAATTTAAAAGCTCAGTGGGAAGCTGCAGATGGCGATTTGAAAAAACTTGTAGATAATAAGGCAGAAGAAGCTGATCTTACTAAATTATCAAGTGCTGTTGATGGCATAAAAACTTCCGTAGCTTCTAAAGCTGATGCTACATCATTAAAGTCAGTAGCTGATGAAGTCACTGCTGCTAGAGGTTCAAGTGCTTCTTTAGCTGAAAGAATTAATTCTATAAGTACTGGTTCAGGCTCAGGCTATGATGACACTGCTTTAAAAAATCTTATAGCTGCAAAAGCAGATGAGGCTGACTTTACTAAATTATCAAGCACTGTTAGCGATATAAAAACTTCTGTAGCTTCTAAAGCTGATGAAGCTTCATTAAAATCAGTTACTGATGAAATAACTGCTGCTAGAGGTGAAAGTACTTCTTTATCTAATAAGCTCGTATCTATTACTGCTTCAATCCCAAAGGCTTATGATGATACTTCTTTAAAAAATCAAGTTCAAGGCATTATAACTGCTTTAGATGATAATAAGGATGGCAGCATAACTGATACTATAGGTAACTTAAAAGCTCAGTGGGAAGCTGCAGATGGTGATTTAAAAAAGCTTATAACTAACAAAGCTGAAGAAGCTGATCTTACTAAATTATCAAGTACCGTTGATGATATAAAAACTTCTGTAGCTTCTAAAGCTGATGAGTCTTCATTAAAATCAGTCACTGATGAAGTAACCTTAGCTAGAGGAGATAGTGCTTCTCTAGCTGATAAGCTTTCTTCTATCACCAAATCCATTCCAAGTAGTTCTGAAATTTCAGGTATACAAGATCAAATTAAAAATGTAACCTCCGCTCTAGATATTAATGGTGATGGTAATATAGCTGATAATCTTAAAAACTTAAAAGCTCAATGTGATTCAGAAAAAACGCTTATAGATGCTAAAGCTGACAAAAGTGACCTTAATACTCTAAGCACTACAGTGGCCTCTCTTCAAGGTAAAAAACTTGATGAATTTGTAATAACAGATACCGCAACTCAAAAGAACTACAAACTAACAGTTACTAATGGAGCCTTATCCTTAGTAGAAATAAAATAATGGAGGTAAAGTAAAATGAGAATAGTAGATAGATTAAAAGAGTTAGAACTTTTAACGGGTAATAAAGAGTGTAATTATGAAGTATCATATGTTTATGATGATAAGCAAAGAATTTCAGAAGAAAAAATTACTGGTGACATAGTTAAAGACACCATCTTTACCTACGATAGCCAAGATAATATTTCAACAGAAGTAGTGACCTTAAATGGTAAAACCCTTACTAAAAACTATGTATATGATCAAGCTACAAATAATTTAACCTCTGTAAAAATTACTGTAAGTTAGTTACAAAATATTTAAAGAAAGGGTATATAAAATATATGGGTAAACAATTACTCCAATTAAATCAGATAGCAGGAATTCATAGAGATACTCTTTACAATGAAATTGTTGATGTAATAGAAAAATCTACTGGTTATAAAGATCCAGTTAACTTGATAGGTGATTTACCTACTGCTAATAATGCAGATGGAGATATCCGTCTTGTAATTTCACAGGATTTATACTATATGTGGGATATATCTGCTAATACTTGGTCCATTAATAGAAATATAAGTGTTGAAGAAAAAATAATAAAAATTCCTATACAAAATGATAACCAAAACTTATTTAAACTTCCTCTTTCACTTGGAATATTAGAAGGTATAGCTAGTATAAATTCAATTGATGTAGTAGTTAATGGAAGTACTCAAACAAAAGATGTCGATTACGACATTATCTATGATACCACTTCAAAAACAATAACCTTAAACTGGCTTTCAAAAGATTTTTCTCTTGAAGTAACCGATGCTTTAGAACTGTTAGCTGATATATTAATAAATTAAATTTATTATCCTTAAGGAGGAAATAATATGGCTTTAATTAAAAGTAAACAAATCGAATCTTTAGAGGCTAAAAAAGTCACTCAAACCACAGATCTTCAATTCGTTTCACAGACTGAAAAAGATAGTTTTGCTGATAAGTACACAAAGAGTGAAGTTGACAGCAAATTAAAAGATACAAATGACTCTCTTCAAAAACAAATAACTGAAAATAATACTACTGTAGTAACACAAATTACAAATGTAGAAACTGAATTAAAGAACGATGTAACAGTAATAAATACTACAACTGCTGATTTACAAGTACAAATTAAAACTAATGCTGATGCTGCTTCAAAACAAATATCAGACTTAGATGCTAAATTAGAAGCTGATGTAACTGCAATAAATAAAACCACTGATAACCTTCAAAGCCAAATCACTACTAATAACACTAACCTTTCAAATCAAATTACTGCAGTTAATACCTCCCTTCAAAATCAAATCACATCAGCAATTCAAGGTTTATCTTGGAAATCACCAGTTGATACCTTTGCCGATATAGCAAAGGTTTATCCAAAGCCAGAAGAAGGTTGGGTTGTAACTGTAGATGATACTAATAAAATCTATAGATATGATGCTCCAACTAACACTTGGGTAGAGTTTCCTATACAATTACCAACAACTTATTTAAATACTATTAATATAATACCTTCTGTTAATGGTCAAACTTCCATAGATACTGGAATTAGAAATGATAATACAGGTGTCTACAAAACTGGTCATAACAACATAGTTCTCAAAGTAAATGGCTGTGCTCAGGTTTGTGGTAAAGATAAAGATTACACAGCAGATTTTGTAAACAACTCACTTGTAATAACTTGGAACAACTTAAACTTCATACTTGAAACTTCTGACGAATTAGACGTAACATATACTCACTTTGAAATAGTTTAATAAATTAGTATCAGCAGAGAATTAACTTCTCTGCTGATACATAAAGAGAGGTGTGTAATGGGAAGAATCAAAGACAAACAAATAGAAAACATAAGTGCAGACAAAATAATTAATCTAAATGATAAAAATTTTGTGTCTGATAAGACTCTAAACATTATAAATAACTTTAGTATAAATGAGAATGGAATACTAGTATATAATGGCAGTGCTATTGGCGGTGTTCCCATACTTAGAGAAATACATCGCAGCTTTACTCTATCACCGTTAGAAACAAAATATGTAGCCCTCCCTGTTGGTTTTTCTAAATATGACCTAAGAACTCTTTTATTGAGCAGTACGGGACCCGTAACAATAGATATTTATGACAATTGTGTTAACGGTTTTTTAGTTTACAGCAGCTGTGCTTGTATGTATAAATACGACGTTATTAACATTCCCTGCGAGGATAAAAGTGGTAAAAATAATGTGAATCTTGTTATTTCAAATGATAATATATTTCTAACCTGTGTTTCTATAAATATTAAAATAACAAGTTTAGCATAGAGGTGAATTTAATGGATGAAAAATATATTATTTATGACAATTTTATTGCTGATGATGGTCAAACTACATTTACTGTATCAAAGCCCTATGTAAGTGGAGCAATTTTAGTTTATTTAAACGGTTTACTTACAACTAATGGTGCTAATGGAGACTATACTTCACAGGATGATACACATATAAAATTTAATTATCCACTTGCTAAAAACGATAAAATTGCCATTGTGTCTTTAATACCTCTTGATGGGGTTCCGATAAAGATTATCTCAACTAAAGATATGGATCCTAATTCAATATACGAAAAGTATGGCTCAATTGCCAAGTTACAAAATAATAATGAGTATACTGTATCCATAAAAATAAAAGGCAAAAATTATGAGTGGAAATTCACATCAGCCTACAATCCATCTTATACAACAGTAAAAAAAATAAGAATGGATACAGGAGATTTATTAACTAATGATGACGAAACAATAAACTATTTAATATATCTTAACAGTAAGGAAATCGACATGCTATACAAAGTTTACAGCAAAAATTCTCAAGCCTCAAATGATATAGTAACACCTTCAGTTATCATTCAGTGGAAGGAAGCCTGGGTTCGATATAAGACTGATTTAGACCTTTTAAATTCTACATATATTTCCTTAAATAATATTACTAGCGGAGTGACACAAAAAATTGGAGATATAGAAATATCTAAAAAAAGTGAATCACCTTTACTAACAGAGCTTCAAGAAAGATTTATGCTTCTTTTTAACCGATATGACGACTTTATCAAAAATGTGAATTCAGCGGTAGCTAAGTCCTAAAAGAAAGGATGGCTAAAATGTTTTTAACTCCATTTAATTTAAGAAATGAATTTAGAAATTTACAACATGATTTTGGTGAGGATATTTTATATATTAAAATAAATGATTGTATAAAATGTTCCTGCTTTAATGAATTTTACAAGGTTGGTGATCCAGATTGCTTAAAATGTCTAGGTACTGGATTTAATATAACTATTGAAAAAATTAAAGTTATAAATTACAACTCTATGAAAAATACAGTTCAGCACTCTAAAGTAGGTGAAATATATTCTCCTATATACACTTTGTATTTTGATCATACCAAAAATCCTGAAATTAAAGATAGAATTTGTCTATCAGAATTTAGTGAAAATCAGATTAATATTAAAGCTGTTTGTGAAATAACAGGTACAAATGCTGAGAAAGGTAGCCTAGGTAGGAATGAATTTTATACGGTTCAAGCTAAAACTCGCCCTGAGCTTTTAACTCAAACACAAAACTTTTTTAATAACCTGTCTTCTGATAATAAAGAATTAATTATAAAAGGAAATGAAGTGTCATGCTAGATAATAAGAGAGATTTTAAAATTAATGATAGAGATTTATTTTCTTCAAATATTTACATTATAGGCTCCTCAGAATTAGGTCCAACTAATGTACCAACACCTATAAACAGTGAAAAAAAGCTTTATAGTACTTTTGGTCAATCTGGTAACCTTGTAGCTGCCTATAAAAAAATTAAGGAAAGTTCTTTAGCTAGTAATATTATTCTGGTAAAAACTACTGGTACTCATGCTGAAGCTAAAATAAAGGTTAATTCCTTAGACAATGGTTTAATACTAAAAGCAAAAGCTTCCTCTAAAATATACAACAATATAAAGATTTCAATAGATACTGAGGGTTTAACCTTTGAATTTCCGTCAGAGCTTGGTGGAAAAAGCAGACGCTATACCTTTAGCGATTATCCTATATTTGATTTACTAGAAAAGGCCATAAATTCTGATACAGAAAATAATTTAAATTACGTTTATGCAAAACTTAATGTGTATCCTGGTAATTTAACAATGGATTCAATGAATGTAAGTGAGCTTTATATGTATGGTGGAGATGATGGACTAAACATCTCTAAGAATGATCTCTACAACTGTTTAGGAACTACCTACAAGCTTTTAGAAGGCGAAAAAGTTGACTTAATAGTTCCACTAGAGGCCTTTATGGATGATATATCCCCAAAAAATTTTGGAAATGATCAAACTCAGTACAATTCTATTTTCTATAAGGACAGTAGGGACTATCTAAACCTAAAACTTAATGACGGCAATAATGCCACTTTTTATGAGCAGCTATTAAATTATTGCTTGAAGCAGATGAACCTAGGTTTTACCACTCATGGAATAATGGGCTACAATAATATTTCTGAATTTGAAGCTTTTGATGAAGACAGCTATATATCCAGCGTTTTAAGCTTAAGCCTAAAAATAAATAGATTAAATCTAAGCCTTAAACCTTATTGGTTTTTAATTTCAGTCGTGGCCGGTGATTTAAAATTTAGTAATAAAGAAATATCAAATGGTTACCTTACATACGCTGGTACCGTTGCTAATTCATGCCTTCGTTCAAATATAACTAATAAAACCATAGATAAAAACCTTTCTTTATATAATGAGTTTAGTGATAACAACAAAGCTATTCTTTCAGATATGGGAATAGTGGTATTTAAATATAATGTATTAAAAAACGCCTGTGTAATAATGAATTCTGTTACTACCTCAGATAAAATAAATAACCTACACCTTTTGTATAATGTAAGAATATTTGAATTGACATACTCTCATATAAAAAAACTTTTAGATAGTTATGTAGGTAAAAATATTAAAAATTTAGTTAAAAATAATGCTTTAATTGATAGAATTTCTAAAACCCTAAGCTTACTAGTTAATAAAAATATTCTAAGTGAATTTAAAATTAAAGTAGATCCAATTAGTGAAGAAGAATTAAAAATATATATAAATTTAAAGACAGACTATACCTTAAAGCCATTAACAATTATAGGAAGTATGAAATGTTAAGAGGGTGATTTTGTGAACTCCATTGATAACTTAGATTCAATTTTTGAAATATTAAATAAAATACTTACTGAAAATTTAAATTGTGATTTTAAAAGTGCTGCTGCAGAATTAAATAATAGTGAAAATCTAAAAAATTTAAAGCTGCCCTGCATTACATATAATATAAAATCCAGAAAAGCGTCAACTAAATCTAGCTTAAAGGATATTACTAAAGAAATTGTAGATGGCAAAGAAACAGGTTTTGCCCTTAAAGTATATAGTCAGTGGTTTAATTGTATCGTGGAATTTAATATATTTGGAAGAACAAGCCAGGAGACTATAAAATTGACTGAAAAATTTGAGACACTTATAGATGCCTACTCTTCTGACTTAAAGTACCAAGGAATAAAAGACATATCTTTTTTAGCTGAATACAACTGTGAAGATAAAAAGGATTATACTGTAGATATCCCCAAAAAGTGTCTTGATTATTATATTGGCTTTGAACGACTTGAAAGCTTTAGAATTAATACTTTTAAAAATTTATACTCCTATGCTATTCCTTTAAATAACACTAAAATTCTAAATACAAGTAGTAAGGGGGAATCTTAATGCCTTCAACTTTAAATAGCAGTCTGCTTATAATAGGTACTTCTCTATCTGGCCCTTTTTTAGAGCCTACACCTGTTACCAAAGCTACTGCTGAAAAAATTTTTGGCAGCTGCATAGATTCAAATGGTATTAGAAACACTACAAGCTTAATACCTGCCTTTAATCAAGCCTTAGACCTTGGCTGCAAGGATATTAGACTAATGAGAATAGATGCTTCACCTTCAAATAAAGATGGGCAATTCAAAGCCCTTTCAGCTGCCTACAGTGCACTTCAAAATTATGTGGTTGATCTAGTAGTTCCAACAGATGTATATGCAAATGATGTGCTTACAGATGGAAGCCAAAACTTTGCTCTTCAGCTGGCAGCCTTTTGTTCTAGCCTTTCAACTAAGAACAATATAACTCTTGGATTTATACCTGTTAAACCACCTATAGATACAGGAGTTTTAGGACTTCAAGCTTATGTAGATGATTTATGTAAATACAACAATAATTACTCTCTAAATGGCAATGACATAGGTCAATTTATAAGTGTAGTGGCAGGACCAGAGCCTATTCATTATATGCCTTCAATAGGAAACTATTTAGGAAATTCTGCTGTAGCCTACGCTGCTTTTAGTTCAAATTTTAATGCTTATCTTGAAAATAAAAGCTTAAATGGTGTAAAAGATTTAGCTTTTAAATTTTCTCTTGATGAATTAGCTTCCATAAGAACAAACAATATTGTAGCTTTCAAAAAAACTGGCAGCTTAATTTGTTTAAATAACCCTATAACAGCTGCTGCTAAAGGCTCTGTTTATCAAAACTTAACCTCCATATTAATTTTAAAAGAAGTTGTTTCAAGAATTTCAAAAATAATTACTCCTTTTATAGGAGAAGGAATTCTTGCCTATGAAAAAACAGCTGTAGCCTTTACTGTAGCTAAAGAATTAAAAGCTTTAAAAATGGAAAATTTCATTACCGACTACGCATATTCAATAAAAATAAATGAAACAAGCGAGCTTAATGTAGAAATTACTATAGTTCCTATTAAGGATACCAATGAAATTACTGCATTAATAAGCTTAGTACCTTAAGGAGGCTTCTATGAACAATGAAATTTCAGATTTTTATAAAAGTTTTTCCGCTAGTGATGCTCTAGCCTTTATAATGTTTCCTAAGGCAGCTCCTGTACTTTTAGGAAGTTTAAACAATATAAATTACTCTATAAAAAAAGATAAATCAATTTCGGTTACAATTGATTTTCAGCTTGTTAATAAGCATTGGGAAAGTAACCTAACAAAACAAATTCCTTGGCTTGAAGCTTGCTATGAACTTGAAGGTGATAAGCTCCCTCTATTTGATATTATGATTCTAAATTCCTTAGAAGATGATAGTGCTTCTAAAATATTTATATATGGAGCAAAGATATCAGGTGAAACTAATAGTATTAAAAGTAATCATCTATCTACAGAAGGTACTCTTAGGTTTATGGCTAAGGATATAGATACATTTTTAGATAAAGACATCACTACAAAGGACTTAGAGCACAATAATTGCATAATAAGAGAATGCTCTACTGAAATGTATTTCGATGATATTTAATTTTTGTAAAATTATTCCATGGTTCTCTAAAAAAATAAATATAATATCTTATAAAGGGTATGTTATATATTAATTTAATATGTAGCATACCTTTTATTATAGAATTTCATAAATAAATCGATAAATATACTGTTAAAAATTATATCATTTACTATAAATATAGTATATAATTATTAGAGAAATTACTGAAAATTCGCAACTAAAATTCAATTTAAACTAAGCCTTTAAATATATACGTTGTAATAAGGTTCCTACCTCACGGCTTATAAAATATCACTGCTTATTGGGTTCACCTTTAGGATGTTTTAAAAGTAAGAAGGTATTGAAACTTTCACAACTTATCTATTCAAAAATAAAGAAAAATTAAAGAAAGGAGTAATATTATAAAACTCAAAAGGCATATAGCACAGGGTTTTACAATGTTTTAATATGGTAAATAAAAAAATAGAAGAATGTTTAAAGAAAATTAAAATTAATGAATTATTACAAATGGACATAACTGAATTTTCCTCTTTCTTAGTAAGTGAACTAGGAATTTTTAGTTGTGAAAAAGATTTTAAAATTTTTATCATCGATTATATAACAAAAGCTTTATATAATGACAATGTAGATTTTCCTATAACTTATTATGATAAAAATAAAGAATCTTTAAAAAATAAATATATCGATACTAAATTAAGATCCTTTAAGTCTTGACTTTTATAATTATGCATAAGTTTATTTAACTGTGTCAATTGCAACATATACTTATTATTTTAGGAGGTTTATATATTATGGTGGATTCTAACTCTAAAAATAACGCCTTAAATCTAATAGGTTCCTTTGAAATAAAAAAAACAAGTTCTAAAAGAGCCTATAAAGGTGAATATAATAGGATGTTTCCAGCAAAAATGTCAAGCTCAAATTTCTTAAGTCTATATACTTTATTTTTATTAAGTAATAAATCAGAACCTATATATGGCAAACAGATATTACAAGAAATACAAGATACTATAGACATTGATGTTTGGAAACCTTCACATGGAACATTGTATCCCCTATTAAATGATATGGAAAAGAATAACTTAATTGAAGTTGTAAAAGAAACACCCTCTAAAAAATATTATACAATTACTAAATTAGGGAAAAAAGAATTGGACTTAAGATTGGATGAATTTAAAGATATGCTTATTCAATCTAGCAATTTCTTTAATAAAGTCATAAGTAAAATGTACAACAACTTAAATAAATAAACCCACAAAAAAAGAATTATTAGGATGGCAAAATAGCCAATAATAGGGGGGCTTGAACCCTCTTATTTTAAATATGAATCTAAAACTTCTACTCTAGTATATCCTAAAATTTCAGTCAACTCCTTTTCGGCTTGTTCATCTTTGATAACTTCCTGAAACAGTTCCAAACAATAAAAAGCAAAAAGAAAAAGAAGAAATAAAAATAATATTAATCTACATGTTGTTTGCAACCTATATAAATCTATATAAGTTAATTTTATACATTATTTATTAATTAGTACAAAAATGATATAATATTCATCGCATTATAAAAGGGGGTAATTAAAATTAAACATCTAAAAAAAGTTACATATTCTATTATTGCTTTTGCATTTATATTTACAACTTTAGTTTATTCAAATAAAACTTATGCTTATAACGTTTTTAAATATGTGAGAACAGGTCAAATTAGTCTAATATTCTGTTCTTATTATAATAATGATGCTAAGCAATACTCCAACATGATAAATAACGGAATTAATGCTTGGAATAGTGTTTTTTCAAGTACTCACGTAAATTTTCAAGGAGGATCTTCTGGTAAGTCAGCAACAATACTTTTTGCAGCCGATGACTTTACTGACAAAGAAACTTCAGGTGGTGCTTTAGCCTTTACAGCTAGTTTTGCATACAATGACAGTACAAAAACATATGAACAAGTAAATCCTAATAATTCTAATTGGTCTTTAAATGTTATAGACATAAACAAAAGAACAATAGGTGATTTAAATGTATTTAATGCACAAGGAACTATAGCTCATGAAATAGGACATACTTTGGGATTAAATGAAAATAATACGAACCCTAATAGCATTATGTGTCAAGAAAAATATAGACGTAACGTTAATGTTCCTAGTTCTGATGATATTGCAGGAATACGATATTTATATCCTTATATAACATTAAAAAAACAGAAAGGAAGGTAACTAGAAAATGAAAAAAGCAAAATTTATAATACCTGCTACAATTTTATTGTTTTCTGCAATAAGTATTGTTTCTTATATGCATGTGAATAATGCAAGTAAGATAAATATTAAAATAAAAAATACTACATCTCATATAGCTAAAAGTAAAATAAAAAATATTAATATGGATGCTGATGTGTCAGGTCCTATATATAATGATATAGACACAATAATAAAAAATTCAGACATAATAGTTCAAGGAACCGTATTAAACGCAAGCTATTTTGATGAAGGATTTAGAACTTATACTAAAACAAAAATAAAAGTATTAAAATCCTACAATAAAAATATTAATAATGGTGATATTTTAACTTTTTTTGAATTAGGTGGAATAACCACTCAACAAAAGGCTATAGCTCAATTACGAAAAATCAAACCAGAAATAAAAGAAAATAACGATACCACACCAATAAAACGTTCAATTTATAATATAGATACTATGACAAAAAAACAACAGGTTATGTTGTTTGCAAAAGCAATAAATTCAAATAATGAAAAGGCATATATCCCACTAGGATTTTTTGAAGGAAGATTTTTTATAAATAAAGATAAAACTATAGAAAGACCCGAAAACAATATTGCAGGTATCATTGATATAAAATTTACTCAAAATGAAATAGATCAAAAACTTAATACTTTAAAATAATTAGTGTTAACATATTAACTCCACACAATTAATATTGTGTGAAACTATAAATTATTCAAAATATTGTATTGCAGCTAAGAATAATAGAAAACATATTCAACTGCTCATCCTTGACAGACATTTTTTATGAATTGAAAAAAAAGTACTGCTTGAATTAAGAAAATTTATAAGATTACTTAATTCAAGCAGTACTTTTACTTTATAACATTTACAATTCTTGTACGAGTGTGGTCCAATTTTATGTATGTACCACTGCACAATAAAATTTATATAAACTTAACCCTTTCACAGTAGCTAAGCATTTTTTTTATCTCTTCATAATCTAAAATACTCCACCTGAAGCCCATTTTTTCTAAAATAGCATTTGTTCTATCACTTACTATTATAAACTGGGTTGAATTATTATTTTCCATTAACCCTAAATGAACCATAACATCTTGAGCATAACCCTTCAAGTTTTCATCTTCACTTTTAGAAGAACTATACTTTATAAACTCGTCAATGTCTTTAAGTTCTATGTCATTATATTTAACTCTTAAGTACTTAACCAATTCCTTAGGATTTATTTTATTAGGATTTTCTATATGAAATATACAGTTATTTAAGCTTTGTTTATTAAAAAGAAGCACAACTGCTTTAGACAATTCATCTACATAAGAAAAATCAAAATTCATTTCTTCTGTAAATGGAACACATTTAAGCTTAATAAAGGCTCTAATAATTCTATAGAACGCACTTTCTACTATATTTTCTTGGAATAGCCCCGTTTCATGATTAAACATTACATTTCCAAGCCTAAATATTTTAGTATTTAATCCTTTCTCTCCTGCTTCCTTAACTAATTCTTCGGCTTCTAATTTTGAACGGACATATACATTATCACATTGTTGATTAACATCCAAAGCATCTTCTGAAAACATAACTAAAGTCTTATCTTTTATACTACCACTACCAACACTAAGTGTAGATATTTGATTAAAATCCTTTCTTAAAGTTTTCCTTGCAAAAGCTAACAAATTTTTAGTACCCAAAACATTTGTACTATAGAAAGCTTCATATCTCCCATAATGTTTTACATTAGCAGCAGAATTGATTATACAATCAACCTTTGAAGCTAAGCTTTCATAGGTTTTATCTTCCAAACCTAAATTGCCCTTTGATATATCTCCTTTTAAAATCTTTATTCTATTTTTGTTATTAAGATAAAACTCCTTTCCAAAATAAAAGCTAGTTTTTTCTATAATTCTTTCCTCAGCCTTTTTTGTACTGTCACCTCTTAATAAAAGATATATATTACTTTTTGAGCTGCAAATAAGTTCCTTTAAAAGATTAACACCAACATATCCTGTAGCCCCTGTAAGTAGAATGTTTTTATAACCTGTCTCTTTGTTTAAATTCAATTTGTTATAATTTTCAATGTTTGCCTTATATTCATTATAAGCCTTAGCTATATTATTCTCTTTTCTATTTATTTCTGCTGCAACTTCTCCTTTAACCTCTTTCATATATAGAGCTTTAATTTTAATGTTCCTAGCTAAAGCTTGTATAGTTGGATATTTAAATATGTCATTTATATCAACAATAAATTCTTTCTTTAGGGCTGAAACTACTGAAATTGCCTTTAATGAATTCCCTCCAACTTCAAAAAAGTTTAAATCAGTGCTTATATTTTTTACACCTAATACATTACTCCATACCCCTGAAACTTTTTCCTCAATAGTATTTTTAGGTTTTGTATATTCACTTTTTAACTTAGATAATTCAAGGTTCATTAGTGCCTTTCTATCCACTTTTCCATTTGCACTCATAGGCATCTCTTTAAGCTCTATTATATATGGGGGAATCATATATACTGGAATTTCATCTCGCAAAAATATTTTTATTTCTTTTGATGATATATTCTCTCTTTTTACAACGTAAGCACATAAATATTTATTACCTTCCTTGTCTTTCCTATCCACTACAACGGCCTCTTTTATTTTTTCACACTTTAGCAATTTTGCTTCAATTTCTTGAAGTTCTATTCTAAAGCCATTAATCTTCACTTGGTAATCAATTCTACCTAAAAAATCCAAGTTGCCATCTTCTAGCCATCTCGCAAGATCTCCTGTTTTATATATAATTTCTCCCTTTACATAAGGGTTTTCTATAAACTTTTTCTTTGTTAGATCCTGACGATTTAAATATCCTCTTGAAATTCCAGCACCTCCTACACAAAGTTCTCCTGGAACTCCTACCGGAAGAAGGTTGTTATTCTCATCCATTACATAGGCTGTTGAATTACTTATAGGTTTTCCTATAGGGACAGGTCCCTCAGCTAAAGCTTCTTTAACCTCATATGCCGTTGAAATTACTGAGTTTTCAGTTGGTCCATAAGTATTTATAAGCTTTAAATTTTTATAGGCCTTTGTTATTTTAGTTGCATATATTTTAGAAAGTACGTCTCCTCCCACCAATAAGCACTTAAGTTTTTTAAATACCTCTATATTACTTTCACTATACTGATTAAAAAGTGGCGTTGGCATTAACATTATTGTTATTTTATTTTTCTCAATATAATTTTCTAATGAATTACTGTTAAGTATTAAATTCTTATCCTCCAAATGAAAAGAAAGGCCATTTAATAGTGCAATCCAAATTTGAAATACCGATGCATCAAAGGACAAAGAGCCTGATTGAAGTACTCTATCTTCTTCTTTAATTTCTATATAATCTGGATTATTTACAAGCTTAACTAAACTTCTATTTTTAACACATACTCCCTTAGGATTTCCTGTTGACCCTGAGGTATAAATTACATAGGCTAAATCCTTTGGTGTATTTATATTTTTAAGATTTTCGCTGCTTTCCTTAAGTATCTCTTTGTTCCTTAAGTTTACTAATTCAATATTATCTAAATGAAGTTTCTCCTTTTGATTTTCTTTAAGTAAAAGTAATTTGCTGCAACTATCTTTAAGCATATAATTTATTCTTGTACTTGGATAAGTATCATCTATTGGAAGGTACGCAGCTCCACTTTTTATAATAGCTAACATACTTATTATTGCATCAATACTTCTATCACATAGTATTGGTACAATATCCTCTTTCTTTGTACCCTTTTTTATAAGAAATCTTGCAAGTTTATTTGCTCTTTCATTTAATTCTCCGTAGGTTAAGCTCTTCCCATTGGATACAAGTGCTGTTTTATTCTTCCACTTTTTAGCTGTCTTTTCAAACAATTCCTTTACGGTTTCGCCTTTTTTATATGATCTTTTGGTGTTATTAAATTTATTTATTATTAAATTCTTTTCTTCCTCTGATAAAACATCAACTTCCTCAATAGACTTATCTAGGTTATTTAAAAACTTATTTAAAAGATTAATGTAATGCCCTATAAACCTTTCTATGGTACTCCTTTTATATAAGGAGGTCTGATATTCTACTTGCCCTAATATTCTATCCTTGCCTTCATTAAGTATCATGGAAATAGGAAATTTTGCTTTTTTGCTTTTTAGTTTATACTTTTCTACTTGTGTATTTTCTAAAGTTAAATTTTCAATGCCTATATCCTGAAAAGAAAATATAACATTAAAAAGAGACCCTTTATCTATTTTCAATTGTTCAAACAAATTTTTAAGATCATAATTTTGATTTTCAAAAGCTTTTATGGAATTTTCCTTTACTTTAATTAAAAATTCTTTAAAGCTCATATGTGTTTCTAGTTTGCTTCTTAAAGGTAAAGTATTAACAAACATACCTATTGTATCTTTAACGTCTTCATTGGTTCTTCCTGAACCCGGAGTTCCTATTACTATATCTCTTTCATTTGTGTATTTATATAAAAGTACATTAAACACTGCTATATAAAACATGAATTTTGTCACACCTAAATCTATTGTAGTCTTGTTTACTCTTCTAATTAAAGCTCTATCTATTTCAAAATCTATAGAAGCTCCATTAAAACTATTATAATCTGACTTCTTATATTCTACAGGCATATTAAGATTAGGAATTTCTCCTTGAAACCTATGAAGCCAATACCTTTCTTCCTTCTTAAGCTTGCCATTTTTATATAAGTTATTTTGCCAATTTGAAAAATCCTTATATTGAATTTTTACTTTACTAAGCTGAACACCATTATATAATGCCGATAGTTCATTTATTATTATTTTTATAGAAATACCGTCAGAAACTATATGATGTACATCTATTATTAAAATTGATGCATCTATAAATTCAATTATGCTGGCACCAATAAGTGGAGCTTTACTTAAATCAAAGGGAGTTATATACTTCTCTGATTGAAATTTATCTTTACAAAACTTACTGTTAATTTTTGAATAATGAACCCTAAATTCTACTTTTGAATGTACCTTTTGAGTGATTTTTCCATCAATTATGCAAAAACTTGTCCTTAAAGCTTCATGCCTATCTATAAGCTTACATATTGCTTTTTCAAAACGCTCTTTATTAAAATCTCCCCTAATTAAATATGCAATAGGTATATTATAATTTGTACTATTTAAATTTCTTTGATTTATTGCGTACATTCTTTTTTGAACCGCTGATGCTTCATAGTATTCTCGCTTTTCTGCTTTCTTAAGTTCACTAGTTACTTCACTCTTGGTTTTGAATTTTAAAAATTCAGCTAACTCCTCTATTGAAGGATTATCAAATACGTCCATAACAGCTATTTTGAGCTTAAGCTTCTTATGAATTTTAGAAACTAGGTTTATTGCCTTTAATGAATTTCCTCCCAGTTCAAAAAAATTATCATCAATAGATATTTCCTTTTTAATAAAGATTTCACACCAAATACTGTGAAGCTTCTTTTCTAACTCATATCTTGGTTTTATAATTTCCTTACTTGTCTCTAATAAGTCTACATTAGGAAGGGCCTTTCTATCTACTTTTCCGTTTGCATTTTTAGGAAGACTGTAAAGCTCTACTATATATGAAGGAATCATATATGCTGGAAGTTCCTTTTTAAGGAATGTTTTTATTTCCTTTGGTGATATTTTTTCTCTTTCTACAACATATGCACATAAATACTTGTTTCCAGTCTTATCTTTTTTATCTACTACAACTGCTTCCTTTATTTTTTCACATTTTAATAGCTTTGCTTCTATTTCTTGAAGCTCTATTCTAAAACCATTAATCTTTACTTGATAATCGATTCTGCCTAAGAAATCCAAGTTGCCATCCTCTAGCCATCTTGCAAGATCTCCTGTTTTATATATAATTTCTCCCTTTACATAAGGGTTTTCTATAAACTTTTTCTTTGTTAAGTCCTTACGGTTTAAATATCCACTTGAAATTCCAGCACCTCCTACACATAATTCTCCTGGAACTCCTACTGGTAGAAGGTTATCATTATCGTCCATTATATATGCAGTTGAATTGCTTATAGGTTTTCCTATAGGGACTTCTCCTTCAGCTAAATTTTCTTTCACTTCATATGCTGTTGAAATTACTGTATTTTCAGTTGGTCCATAAATATTTATCAGCTTCAAATTTTTATAAGCCCTTGTTATTTTACTTACATATCTTTTGCAAAGCACATCTCCCCCCACCAATAAATAATTAAGTTTCCTAAAGACTTTTATATTGCTCTCACTATACTGATTAAAAAGTGGCGTTGGCATTAACATTATTGTTATTTTATTTTGCTCAATATAATTCTCTAATGCACTACCGTTAAGTATTAAATTCTTATCCTCCAAATGGAAGGAAAGGCCATTTAATAGTGCAATCCAAATTTGAAATACCGATGCATCAAAGGATAAAGATCCTGACTGAAGTACTCTGTCTTCTTCTTTAATTTCTACATAATCTGGATTATTTACAAGCTTAACTAAATTCCTATTTTCAACACATACTCCCTTAGGATTTCCTGTTGACCCTGAGGTATAAATTACATATGATAAATCCTCTGGGGTATTTATAATTTCAAGATTTTCGCTGCTTTCCTTAAGTATTTCTTCATCCTTTAAGTTCACCAATTCAATATCCTCTAAACTTACTTTTACAATTTGACTTTCCTTGAGTAAAATAAGTTTACTTCTGCTATCTTTAAGCATATAATTTATTCTCGCACTTGGATAGCTATCGTCTATTGGAAGATATGCAGCTCCACTTTTTATGATAGCTAGCATAGCAATTATTGTATCTACACTGCTATCACATATTATTGGTACAATATCTCCTCTTTTTATACCTTTTTTTATAAGAAATCTAGCTAGTTTATTTGCTTTCTCATTTAATTCTTTATAGCTCAACTTATCTTTTCCACTTACAAGTGCTATTTTATCCTTATATCTTTCTGCTATTTTTTCAAACAATTCTCTAACAGTTTTATCCTTTTCATATGCCCTTTTGGTGTTATTAAATTTATTTATTATTAAATACTTTTCTTCCTCTGATAAAACATCAAATGCCTCAATAGAATCATCCATATTATTTAAAAGATTATTTAAAAGATTAATATAATGCTTTATAAAGTTTTCTATGGTACTCTTTTTATATAAAGAAGTCTGATATTCTACTTGACCTAATATTCTGTTCTTGTCTTCATTAAGTGTCATATACATAGGAAATTTTGCTATGGTGCTTTTTAGTTTATATGAATCTACTTGCGTATTATTAAACTCTAAATTTTCAATACCTATATCCTGAAAAGAAAATACAACATCAAAAATAGAACCCTTATCTAGCTTCAATTTTTCAAGCAAGTTTTTAAGATCATAATTTTGATTTTCAAAGGCTTCTATAGAATTTTCCTTTACCATAATTAAAAACTCTCTAAAATTCATATGTTTTTCTAGCTCATTTCTTAGTGGTAAAGTGTTAACAAACATGCCAACTGTATCTTTAACGTCTTCAAGTGTCCTGCCTGAACTTGGAGTTCCTATTACTATATCTCTTCCATTTGTATATTTATATAAAAGCACATTAAATACTGCTATATAGACCATAAATTTTGTTACACCTAAATCTACTGCGGTCTTGTTTACTTTTCTAATTAAAGCTCTATCTATTTCAAAATCTATGGAAGCTCCATTAAAACTATTGTAATCTGCATTCTTATAGTCTACAGGCATATTAAGGCTTGGAATTTCTCCTTGAAACTTATTAAGCCAATATTTCTCTTCCTTTTTAAATAAATCCTTTTCATATGACTTGTTTTGCCAATTGGAGAAATCCTTATATTGTATTCTTACTTTATCAAGCTGATTTCCGTTATATAATACGGATAATTCTTTTGTTATTATACTTAAGGAAATACCATCAAAAACTATATGATGTACATCTATTATTAAAATTGATGCATCCGTAAATTCAATTATACCTGCACGTATAAGAGGAGCTTTACTTAAGTCAAAAGGGGTTATATATTTTTCTAATTGAAGTTTACTTTTGCAAAACTTACTATCAATTTTTGAATAACTGATTTTAAATTTCACTTTTGAATGTATCTTTTGAACGATTTTTCCATCAATTATGCAAAAACTTGTTCTTAAAGCTTCATGCCTATTTATAAGTTCGCATATTGCTTTTTCAAAATGTTCTTTACTAAAATCCCCCTTAATTAAATAAGCAATAGGTATATTATAATTTGTGCTATTTAAATTTCTTTGATTTATTGCATACATTCTTTTTTGAACAGCTGATGCCTCATAGTAGTCTCTCTCTTCTACCTTTTTAATCACACTAGTTAATTCACTCTTTGTTTTGGATTTTAAAAATTCAGCTAACTCCTGTATTGAAGCTTTATGAAACAATTCCATAATAGAAATTTTAATCTTAAGGTTTTTATAAGTTTTGGAAACCAAATTTATTGCCTTTAATGAATTTCCTCCAAGCTCAAAGAAATTATCATCAATAGATACTTCTTGTTTATTAAAGCATTCACACCAAATACTATAAAGTTTCTTTTCTAGTTCATATCTAGGTTTTATAATTTTCTTGTTCCTTTGTAATAAATTAGGTTCAGGCAAAGCCTTTCTATCTACTTTTCCATTTGCATTCTTAGGAAGACCTTCAAGCTCTATTATATATGGTGGAATCATATATGCTGGAATTTCCTCTTTCAAAAGCGCTTTTATTTCCTTCTGCGATATCTCTTGCCTTACTACAACATAGGCACATAAATATTTGTTTTTATCTTTATCCTTTTTATCTACTACAACTGCTTCCTTTATCTTGTTGCATTTTAACAGCTTTGCCTCAATTTCTTGAAGTTCTATTCTAAAACCATTAATCTTTACTTGATAATCGATCCTGCCTAAGAAATCCAAGTTGCCATCCTCTAGCCATCTTGCAAGATCTCCTGTTTTATATATGATTTCTCCCTTTACATAAGGGTTTTCTATAAACCTTTCATTGGTTAAGTCCTTACGATTTAAGTATCCCCTTGAAATTCCGTCTCCACCAACGTATAGTTCTCCTTCAGCTCCTATTGGAAGAAGCTTGTTATTGTTGTCCATTACATAAGCCGTTGAATTACTTATAGGCTTTCCTATAGGAACAGCTCCTTCAGCTAAATCTTCCTTCACTTCATATGTTGTTGAAATTACTGTATTTTCAGTTGGTCCATAGGCATTTATAAGCTTTAAATTTTTATAAATCTTTTTTATTTTACTTGCATGACTTTTTAAAAGTACATCTCCTCCAACCATTAACCATTTGAGTCCTTGAAACACCTCAATATCACTATCGCTATACTGATTAAATAGTGGGGTAGGCATAACCATCATGGTTATTTTATTATCATTAATGTACTTTTTTAAATCACTACTATTAATTATTAAATCCTTATCTTCTATATGAAAAGAAAGACCATTTAATAGTGCAATCCAAATTTGAAATACCGATGCATCAAAGGATAAAGATCCTGACTGAAGTACTCTGTCTTCTTCTTTAATTTCTACATAATCTGGATTATTTACAAGCTTAACTAAATTCCTATTTTCAACACATACTCCCTTAGGATTTCCCGTTGATCCTGAAGTATAAATTACATAGGATAAATCCCCAGGTGTATTTATAATTTTAAGATTTTCGCTGCTTTCCTTAAGTATTTCTTTATCTTTTAAGTTCACCAATTCAATATTGTCTAAACATGCTTTTTTCATTTGATTTTCCTTAAGTAAAATAAGCTTACTTCCACTGTCTTTAAGCATATAATTTATTCTCGCACTTGGATAGCTATCATCTATTGGAAGATATGCAGCTCCACTTTTTATGATAGCTAGCATACCAATTATTGCATCTACACTGCTATCACATATTATTGGTACAATATTTCCTATTTTTATACCTTTTTTTATAAGAAATCTAGCTAGTTTATTTGCTCTCTCATTTAATTCTCTATAGCTTAACTTATCTTTTCCACTTACAAGTGCTATTTTATCCCTATACACCTGGGCTGTTTTTTCAAACAATTCCTTTACGGTTTTGTCCTTTTCATATGGTCTTCTTGTATTATTAAATTTCTTTATTATTAAATTTCTTTCTTTTTCATGTACTATTTCTAAAGCAGATATTTTAAGCTTTGAATTTTTAAGAACTTGTCTATAAATAGTACTCATACCCTTAAGCATTTCAGTTATCTGCTGCTCTGTGTAATTACTTACCCCATACTGAATTTGAATTTGAATATCTTCCTTTAAATCTTTAATAAAAATCTGCATTGGAATATCAATATGTTCTTGAGGAAAGATTTCGTTACTAATCTTTTTACCTTTAAACTCATAACTTTCTATCTCATAATAATTTACACAAAACTTAAATAAAGAAGCTACTCCTTTTTTCTTTAATTCTAAATCTTGAACTAATAAATCATAAGGATATTTTTGATTATGATAACATTCCTTAAGCTCTCCTTTTAAATATTTCAAAAAACCTTCAAATGTCATATCATCCTTTAATTTTAGCCTCAAAGGCATAGTACCTGTAAACATACCCATTGTATTCCTTTGACTTTCTGCTCGGTTAAATACTAGCACTGCAAGGCTTATATCATTATCCCTTAATACCCTACTCATATATATGCTTGATAAGGCTATAAAAAATTTATTTAAAGAAATATTATTTTTATTTAAGTACCTCTTAAGTTCTTCACTAATGCACCTATTCAAAGTTACCGTTTTTACTTTTGCCTTTACATCCTTAAAATTTATACATACTGAATTTTTATTTAAATTTAAGAACTTTTCTTTCCAAAAATTCTTATTCTCTTGAAATTCTTTTGAAATTAAATAATTTTTTTCATACTTTATGAAATCTATATATGAATTTTTTGAAATACCTTTATCTTTATTATCATAAACTTCAACAAGCTCTTTTAATAATATATTACAAGACCTCCCATCAAAAATAAGATGATGTACAAAAAAACATACACCCATATCATAATCATTAATCTTGTAAATAAAAAATTTAAATAGTAATTTATTTTCATTATATAAATTTTCTCTACTCTCTACTTCTAAAAACTTATTCAAATTGCTTTCAGAGTCACTACCATATTTTGAAAAATCCAAAAAAGGTATTTTAATAAACTCATATTCTTCTAGGTACTGATATAATTCTCCATCATCTTGGTAAAATTTTAATCTTAGTGCATCATTTTTTTCAATAATAATATTTATTGCTTTTTCTAATGCTTCAATGTTTAAATTGCCACCCATACTAATTTTAAAAACAATGTTATGCATATATGTGCCTTGAAATAATAACTCATTGTACCAAATTCTTTTTTGAGGATGAGTTATCTCAAATCTTTCAATATTAGTATTCATTTATAACATCTCCCAATGCAATTTATTTTCCTTAAGTTATTACAATTTAAATTGCATAATAGTTGCATATATTACTTATTTTTTTCACCTTATTGGGATGTTTTTTTAAACTACTTTTGAATTAGATTTACCACCAAACTTCCACACTGGGTGCATAATAAAAGACCTTGAATCACTTATATGTGATTCAAGGTCTTTTATTATGTCTATTACCAACCGATGTTGATAACAGCACCTCTAGGACTAACACCATGAATAGTAGAGCTTTGGTCGTTTACATCGTCGTAGCAGAAGCCATATGCTCTTGAATTCAAGCTGTGATCATGCCAAAACTTAGAAAAATAATCAGCAGCTCCCGTCTGATAGTAAGCATATGGATTATTTAAGTTGACGGCATTATCCATCACATGTCTATGGAAAGCAGCGCAAATTTGTGCTTCAAGTGCTTTTTCAATGTCATTCCCTGTTGCAAGTGCACCTGAACCTCCCCATACTTCATCTCCTGTAGGTTTATTTACATGGTAAACTTGATAGTCCCCTTGTCTTGTCAAATTCATTGTTGTACCAAATACTCTTCCAGTAAAGGTACCTTGTGGAATGGTTACTACAAAGTTACTTGTAGTATATTGATTCCAAATACTGTTAATATAGCTGTCAAAATAAGTACCATTAGCCTGTCCGGATCTAAAACCCCCGTGGATAGGAGCTAAAATACGATATGGTGCTTGTTGAGTAGCTAGACTGGTGAATTGAGCTGGCACCTGTGATTTGAATTCACTAAAAATAGAATCTCTTGATTCCGTTATTCCAACCTTTGCAAGAGAAGAATAACTTGTGCTACTGCCTGTAAACAATTCAATAGTATATGGCAAACCAAACATATCTACCTGTGTAGTATTAATCCAAATTTGACCATTAATAACAGCAAATTCAGCCCAGTCAAAATAACTCTTATAGCTTGGATCTGATGGATTTTCGATATTAGGATAAGCAATACCTACTGTACCATCAGCTGCTCTATTAAATGCAATATTAAGTGGTGCCCCCATAGAAATATAAAGTCTTCCAGAGCTCACATAAGACGGAATCTGAAATCCTGACATAGAGCTTAATGGATAGAAGTAAGAAGCTGCATTCTGTCCAGGAACACATGGAGTCATTGTTCCATTAGGTGCAATTGTGCAAAATTGACCCGATTGATTTCTGCCAATAATATTCACATAAATTTGACTGTTGTTCCATGCTCCATTTGTATTATTATTAAATTGAACAGTCATTTGCATACCAGAGTTTAATGGAATTAAATTGGTACCTTGGCTACCATTAATTGTATATGTAGCTGATGCTACTTCTGAATCGTTCATTCCTGATGCTGTGGCAATTGCTTTAATTGTTTTTGATGAAGTTACGTTTATTGGTCCTGAATAAACTTGCGAACTAGCTGTAGGTGTGCTTCCATCTGTGGTATATCTAATCGTTGCACCACTTGTTGCACAGTTTATTGTTACATTCTGTGCTGTAGTATAGCTGCCTCCTGATGGGCTAATAGAAGGTGTCGCAACTGTACTTGAATTATCTCCAACGGTATAGTTAAAAGTATTTGTATTATAGGCTGGTGTTCCATTATTATAAGTGAATGAATAATTTATAATATTGCCGTTTACAACATTTGTAATACTTTTCTCATATCTAGCCGTTGTGTTGTTATATGTCATTCTAAAATTCTGCTGTATTCCTGAATTAAGAGTGTAATGAACGTCAACCCATGAAGTATTAACTGTTGATTTGAACCAAATTGTTGCAGTTGTTCCTGAAACAGTTACACCGCTAGTATAATCAGCTGCATAAACACTAACTTTTCCAGTTAGCAATAACACTACTGTTATAATTAGCGCCGTAAAAACTGAAGGTATTTTTCTTAACATAATTTGACCTCCTAAAATTTTATTATGTATTATATTTCCTATAATTACAATAATAGCATACATAATATGAAAAATATGTAAAAGCATGTAGCATGTTACAAAAAAAATGCAATGTGATAAATATCCATGTTATTTTTGAGTATATTAACACTTGGTAAATGAAACAAAGAACAGACTATAGTACCCCATATAGGTATAGCGCCAACATTTTCGACAGAACCCACGATAAGACAAAAATAGGTAATAATAACCAAATAATGATATAATTTAATTATTATTTAGTTCACAGTTGTAATTTATAACAACTTAAATATATTAAAGTATTAGAATTATGAATGTTGACCAGTATTACAAATTTTGTAGATTTTTTATAATGATAAAAATTATAAATATATATTATGTATTGAAAACTCATACCTTAACAATATAAAGGGGAATTTTTTGCTCTTTAGAATGTAAAACTTATGAAGAATCCTAGCTATTTGAGGAAATATTGCAGATACTAAACACGGAATATACGGTGGATGGGAACAAATATTAAGATGATAGATGATCACACTGCAAAGTGTAGTGTTTTTATAAAAAAGAATCAATGAATTACGGATATTAAGAGTGAAAATGACATAGTATAATGTATTTATAGGTGCGAAAAAAACACATAAATTGCTGTAATGTTATAATGAATTAGAGAATATTTCATATAAATAATAGCACATGATATATTTCTAATTTTATTATATTTTTTTAAAACTTAACTCAAAATTAGTTATGGACATAGGCAATATTATAATGGGTTAAACTCATTATAAATTTAAAGGAGGAGTAAAAAATGCCAATTATTAACATTAAAACTTTAAAACTTCAGCAAGATAAAAAAAATCTTATAGCTGAAAAAATCTACGAAAGTACATGCAATATCACTTCAATTCCAGATATAGAAATATATTTTAATGAATACGATAATTACTACATTCGTGGCAAACTGTATGATAATGAAAATCCAGTGATAACTGTAGAAATTCAAGGACCTGCAATAGAAAAAGAAAAAATATCAGAACTCTCTAAAGCTATAAATGAAGTTATCCTTAATACTATAGAAAATCCAAATTTGAAAGTTAACTACTTTGCTTATCATTTTCTTGGAGCAGATAACTTTGCAATTAATGGTAAGTTGCTTTCGGAATTATTAAAAGAATAAATGTCAATAATACATGTATTAACAGGGTATTTACCCCTGTTTTTTCTTGTCTAAAAATAGAAATTAAAGGAACAATTCTTAGGTTATCATAAAGCTTTCTAATTCATTATTTCTAAAGCAATCATAAGATAGAGGCACCCGTGTGAATCTTCAAAATCCATGCCAAGAAAATTTTTAATTCTATTTAAGCGCTCTATGAAAGTTGTTCTGTGAATATATAATTTTTTTGCTGCATGTGTTACATTAAATTTCTGTTCAAAATAAGTTCTCAAGGTTAACACATATTGTGTATTATGTACTTTATCATATTCATTCATTTGAATAAGACCACTTGGGCATAGAGATTCTGGAATAAGATTTTGGTAAGAGTTTTTAATCATATACTGTAAACAATAATCTTCAAAATTATAAAAATATAAGTTAGAATCTGCACTTTTACCAATCTCCAGCGCATAAAAAGCTTGAATATAATAATTTCTCACATTATTTATATTGTTAAATTCTCGACTTTTTCCTCCCTTAAGGTTACTTTTCTGTAAAAGTAACCTTAAGTTTGCTTCGGTAGGTTTAGGATCATCTATTAATGAGAGATTTATAACTGTAATTATACTACTGTTATATTCAAGCACAATTGCAGCAGAAGTAAACAAATTTTCTATCTGAGAGCATTGATATTTAACCATGTTATAACGAAGTTCTACTTCAGTTAGCTCAATATAGCAAACATAATAAGTGTGATCTACTTTCCAATTAAGTGACATAAGTGCTTTTTCAAAATCTCTATCAGAAATATGTTGATTATTTAGTTGTTGTTTTATAAAGTAGTCTAATGAAGAATAAGAGTTTTCGCTCCGCATTAAATTTTGCTCGTAAAGAAGCAATACATAATTTGACATATGTTGTAATAGAGGCGAGTCACTATTTCGAAAAGGAATATTAGCTTCCATAATTGATATAAAGATAACAAATTTGCCCTGTAATTTAACTATAATGGAAAGATGTCTGTAATCATGATATGAAATAGTTGGTACACCACTTTGCCACATTTTTTCATAATCTTTATTACGTTTTAAGTTATTTATACACCTCTCAGGAATATAGTTATATTTAATATTCAGTGGATTGTTATGTGATTCAGCTAGAATTAGATAATTTGCGTCACTAAAATAAATTGGATTTTGGAAAATTCCATCAGATACATCAATGATGTCTTGTAAATCTGAATAAGAGTTAATACATCGCTGCATACGTTGATCCCATATATCATATCGATCATATATGGTTTGTACCATGTTAAAAAGTGAAAGAACATTGATGTTATCTGAAACACAAAGTATTGAAAAATTCTGCATAAAATATTCTTCTGAAGGTTTTCCAACACAGATAAGGCAGCTGGCAGATTCAGCTATAAGCGAATCTGATAAAGTTAATGCCGAAGTAATATATAAATGATTGCTTAGTAATACCTTTTGATCTATATAGTGTTCAGGCCTATTTAAATTCAACTCGTTAGAAAAATCATTACATTTGGAACAAGTAATATAATCTGAAAGTTGTTCTGAAAGTATACTAATGCTTAATTTCATAAGTTATATCCCCTCTTTGATTATTTGTACTACAAAGTGTAGCATTTTTATATAAAAAAAACAATATTTTTCGGATATTAATGTTAAAAATATGATGATATTATATATATAACTTAAGATAAATGCTACAAATTGTTGGATACTATAATAAGTTAGAAAGTATTTTAAGCCAATCAAATATTTTTAGAAAAGGAGAAATAAAAATGAATGAAACATTAAAAACAATCTTAACTAGAAGAAGTATACGAAAATATAAAGAGGAACAAATCAAAGAAGAAGAATTGCAAGCAATACTTGAAGCAGGTAAATTCGCACCATGTGGCTTAGGTCAGCAATCTTCTTACTTTACAGTGATACAGAACAAGGAAATGCTGCAAAAAATCAACAAAACTTGTAAGAATGCTTATATCAAATCTGGTAACAAGAATTTTGAAGCGCTTGCTAAAGCTGAAAAATTTTCTGCTTATCACAACGCACCTACTTTTATTATCGTTTCTGGTGATCAAAAATCATCAGCAGCGTACCTAAATAATGGCAGCGTGGCATTAGAAAATATGTTACTTGCAGCAGAATCTTTAGGGATTGGTTCCTGCTGGATTCATTCATTAATTCTTGTGTTTCCTACACAAGAAGGCCAAGCCCTAAAAAAAGAATTAGGAATTCCTGATGATTATACTTTCGTAGGTGCAGCTACTTTTGGTTATAAAGATATGGCACAACCTTCACCATCTCCAAGAAAAGAAGGGATTGTGAATATAATCACATAATGATATAAACTATAAATACTATGAAATATTTTTTATTAATACACTACCAATAAAGCTAGTTAATGAAATAATCTGGTGTAATAATTTTGAAAGTATAAAATATATATTATTTTTAATGGAGGTATTGCATGATTGTTCGAGTTGTTAATATAAAATGTGTTATAGGAATGGAGAAGAAACTAAAGTTGATGGGGCGAGAAAATCTTGTGCCTATTAATAAAGAGGCTGGATGTGTTGAAGCGTACTTCTTAGAACCTAGCATTGAAGATGAAAATCCCTTTTTTGGTGTTATTAGCGTATGGAAAGATACGGATGTACTCAATTGTATGAAAAATAGTGAGAATTATCGTTCGTTGACTCAAGAATTAGCTCCTTTCGTTGAATCAGTAACAGATAATGTATATGTTATATCACTGAAGGTTTAAAAAAAAGCTAAATTATTCTTTAAACTTATTTTATTAATTTCTTAAGATTACAGCTTTTAAGATCATCAATTTTAATATTGGTCAAATATACAAGTATGTAAAAACGTACACTTCTAAAATCATTTAGTTCTGTACGTTTTCCTAATTTTATTTAGCTATTATAAAATTAGACATATATCCAGTGAATATAATACCTACTCCTGTAACAGCATAAAATACTGCTAATAGTTTAAGTTTTAAAACCTTTCATAAAAGAATTCCTTCGGGTATACTAAAACCTATTACAGCCATCATGAAGGCTAGAGAAGTTCTCATTGAAACACCTGTCCTTGTAAGTTCGCTAACTAAAGGTATTTTTGAGTATAATAGAATTCCTATTAATACAGCTACAAACTGCAAAAGGATTATCTTTTCCTGTATATTCTGCAATCGCTCCTGCTGGAATCCATCCATGCATAACTCCGCTCCAACACTTGCAAAAATATAAGAGACAAAAATCCTGGCGAAATTGCTAAAAGCACAGGAATAAAGTTTGCTGTAAATCTCAATGTAAGAGAATATCTGCAGGAAAGAATAGATTCTCTAAATATTAGGTTAGAATAGTTTTCTAAAAATCTAGATAAATTAAAAAGTGTACCCATTTAAAATTCTAAAATACATATAGATATACTAGAAAAAGATACACCTACTGAATCGATACAACTAAGTAAAAAGCTTTATAAAATGATACCTAGAGTCAAGCTTTCTGATTTACTTTTAGAAGTGTCTAAACAGACAGGCTTTGATAAAAATTTTCTTCACGCTTCAACTTGTTATGCAGCTAAAGGTGAAGAAAAGACTATTTTAATGGCATCACTTATGGCTATAGGTACTAATATTGGATTGTCAAAATGTCAGATTCCACTCCTAAAATATCATATAGCCAAATGGTCAATTCAGTATAGTGACGATTATATGACGATGCTATGAAAAAAGCACAGACAACCCTTGTTAATTATCATCATAAATTATTTTTATCATCTTTTTTGGGTGATGGCAACACCTCATCCAGTGATGGATTGAGGGTTCAAGTTAGAGTTTCATCTTTACAAGCTGATGCTAATCCACATTACGGAACAGGCAAAGGTGCAACTATGTATAGATTTGTGAGTGATTAATTTTCAACTTTTTATACTAAGGTTATAAATACTAATGCAAGGGATGCCGTACATGTAATTGATGGACTTCTTGATTTAGCAACTCAGAGAACCGATGTTCAAGACATAGATATTCAATTTCTAAACGAATATATTGATGCTGGTGAGGGTAAGCCTTGGTCATGTGATTATTGAGGAAGAGTTTTAGGTTCCCTTCATAATGCGAACAATTTATATCTTTACGGTGAAGTTCTACCAGATGGTGGTGATAATGATGAGGTTTATATGTCATATTTTGATATTACAGCTAAATCTTATGGAGGACCTATAAGAGAAGTTGTTCAAAACAAAAATTTAAAAGGACTTTCAAAGATTAACTTTGGTGATCATTATAAACTTCCAAGTAAATCTTTATGCTATGTTGAAAGTCACGACAACTATGAACATAAGCAATCTTCAAGTACAAGTGATTGGAATATAAAAATGGGATTTGCAATACTAGATGCTAGAGCAAATTTTACCCCTCAATTTTTTATAGAACCATATGATAACTCTTGAAAATACAAAGATATAGCTACTAAAATATTAGAATTTTTTTTAGCTTTAAACTTATCCATTAAAAACTTTTCTATTTTCATATAAACTTCTTCATTTTATTTCTTAATAACACATTGTATAAATAATTTGTAATGAAAACCATAATATATGCCCCAATGGCATCTAAAGGATAGTGATTTCCAACATATACTCTTGAAAAACCAACAATTATTGATATTATGGTCATTATAATTCCAAGAACTCTATTATACTTTCCTAAGCCTAAAGCTATACTCATAGTTCCTGTAACATGATCACTTGGAAAAGATGCATCCTTAACATGTGGTACCAATAAATTAACCTTATTATTCACAAAGAACTGTCCACGTAAAACATGTTTCAAATTAAAAAACTTAACATTAAATTAATTACAGTCATAATAAATGTATTAACGTATACTTTTCTATAGTTATCATTCTTCTTAATAACACCTAAAATAAATACTACTGCAACAATAAACATAAATATATAAGGTACATCCTTTGAAAAGAAAATCATTAGCTTATGGAGGATTGAGTTTTTATTTGATAAATTATTTATTAGTCTAAAAAGTTTCATATTCATTTGTACACTCTCCTATTCATTAATAATTTATAGTCATTTAACATTAGATTTACATTAAAATAATTAATAATATTGAATTAAATATCCTACTTGACAAGTTACCTTATAGCTTTTATACTATATTAGAATTAAATAATAAAATCATATTTACGTGTGGATTTTTCTAGAGAAATCTATTTTCGCCACACAATTATCAGTTTTGATAGTTGTGTGGCTTTTTACGTTTAATTGAAAAGGGCAATAATTTTCAAAAGTTGCCATTACCCAATATTAGTTTTTTTAGGAGGATGTTGTTATGGAATACTATCAACATTTGTGAATCTTGCCTATTTAGAAGGTTTTTCACCATCACAGGTAACAGAAAGTCAGTATTTTTGTGGAACTGTACTTATTTGGTGTGACGTTTTATTTACAAAAAAGAAGAAATTAAACTTAAAACAAATTTTAAAAATAATGCTATGTGGAATTCCATTTGGACTAACAGGTATATTTTATTATCAATCACTTAAAACACTAAATACTTCGCTGGCAATAATTTTTTTATTTCAATTTGTTTGGATTGGTGTTTTATTTGATTGGATATTTAATAAGAAAAAACCATGGAAACAAAAACTTGTATCTATAATAATTTTGCTTATAGGCTCTATTTTAGCTGCGAATCTACTTACTCAAAGAGAACTTAATTTTTCTCTCAAAGGAATCATTTGGGGAATGCTTGCTGCAATATCTTACACAACCTTTATATTTTTTAGCAGTTCAGTTGAGAAAGATACTCCCCCAATATTAAAAAGTGCACTTCTTTCCACAAGTGCCTTGATAATTATATTTTTATTGTTTCCACCAATCTTGTTTTCTATTGGAATGCCACACATTGAACCAGCACTGGGAACAATACTTCCATCATCAGAGCTTCCCTTTGCAACTATAATGTCCTCATTATTCTTATCAGAGTACGTAAGTTTACCTCAATGGTTCGGAGCAATCCCTACATTTTTGGGAATTATAGTGAGTAATGTGGTTTATGAAAGAAAGGCTGTTGAAGCTTAATTATAATTGATACTGTTGGATTCATACTACAAATGTATATAGTAATACAACAATTTTGTATTATATGTTTAAAATAGGAGGAATTTAAGATGGCAAATGTTTTTCCAGAAGGATTTTTATGGGGAGGAGCTATAGCTGCTAATCAATGTGAAGGTGGATACTTAGAAGGTAACAAAGGATTATCTACTATTGATGTAGTACCTACAGGTAAAGATCGATTTTCAGTAATGAGTGGAAAATTAAAAATGTTAAAATGTGATGCTAGCCATTACTATCCAAGTCATGAAGCCGTTGATTTTTATCATAACTACAAAACAGACATAGCTTTAATGCACGAAATGGGGTTTAAAACTTTTCGTATGTCTATTTCATGGGCACGTATATTTCCCAAAGGTGATGAACTAGAAGCAAATGAAGACGGATTAGAATTCTATGATAATATATTCGATGAATGTCTTAAATACAATATTGAACCCTTAGTTACTATTACTCATTTTGATGTACCTATACATCTGGTAGAAACAATTGGTTCCTGGAGAAATCGCAAGATGATAAAATATCACCAAAAATTATGTAAAGTTATTTTCAATAGATATAAAAATAAAGTGAGGTATTGGCTTACATTCAATGAAATTAATATGTTAATGCATCTACCGTTTATTGGTGCTGGATTAGTTTTTGAAAAAGGTGAAAATGAAGAAGCTGTTAAATACCAAGCAGCACATCACCAATTGATTGCAAGTGCATTAGCTACTAAAATGGCACATGAAATAAATCCAAATTTTAAGATAGGATGCATGCTTGCAGCAGGTGCTACCTATGCGAATACTTGTAATCCAAAAGATGTTCTTAAATCAATCCAAAGCGATAGAGAAGATTATCTATTTATAGATGTACAATCTCGAGGAAAATATCCACGTTATGCAAAGAAACTTCTACAAAGAAAAAATATAACTATAAAGATGAATAAAGATGATGAAAAAATATTAAAAGAGAATACTGTTGATTTTATTTCTTTTAGTTATTACTCTTCTCGTTTAACTAGTTCAAATCCTATTGGTGTAGATCAAACAGAAGGTAATGTATTCGCCACATTAAAAAATCCTTATTTAAAAGCAAGTGAATGGGGCTGGCAAATAGATCCACTTGGGCTTAGAATTACAATGAATTTATTATATGATCGTTATGAAAAACCATTATTCATTGTTGAAAATGGTTTAGGTGCTAATGATATAATTGATACAAATGGTAATATAGAAGATGATTATCGAATTGAGTATTTAAGAGAGCACATTAAAGCAATAAAAGATGCTATAAATATTGATGGTGTTGAATTAATGGGATATACTACTTGGGGATGTATTGATTTAATTAGCAATGGCACTGGTGAAATGAAAAAAAGATATGGATTTATTTACGTTGATAGAGATAATAATGGCAATGGTACTTTTAAACGTATTAAGAAGAAAAGCTTTCATTGGTATAAGAATGTTATCTCCAGTAATGGAAATCAGCTATAAATAAATCTTAGGATAGGAATCTAAATTACAGTTCCTATCCTATTTTCATTTATTATTACTTAACTTCTTTAATTTAAGAATTTGAAATTCCAATTGTAGTGTTGGATGCTACAAAGGAATATAATTACAGTATTTGAGCCTATATTTGTGCTATAAATATTCTAAAAAATTTTATACGAAGCTAATTTTAACTTATCAAGTATTAGTTCTATTGATACATTATTTATAGCTTGTTCATTCCATAGTTTACATCATTTAAGTAATTGTAAAGTTCATCATTAATAGATACAATATGATTAGTAACTTTATTTGGCATACTAATAACCTACCGTGTGATTAATTGTGTGGTAACTTTTATATATCACGGAGACCATCAGTGTACCATATTTATTTTTTGGTAATACTACCAATTTGATTATTTATTTTGCAAAACTAAAGTTATTAATAAAAGTGTTGATCATGACACAATGTCATAGTGTAATATAAAAATAGATTAAAAACTCATTGTTGGCAAAAGTTTATTAAATAACTCTAAGATCAAAGTTGGAGGTAATAGTGCTGGTAGAGCACTTGCAGTAGCAGTAACTCAATTGGTACGTGACAGAAAACAAATTTCACTGATTTAGTTACGATATTAAAGAAGGTACATATGAGAAAGTATGGAGAATTGCTTTAAGAATTATAATACAAGTCACTTGCTTCAGTATCACATGAAAAAGTAGTATTATTATAGAGTTATGTAAGATACTACTTTTTCTTTTGAGAACTTATAACCAAAGTTAATGTTAAATAAATAATAGAACTGGCTAGTATATAATTATTTTACAGATAATGGCCGGGTTTTTTACTTATCTTGGTGTATACCCCTCTTAGTGAAAATTCACCGATAAACAAAATTTCTAATATTCCAGAAAAAAAGAACGTAACAGTAGCTGTAATGGTAGAATATCCTAAATATAGTTATAAAAAATTTACAGATAGACAACCATTAGCTGTCTCATTTTATGAAAATTAAATGGCGAAATAGATTAAAGTAAAATAGATGTATAATATTATAATAATTTTTTTAGAATAGTAAAAAGTAATAGTAAGTTTTTATAAATACATGGTTATACTTAGATATTCAAGTGGGATGTATGCCCTTTTTATTTTCAATAATTACGACTGTAATTATGATGAAATTAATTATTTACAAGCCAATCTTACTTATTACAAATAACTGCCTGTACATCATTGGAGAATACTCTTTTAATTTATCTAAAGAAGTAGAACAAGGAAGGTTACGCCAGTTAATAATTACAAAAAATATTGATGAAGAATCTTAAACACAACAAATAAAGGATAATAGTTAACCTATAATTTTAGAATAAATAAGGTTACATATTAGCTATTGCCATATAATTATAGCCTACGGGTGTTTTTGTTTCCAATTCTACACAAACCCCATGTACCAAAATCTAGAACTGAATGTTTCAATACCATAAAATAAAACTGACTATTATTTGGAGAAAATCTAACATGTAGCTCGTTTTTACACATATGTTAGTTGTGCCCTTTAAATATATTAATTAATGCCATAAGTATTTGGAATACTACTTATTTAGAAAATCTATAAATTATTTAAAGCAAAATTATACATTTGACGAAAGCTTAATTAAACACATAGCTTCACTAGATTGGGAGCATATTAATTTGCTCGAAGAATATACCTTTGATGCTAAAAATATTCCCGAATATAATGAGTTAAGGCCATTAAATATTAATATTCCATAGATTGTCTTAGCGTGGGTTTTGTCAGAAATGTTGGAGGTACCCCATATAGGTGTAATTACAGCATCCGTGTTACTATGGTGAGTACATACTTCTGATTTTCATATCATTTATTTACTAACGCTTAGCGTGGGTTTTATCGGTAGCGTTGGCGGTACCACAATTACTACTAATTATACTTATTACTTTTTCTTTTTCAATACCATTTTCAAATGATATTGAATAGCTTATATTATCTTTTTCCCAGGTTGCTCCCTTAACTATTTTATCCTTATCTTCCTTTAGCATAACCTTTACTCCATTTATATTAAGGACGTTTTCACCCTTGTCTCCATCATAAGTACCTGTTAAAGCCCCTGAATTTTTCAATGCAGTAAATTTCATAACATCTTTTTCAAGATTATAATCAATTTCAATAGTTTTGTTTTCTAGAACACTTATTTTACTCAAATTAAATCCAGTTGGTAAATTCTTCAGATCACTTATTTTAAAGTTAACTGCGTTTTCTGCTTCTTCTAAAGTTTTATACTTATTTTCATTATTTTCTAAAGTAACTGAGGGCACACTACTAACTATGTTATTGTTATTGTTATTGCTATTGTTGCTACTAACCTTATTTCTATTATTGTTATCCTGATTATTCTCATTAGGCTTAATATTTTTATTATCGTTTTGCTCTTGGTTACTTCTTTGCTTGTGATTTTTATTGTATACATACTGCTTTATAATTTTTTGCTTCTCCATATCCTTATTTTCTTCACTATCATTTTTACCTTTAGGCTTAACATTATTTTCTACTTCTTTTAATTGAGGTTTTCTTAAAACTCTATGTACCTTAGCTATATTATCTACTTTTGAACTGCCATTTTTTAATAGTATATAAAAATAGCTTTTTAAAATAAGTGCTACAGAAAATACTGCCAAAACTGATGCAATAATCAGCTTACTTCTTACACCTATTTTATACTTCTTAACTTTTACATTTTCACTTAGTACATTATGGAGTATTCTTTTTTTCATATCTTCAGATATAACAATTTCTTCTAATGCTTTTTTATATTTTTTACTCAAAATCATACTCCTCCTTCAATTTTTTCTTTAATAATTTTCTTCCACGACTAAGAAGTGATCTAACTGTTGATTCCTTTTTGTTTATTAAGTCCGAAATTTCAACTGTAGTATATTCCTCATAGTAATATAAATAAATAATTTCCCTATACTTGAGAGGGAGATTCATTACTGAATCTAAAACGTTACCATCTTTATATCTGTCATAACAAGGTACTTCCTCCAACTCTATACATTTTTTAAACCAAGCAGATTTCAATTTATTCTTACATATATTTCTTGCAACACAAATAAGCCAATTTCTTTTATAAGAATCACTTTCAAATATATCTATATTTTTAAGTAATTGTACAAAAACCTCTTGAACCACATCTTCAGCATCATAAATATTTTTCATGTAAGAATATGCAAGCCTTAAAAGCATATTGCCGTACTGATCTAGATCCTGTGAGATAATTTCATTTCTTCCTACTGAAATCTCATTCATTATAAAACTCATCCTTCCATCCTGTCATACCATAACCTCTAAATGCTTTCTATATATAACGCACTAAAATTCTTACATTATGGATCATAAAATATTCCTGCTAAAGAGGTTCGACCTTAGAATCTTTTATGAATCAGAATGTACTAGTATTTATGCGTTTATATATATATAACGCACTAAAATTCTTACATTATGGATCATAAAATATTCCTGCTAAAGAGGTTCGACCTTAGAATCTTTTATGAATCAGAATGTACTAGTATTTATGCGTTTATATATATATAACGCACTAAAATTCTTACATTATGAATCAGAATGTATTAGCATTTATGCGTTATATAATTTTTTAATTTGTTTGAAATCTCACCTTATTTTATTATTTTTGCTGAATCTAAATATTACATATAGTAGTTCACCTATATTAAATACAATTGAACCTATAAAAGTGTTGCAAAATTATTTTTCATAATATCACTCTTTTTCCTCCATATTGCACAACAAAAAAGATGACACCAATATGTCATCTTTATAAAGCTTCTCTAAAGAAAATAATTATTTTAAAGCTGTATTCCCTTCATATATTTACTTAAGGTATGAGCTATACCATCCTCATCATTTGAAAGAGTAACTTCATCTGCCTCATCCTTTAACTCCTGTACAGCATTATCCATAGCCACTCCAATTCCTGCATACTTCACCATTGAAATATCATTATGTCCATCTCCAAAGGCAATCATTTCTTCTTTCTTATATCCCATAGGCATTAACACCGTATCTAATGCTTTAGCTTTATCAATTCCTTTAGCAGTGAATTCAAAATAAAAATCTGCTGTGAACATGCAATTTAGAGTTTCCTTAAAAGGTTCCATCATTTCTTTATAGTGCTCTTTTAAATATTCAGGTTCTCCAGCTGTTAAAATCTTGTTTAAAGGATAATCTGCAAAAAGCGCTAAATCATCTTTTTCACACAACTTAAATTTATTATTTCGTGCTTCGTACTTTATTATATTAAAGGGTTTACCCTTATATTGTATCTCATTTTTAAATACATCATTAACATACATATATTCGCCCTTATCTATCATGGGTTTAACCTCAAACTTTTTCATATGCTCAAGAACCGCTTGTCCTTGTTCTATGCTCATGGTTTCATCAAATAAAACCTTACCATTTTCACAATCCACAACCTTTGCTCCATTAAAAGAAACTAAAAGTCCATGATTTTTATCCATTTCTAACTCTTCAGCAAAATCCATTAGCCCAGAGGTAGGTCTTCCTGATGCTAAAATAAGTACAGTACCTAATTCTTGTGCCTTTTTTAAGGCCTTCTTTGTTTTATCTGTTATAATCTTTTTGCTATTAGTTAAGGTTCCATCAATATCCATAATAATTACTTTTATATCCATCATGCTGCCTCCTAGTTTTTTATTTAATTATACTAATAATTCTATATATGAACAAGGCTATTAATTTAAATAAATCATTTATAAAAATATATTAACTTTGTAAATTTTTATTTTTACTATATTGCAATATTTTTTATAAATGTTGCAATATATGACCTTCTTATGTAAATATATATTATTAAATTTATTTACATGGTATAATTATTTTGGTATTTGCATTAATATTGCTAAATATCTGTATACGTTTTCGTAATATGCAGTATTTTACTTTAAAAAATCAAAATTCCTTTCGTATTTTGCATACTAAATAATAAGGAGTGTTAATATGTTAAAATCAAAATTAAAGGGTATATCATCTGCTTTAGCAATAACCTTAGCTTTAACTGCCTTAATGATAACTGCAAAGCCTTCTTCAACTGTATTTGCAAAGGGTCCTGCTAGTGGTACTACTGCAAGCATAGCAGATATTTTAAAAAATCAACAAGCTGATGGTGGTTGGCAAAAATATTATGGAGAAACTAGTGGAGATTGGGCAAAATCCTGCATTGATAATGAAGCTACTTACACAGAAATAAGAAGACTTGCAAAGGAATATACAAAAACAAAAAATGTAGTATATTCTAATGCTGCTACACGTGGAATCAATTTTTTATTAAATATGCAGTATCAAACAAACGGTGGATGGCCACAGGTTTATAATGCTTCTGGTTATCATAAACATATAACTTATAATGATGATGCAATGATAAATGTAATGTATCTTTTAGATGATGTTTCAAATAAAAAAGGTGACTTTACATTTATAGATAATGCAATAGCAGCTAAATGTAAAACTGCAGTTAATAAGGGTATAGATTGTGTATTAAAAACTCAAGTTGTAGAAAATGGAAATTTAACAGCTTGGGGTCAACAGCATGATGAAGTTACTTTAAAACCAGCTGGCGCAAGGGCTTATGAGCTTCCTTCCCTTACTGCTAGTGAAAGTACTAACATTGTTAAGTTTTTAGAGACTAGACCTTCAACTCCTCAAATAGCTGCCTCTATAAACGGAGCAAAGAATTGGTTTAAAGCTTCTGAAATAAATGGTATAAGAGTAGTTAAAGCTAATAGAGATGTTAAGGTTGTTAATGATCCAAAGGCTGGTCCTATATGGGCACGTTTCTATGAACTAGGTACTAATAAACCTATGTTTGTTGGCCGAAATGGTAATGTAGAATACAAGCTTAGTGATATTGAACTTGAAAGAAGAACTGGCTATGCTTGGTACGGAAGCTGGCCTTCATCTATTATAAAATAATATAAAGCCTTAAATTTAACTGTTTATTATGAAAAGAAATTCAAAATGCAATTACTGAAAAGGAATTTAAACACTCCTCTTAGAACAATAAACTATTTATTCTAAGAGGAATTTTTTTATTCTAAATAAGTTTTTTTGGCTTTGAATACCTATATAACCATGTAGAAAATATACCCATGAGCTTATGCAAGGCAGGCATAAGTATTACAGTAACAATTATCACTAAAATACAAGCACAAAAATTAGTAAATAAGCTGTATTTAAGTATCTTCTCAGCCAAAATTAAAAGCCATAAATTAGGTATTAAGAAAATAGCCGATGTAACTATACCTGGTACATAGTGCTTAAATCTAATACACATTACTAAATGAAGAAAAATAAAATGCAAGAAAAGACCCATAAAGAAAGCATACCATAAAAAATAGCTATTAAATATTACAGATAATAAAGTTATAATTGTATAAATCAAAAATATAAACTCTACACCTACTGAAAAAGTTGCCGTTCTCCAATTATGAATATACCTTAAGCCAAAGGGCTGCTTTTTAGTAAAAGTGGCATCTATCTCTTTTTCATAACGCTTTGCCCATATTTCAGCAAATATAATCTCTTCAAAATCATGAAGTATGAAGAAAACTGGAAGCATCCATACTATAACATTCATTGTACTCATAAAATCCCCACCTTTTTTCTGACACATTTGTGTCTCTTAGTAATTTCTATTATAATTAAAAAATAAGCTCAGTCAATGATTTCAGCCCAAAAGCTACAAATTAAAGAAAATGTGACTATAAAGGAGATACATTTTATGCGTACAAAAAATAAAGGAAATGCTGTATCAAACAGATCAAAAATATGTATGGAAAAAGCACTTTTAAAATTGATGGAAACTGAAGACTACAATGAAATCACCATACAAGAAATTACGGATAACGCTGGTCTTTCTAGAAGAACCTTTTATCGTAACTATCTTTCAAAGGAGGAGATTTTGGAGGATTACTTTCACAGGATTTGGTCAGAATATGAAGCCAAAGTCTGCCTTCAAACAGATTTAAGTTTACCTAATATTGCAAAAATATTTTTTAGTGTAATGAGTGGTAACTTAGACTTTTTAAAAATAGTTAATCGTCATAACTTGCTTCCACTCTTTCTTTCACAGGTTGATGAACTTTTGCCGTCAACCTTTAACGAATTAAAGGGTAAATATATGTCTTTTTCAAAGGAAAGTATTAAGTATGCTTTAATCTTTAGTACCGGTGGTTGTATGCGTATTCTTGTACAGTGGTTAAATGCTAGTACTATAAAATCACCAGAGGAAATGTTCAAAATCACAAAGGATATTGTTTCAATTTTTAACTATCCTAATTGTTAATTTATCTATCTCTCTTACTATAAAAATATCTTCCATGATATAACACATAAATTCTACTACATTCTGACTTATAAAAGATTCTTGGGTCGAACCTTTCTAGCAGGAATATTTTATAATACACAATGTAAGAATTTTAGTGCGTTATATTATATAACACATAAATTCTATTACATTCTGACTTATAAAAGATTCTTGAGTCGAACCTCTCTAGCAGGAATATTTTATAATGCACAATGTAAGAATTTTAGTGCGTTATATATAGTTAGTATATAAAAAAACATTGCTGGCAATAATACTTTTAATTGAAAGATTTAAGTGGAGTGATCTTATGTTTTTAGGAAAAAAGAAATCCGATAAAGCAAGTACCTGTACATTAAGCGAAGGTTATTCAGATGAGGATTTATTAAATATAAAGCTATCTTCCTCAATGGATAAAAATATAGATATATTCAAAAAAATTATAGGTGATAGTGATGACTTTGTTATCAGGAAATTTCTACTAGGAACGAGTAATACTATTTCTTCAGCTATTATTTATTTTGACAGCATTACAAACAATAGTGATATAGATTCAAATATTTTAAAACCATTACTCAATTATGTTTACACCTCAAACTTAGATAGCGGCACTAAAATAGCAAAAGCAATTAACCTCGGATGTTTAATTTCACGTGCAGAAATGAAATTTAGTGATAATATAAAAGACTTAATTGAAAGCTTGTCAAATGGTAGTGCTTTACTTTTATTAGATGGTGTAAATAAAATATATGTGTTAAATGTAAATGGTCATAACTATAGACCTTTATCTGAAGCTGAAGTTGAAACTGTAGTAAGAGGTCCTAGAGATGCCTTTAATGAAGTATTGAATGTGAACATAGCACTTATAAGGCGAAGAATTCACAGTGCTAATTTAACTTTTAATTCTATGAAAATTGGCAAAATAACTGGAACTAAAGTATGTGTAGGATATATTAAGGGTTTGTGCTCCTCAGATCTTGTAGAAAAAGTTATTTCAAAATTAAAAAAATTAGATACAAATTCCGTTCTCTCAGACAGCTATATAGAGGAATTTATAAATGATAATCATCATACTTTATTTCCACAAATGCGTAATACCGAAAGACCTGATGTTGCATCAGCGGCTCTACTAGAAGGAAGACTTATTATAATCATTGATAATACACCTGTTGTTTTAATTGTACCCGGAGAATTTTTCTCTATGCTACAGTCTGCTGAAGATTATTACAACAGATATGTTTTCTCAAGCTTGGTTCGTATACTTAGATACATAGCACTTATTATAGCACTTGTACTCCCAGCATTTTACATAGCCATTGTAAATTTTCATCAAGAACTAATACCTACTAAGCTTTTAGTTAGTATTATTGCAGCTAGAACCGGTGTTCCACTTCCAAATTTTGCAGAAGCAATTCTTATGGAAATTACCTTTGAAATTTTACGTGAGGCCGGAGTACGTCTTCCAAGACCAGTAGGTCAGGCGGTAAGTATCGTTGGTGCCTTAGTTATAGGTCAGGCTGCTGTTCAGGCCTCTATAGTTTCTCCACTAATGGTAATTGTAGTATCCTTAACTGGTATTGCCACTTTCAGTATTCCTCAATACAACATATCACTTCCCATAAGAGTGCTTAGATTTGTGTTTATGCTTCTAGCTGCCTTTACAGGATTCTATGGATTAATGCTTGGTTTATTAAGTTTGTTGGTGCATTTATGTTCTATAAAAAGCTTTGGAATACCTTATTTATCTCCACTAGCACCGTTTAAAATCAACGACTTAAAGGATGTCTTCATGCGTATGCCTTATGATCCATCAAAAAATACCGACAGCAAAGCTATTCATAATAAAAAGCCCATAGAGTAAAGGTGGTAAAATGAAAAATAATGAAAAAGGCACTGCTTATCTTAATAATAATTATGAATTTTACCTTAGTAGGCTGCTGGGATTCAACAGAAACAGAAAAATTAGGAGTGGTTACACTAATTGGATTTCAATTAACCCAAAATAATAATATTAAAGTAACACTTCAGGAGGTAATCTCCAAAAATCAATCATCTGGAAACAGCTCTTCCTCCACCAATGGAAGTCCACCATTTCACGTATATTGTGGTGAAGGTTCAACTATATATGATGTACTACAGAAAATCTCTGCCAGTGAGTATCAAAAAATATATTTTGCCCATACAAAAGCAATAATAGTAGATGAAACACTAGCTAGAAAAAGAGGCATTGCGGACATAGTTGATTTTTATCAAAGGACTACAGAATTAAGACCTAGAACCTGGTTATTAATATCTAAAAGTGGTGAGCTTGATAAAATTATTACTACGGATATAACTTCCATGGATACAGGTTCGCTTATGGAGGAAATTGTAAATAATAGAAATCAAAACTCATATATGGCAATAAACAACATGAAAGACTTTATGTTTCAATTAAATGACAGCCAAGATGCGGCATATACATCAGGAATAAGCATGATGTCTGAAGGAAAATCTAATAAGTTTGTCTTAAAAGATGCCGCTATATTTAAAAATTATAAACTAATTGATTGGTTTAATACTAAAGAAACCAGAGGGCTTTCTCTAGGAACCAACAACATAAAGGGTGGTTATATATCCGTTCCTTTTAATAGTGGGATGCTCTCTCTTAGTATACTAAAAACTAAACTGAAGGTGCATCCAGTAATAAATAAAAATAAAATTCAAATGGATTTACATTTAGATGTACTATCTAATATAAGTGAAAGTTCAACTAAATCTAGTTTCATAGATGAAAATACTATAAAAAAGATTCAAATGGCTGAGAATACATATATAAAAAATGAAATACTCTCATCTATTGAAACCTCGCAAAGCATAAATGCAGATGTATTTAATTTCGGTAATTATATAAATGAATATTATCCTAGAGTATGGGAAAAAATCGAAAAGGATTGGTATAGTTTCTATCCAAAACTTAAAATAAATGTATCTGTTGATTCAAAAATTCAGAACATAGGAAAAAGTTATAAAAGCTTATATAAATAATTTATGAAGGGAAGTTTATTAATGCTTATAGCTGTTATTATAATCTCAATAGCCATTGTTTTTATAGAGGGGATACCACTAATAAAGGCTAAAAAACGAAAAGAGTTTATAACAGTACTAACTTTATCTATAATTGCTGTACTACTTGTATTAGCCAAATCATTAAATATAGTTACTCCAATGGTTCTGATTAGAAATCTATTATATCCACTTGGTAGATTAGTTTTCAGATCTCTATAATATTATAAAAGGTGGCAAAATTTTGAGTAAAAAAGAACTTATAAGTACAAATCAATTTGTTTGGATGCTTTTTAGTATAATTACCTCTTTCACAACTTTACAAATCCCAGGACTTTTAATATTTCATGCTAAAAGAGATGCCTGGATAGCTGTGATTTTAGCATGGTGTTTAGATGTACTTTTAGCTATTGTTTATGCCTATATGGGGGTAAGATTCCCTGGTGAAAATTTCGTTCAATATAGCATTAGTATATTAGGAAAGTATGTGGGAAAAATACTGGGTTTAATGTTTCCATTATTCTTTTTAATGGTAGCTTCACTTTTAACAAGGTCAGTAAGCATATTGATTAGTAATACAATTCTAACTAAAACGCCTACAGCTATAATATTTGCTTCTAGCTACATTTTCATTGCATATGGAGCTAAGAAGGGTGTAGAAACTGTTGGAAGGGTATCGGAAATATTAGGTCCAATATATCTTATAAGTTTCATTGCCTTATTTATATTTGTTTCTCCTGAAGTGAAGTTAGATAGAATAAGACCAATATTTAATGAGAGTATTTACACTATTTTTTCAGGAGGAATATTTATATTAACCTTCATAGGTATTTGTATCATGATGGGTATGTATATTCCTGTATGCAATCGCATAAGAAATGGATTTCTTGCAAAATTTATTGCCGTATCAATTGGTGCCTCTGTAATATCTCTACTTGTTATTTTTTCCACTTGTATTTTTGGAGTTCAAAACACCAGTAACATGGTAAACCCTGGCGTAAATCTAGCTAGAATGATCTCATTTGGTAATTCTATTGATCGTATAGAAGTTATTTGGTTTGTTATTGCTATAAGTGCTGCTTTAATGACAGGTGTCAGTTTAATTTGGGCCTCTAGCCTAGAAATCAGTCAAATAATTGGCATGTCCGACTATAAACCCCTTGTTTATCCTCTAAGCTTAATAGCCGCTATCCTTGGTATAATTTCTTTTGATAATAATACAGAGGTTTTTAACTTTATAATTTATGTGTATCCCTTTATAGGCATATTTGTAGAAACAGGGTTAGAACTATTTTTATTTGTAATGGCACTTGTACTAAAAAAAAGAGGCACCAGAACATCAGAAATTTAAGCACATCTCATAAATTCCTTGATAGGAACCATCAGAAAAGTGCCTACTTGGATACTTATAGGTTATCCTAAAGCCACATTTTTCGTATAGTTTTATTGCCCTTGTATTTGTCTCTCTAGCATGTAAATATAATTTTTTCAACTTTAAATCATTAAAAACTAGCTTGATTAACTTTTTTATAATCGTTTCGCCTATTCCTTTACCTCTCTTACTGATCTCTGCAATATATATACTTAGCTTTGCTTCAACTTTTGTTATATCTTCAAGCCATACTGCTCCTATAATTTTTTCATCTACCTTTATCATAAAAAACAAGGTACTTTTTTCTTCCTTTTCATTGCCAGTAAGTAAAAACTTAGGTCTAGTGTGGGAAAGATACTTAAATAACTCTCTACGTTTTTCCCATTTTTCTATTAAACACATATACTTTTCATCATATTTTATAAGTTCAATACTCATTAAATCACCCCAATTATACTTATACTAAAATTTATCCTACTGTAAAAGGTCCATATAATAGCTTTTTCATGTCCCTACTGGAACTAAATGCTTATAAATGATATCTTTATCCGTATAATTAAACGAAGGTAGATGGACTTTTTAACAAATCTATCTACCTTCTCTTTAAAATATGAAGTTATAAATATTTCAACCTGAAAACTATCTAAAAAGTTGACTTGGTATACTTTCTAAAAACTTTTCTTGTTCTTCGTCCATATAACCCACAAAATAAACTTTTTCTATATCCACTCCATTAAAAAGATAATTGCTATTCGCATCTATATTTCCCTCTGGAAATAAACAGCCTACATAATCGTACGTTACCTTGGCTTCTATATCTTCTTGTTTTAACCCATATATCATAAGTTTTTTATTTGCTCCTTTTAACAATACAACAGATCCAATGGGAAGTATTTTCATGTACTATCATCTCCTATTTTTTTATATCTTGTGTTATCTTTACTATTAATCCTACTATTATGAAAAGAAATATTGCTATTGTTATTATTTTTCTTTTTAAGCTTTCTTCCTTAAATCCATTAAAAAGCTCAATTATTGTATATGAAGCTATTCCTAAGCTAATATAAAGACATATCCATATTATAAAAAAGCCTAAAATGGCAATGCCTATTCCAGCATCATAATTTTTTCCCTGTATTAAAATGGTTAAAAATACTGTCATAAATGAAATTATGGTACATGCTATGACAGAAATCCTATTAAATCTTTTATTTTGCTCTCTGGTTAATTTTTTCATACACTCTCCTATTAATTATGCGAAGGTTGCAATGCACTATTCTTCATATCAACTACATCTGAAATAATGCCTTTAACTTTTGATACGACCTTTCTACCGCTATTAAGTCTTTCACCTAAACTTGGTCCTGCTACAATATAATCTACATATGCATATTTAATCTTATTTCTAAACTTTCCAATCTCACAAGGTAATTTTCCTATTTTTACGTACTTAGGAGCTGCTGCTATTCCAGCTAATTCCGTAAGTCCCCTGCCATTAGAAGCAATGTCACCCACATCATAAAGAACATCACCTACTGATTCTCCAATTTGTTTATCGTGTAATGCTTTATCAGTAACGAACCCCAGTGAACCCGATACACCATCCTTCATAAAATTCTTTTTGCCAACTTCGTCGTAGTCCCCCTTATAACAATCGTATAAATCTCTAATGCCATTAGCTGTAGAATTAAGTCCATAAGCAGCTTGTACTGCTGCAATTGGTGTTGCAGTTCCTCCTGTAAAGAACTCTTCTACTCCGCTAGTTGCCATTAAGGTTACGCCTCCTACAATTTTCAAAACAGAACTTCCTATTTTAGCTGCATGATAATATTTACCACCTGGCGATATAGCCGCTTTAGCTTTTTCAATGAAGCCTTGTTTATGTTCCGTAGTTTTTGGGGTGGAGCTTGTCCCTGAAATTTGAGCACCAACGCTACTATCTGCTTGTTGCATTGCTTTCCCTACATTGATAAGTTGTGTTCCCTTTTTTTCTATTACTGTGACAAATTTTTCAACTTGCTTTGTAAGCTCTTCATATGAATCTAAAAAAGCCTTTGAAGATTCACCTAACCACCCATTACGCAAAATATTCTTTTGGCTTGTTAACTCTTTCAATATTGAGTTTAACTCATGAGAATCCTGTAGAAATAAATTCGACATTTTATTTATTTCGGATACAGTTAGTTTAATTTTATCTGCCATTTTTTCACCTCAATATTAATTATGTATATTCTATATTTTTTAGTATGTTTAATAAAATTCAGATAATATTATTTCACAAAATCGCATTTATGTCAAAAAACAACCTTTTGTGTAGAAATATATGCTTATATGGTTTTGTATTTTTAAAAAAGATAAGTTAAACAACTCTTCTTGACTTTTCTAATTTTTAGAAACTTTATTATGTAACACTTTACCATAAATCTTCATAATTTATTGTAGACATAAAAATTTAGTCTCGTCTAACTTTTTTAAACGTGGGTAAAGAAGGTAATATATATATGGATAAATTAAGTATTGATAAAACCTATGATATGAAACATAAAAACTTAACTTTAATAAAAAATTTTAAAGGTTTATTAAGATTTTTAGGCCCTGCCTTTGTGGTTAGTGTTGCTTATATTGATCCTGGGAATTTTGCAACTAACATCAGTGGTGGTTCTAGCTTTAATTATGAACTTATATGGGTTATTCTTTGGAGTAATATAATGGCAATATTTCTTCAAACTCTTTCCGCTAAAATAGGCATCGCAACTGGTCATAATCTTCCCGAAATGTGTGCAAAAGTTTTTCCGCATCGTTTAAATATATTGTTTTGGGTTATAGCAGAATTAGGTGCCATGGCGACAGATCTTGCTGAATTTATTGGTGGGAGCTTAGGACTACATTTGCTATTTAAAATTCCTATGGTATACGCTGGACTACTTACAGGCGTTTTAACTTTTATAATAGTATATATGGAAAAGTATGGTCAAAAGGTAGTTGAAATTATAATAGCACTGCTAATAGCTATTATATGTGTAGCCTATACTATAGAATTGTTTCTCTCAGGACCTAATTGGAGTGATGTAGGCTACCATACCTTAATTCCTATGATTTCCAACGGAGACGCTCTTTTAATTGCTGTTGGTATGCTTGGTGCTACGGTCATGCCCCATGTAATCTATCTTCATTCTCAGTTAGTTCAACATAGGCGATTAGGATCATCTAATGAGGAAAAGTTACATCATTTGAAAATGGAAAAAATGGACATATGTATAGCTATGAATATTGCTTTTATAGTTAATGCTGCTATGGTTATAGTATCTGCTGCTGTGTTCTTTAAACATGGAATAAAAATAAACAGTATAGAAGACGCTCATAAATCGCTTCAACCTTTACTGGGAAGTTTATCTTGTGGTTCTTTTGGAATAGCTCTTTTAGCTTCTGGTTTGTCTTCTTCAGCTGTAGGAACAATGGCAGGTCAAACTATTATGAAGGGCTTTATTAATTTAAGTATTCCTATAAATTTGAGAAGAATTATAACTATGCTTCCAGCTATGATCATAATAGTACTAGGCTTTAGTCCAATGAAGGTACTGGTTTTAAGTCAAGTAGCCTTAAGCTTCATTCTTCCTTTTCCTATAATACAAATGCTCTTAATCTCCAATCGAAAGGATTTAATGGGAATTTTAGCAAATAAGTCTTTAACTAAAATATTAGGCTTTATAATAGCTGGAGCAATAATATCATTAAATATAGTTCTGCTTTATTTAACCTTTACAGGTAAGTCTTAATAAAAATTAGAGTTTTACAAACTCTGATTTTTTTGTTTACTAAGAAATCTACAAAAACAACCAAGTTTCTTACAAATTTTGTGGTAAAAAGAAGTATTTAGTCTTTATTTTACTCTTATCCGTTATTTTAGATGAATTTAAAAATTGTAAAAATATCCATTTAAATGCTATAATTGTTTACGTTAACAATGAATTATTTGGTTTATTGAAATTATTTTAGAAAACGATTTCAAAGCACTTGTTTATCTTGTTTAAAAACTAATACATATATCCAAGGGGGATTTCTTATGGAAAAGAAAAAAGTATTAAGTAGTATTTTAGTTTTAGCACTTGTAACTACTTCGGCTTCTATGTTCAGTGCTAAAACCTATGCCAGATGCAAAAACATTCCTAATATAACAGCTACTAAAACTGCTATAGGTAACAAAAACATCAAGGTTGATATTGCTCCTTTCACTAATGGCAGAAGCGATATGTTTACTAATGGCTGGAACAATTGGGTAGTTACTAGCGGAACTTCTGCGTCTCAAACCTATAATGGTGTTACCTTTAAATTAAGTGATGGGGGAACTACTGGAGATGGTATAAAATCTGGTTGGTGTAAAGGTCTTGTTCAATCTTCTTTAAATAGTCCAACCCTTACTCTAGATGGTGTAACCGTTAACAATGCTGCTAGTGATGGTACAATAAAATTAGAAATATCAGGCTTATCCAGTGGTACACATACACTTACCACCTGGCACAGTTTTTATGATGATGTAAAAGGCAGCACCATGTCCCTTTCAGTTAATGGTGGTGAAGTAAAAGCAACTGGCATAGGTGGACCTACTAGAGTTACAGATGATGATAATGCTGGTAGAGCTTACATATCTTTTAATGCAATAGAAGGACAAACTGTTACTGTATTAATAAAGCCTGAAGGCAATGGTACATATAATAATGCAGTATTAAATGCTTTTGAAATCGATGGAGTAAATCCTTTTAAAAGTATATCAAAGCCGAATCCTAAAAATGGGGACGACCATTTAGATAAAAATGAATTATCTTGGACAGCAGGTGAGGGTGCTGTTAGTCATGATATATATTTAGGCACTGATTTTGATTCAGTAAGCGCTGCAAGTAAACGTTCTCAAGCCTTTAAAGGAACTAGAAACACTACAACCTACCCTATAAAAAATCTTTCTCCTATGAATACCTACTATTGGCGTGTAGATGAAAGAGATAAGGATGGTAAAGTAACAAAAGGAGAAGTTCATTCCTTTAGAGTAGCTCATTTAGCCTTTCCAACAGCTGAGGGTTATGGACGCTATGCTAGAGGGGGCCGTGGAGGCAGGGTTATTGAAGTTACAAACTTAAATGACGCTGGCCCTGGAAGTCTTCGTGATGCTATAGAAAATCAAAAGGGACCTAGGGTAATAGTTTTTAGAGTAGGTGGAGTTATTACTTTAAAGAGCAGACTTGCTGTACCTTTTGATGGGGGAGATGTTTACGTTGCAGGACAAACAGCTCCTGGTGATGGTATTACCTTAACTCAATATGCTTTTGGACTAGCTTCCGCTAATGATGTAATAATAAGAGATGTAAGACTTAGAGTTGGTGATGCCTGTGGTGAAGCCATGGATGGAATGGGCATGGCAAGCTCAAATAATAGTATTATAGATCACTGTTCTATATCTTGGTCTATAGATGAAGGGACAAGTTCTAGGGGAGCACATAACATAACCTTCCAAAACAACATTATCGCAGAAGCTTTAAACGCCTCAATGCATTATAACGATAAAACAAAGGATCACACAGGAAGTCAGCGTCATTCCTTTGCAGGCTCTATTGGTGGAAATATAGGAAGCTTCCATCATAATTTACTCACAAATTGCACAGGAAGAAACTGGTCTCTAGCTGGTGGCTTAGAGCAGGATGGACGCCACTATGCGGGCTATTTAGATATAACTAATAACGTTGTTTACAACTACAAAGATCGTACTACTGATGGCGGTGTTCGTAGAGTTAACTTTGTAGGCAATTACTACAAGGCTGGTCCTGTAAGCAATAATATGAATTTCTTCTCCATTGATGGTGATGAGCTTCATACAGGCGACATGCAGATGGCTTATCTTTCAGGAAACAAAATGGTTTCAAATACTGGCTCAACGGTACTAAATCCAGGCAGTGATAATTGGAAAAAGGCTGGATCTAAATTTGAAACTATAGATAAGGTTAGAAGTAATGTTCCTTTTTTCCCATCCTATGTTAAAACTGAAACTGCTGATCAGGCTTACGAAAATGTGTTAAAAAATGCAGGTGCTACAAAACCTAAACGTGATTACCTTGATACAAGATATATTAAAGAGGTTAAAACTGGTACCTACACCTATACCGGCAGTGTTGACCATCTAAAAGGAATTATAGATTCTCAAGATGATGTTGGTGGATACCCTAAACTTCAAGGAGGAACTGCTCCAATTGATTCTGATCATGATGGTATCAGCGATCAGTGGGAAATTAAACATGGCCTAAATCCAAATGATCCATCAGATGCAAATGGACTTAATCTTTCAAAGGATGGTTACACAAATCTTGAAATGTATCTAGACGAACTAGCTGGCGATAATGTTAGATATAAATAGGAGGGTTTTTAAATGCGTAAAAAAACTTTAGCAATACTTATTATGAGCTTTGCTGTTGCTTTCAGCACTTTTTCTATAAATACAAAGGCTCAAGATGCACCTTTTTCAGTTAAACCAGGTCTATTTGACCAAACAAAACCAGATAATTTAGGCTTAAATACAGCTAAAGGAGCAGAAACTGTAACTGTTTTTCATCCTTCAGCTTCTACTAATAAATACAGCAATTGTGTAGTTATGACAGCTTTCAAAGGTTACCTTTATTGCCAGTGGCAAAGCTCAGAGAAGGATGAAGATGCACCTGATACCTCTGTAGTCTACAGCCGTAGTAAGGATGGTATTAATTGGTCTTCCCCTATAAAATTAGCCTCACCTACTAGTAACAGCTACTGCACCACAGGAGGCTTTTTAGTACACAAGAATAAATTAATAGCTTATGTGAATGTTTGGCCTTCTAATGTTTCTCCAAAAGGCGGCTTTAGCTACTACGCTTCTAGTACAGATGGCATAAACTGGTCAAAATTAAAACCAGTTAAAATGGCTGATGGAAGTCATATGCAGGGTATTTTAGAGCAAGATCCTCATGTGCTAAAAAATGGTCGTATAATAAACGCTGCTCATTTTAAGCCAGGCTTAATAGCAGCACCTATATACACTGATGATGCTTCTGGAATCAGAGGTTGGACTCGAGCTAAGTTTACAAATTTGCCTTACACCGGTGCTTCTTCAAGAGAGCTAGAACCAAGCCTATTTGTAAGAAAAGATGGAGCTGTGGTTATGGTTTTTCGTGATCAAGCTGGAACTTACCGCCGTTTAGCTTCTGTTAGCCTAGATAACGGTAAAACCTGGTCCACACCAGTAGTAACAGACATGCCTGATTCACGTGCAAAACAAAGTGCAGGAAATCTTCCTGATGGCACAGCTTACATGGTTGGAAATCCAGTAAATAGCAAAATTCGTATACCTTTAGCTATAACCTTAAGCAAGGATGGCAAAAATTTTAATAAGGCTTATGTTTTAAGACAAGGGGGCACTGATTTACAGCCTCAACAGTATACAGGCAAATATAAGACTTTAGGCTACAGCTATCCTAAATCTATGGTTTACAATGGATATTTATATGTATCATATTCTACTAATAAAGAAGATGTGCAGTTTACTAGAATACCTCTTTCTAGCTTGTCTTTGAATGGTCATAAATAATATTAAATTGCGCACACAACTATATAAAAAACTATAAAGAAACCCCCGCAAGTTATTTCAACTTGCGGGGTTTTTTACTACCTATTAAAAATATCGTGATAATTTGGACTTTTATTCATTTTAACTGGTACTCCACCTGCATAGTTACCTAGTTTTTGTAAGGTTATTTTGCTAGTATCTATTGATGAACCATCAAGTGACCAAACTGCAATGGCAACTGTATTTTTGCCGTCTGGATCTAACACTCCGCTTGGAAGTGAGAATACAGTTTGAGGTCCTAAATTATTGATGTATTGACCTACAAGCCATCCATTAATATAAATATATGCACGATAATTCTTAGTTTTATCATCATTAATAGAAAGTCCCATTGGAACATCACTCATTTTAGGGAAATTTATTTTAAATGAGGTTCTGTACCAATAAACACCTGCATTAAGTGCATCCTTATTTCCTGAAGCACTTATAGTTTTCCAAGTATTATCTGGATAGTTTGGAAGAGCAAAACCATTATTTTCACCGTATAAGCCTCCTGCGTTCATTACACCTCTAACAGGATCAATTAAATTTTCTCCACCTTTATTACCTTGCATTTTCCAAGTTAATTCTGTAGAATCTCCTACTAAAGCTGCATTAACAAGTCCACGAGGATTTTTCTGTGAATCCTTACAGCCGCCATCTTCATCATGTCCCATGTTTTGGACTAGTACAGCTATAACATTATCTTCATCCTTCTTTAAACTACCTTCAGGAAAATTAAAAGTTTTAGCTCCACTTAAGGAAGAACCTAAATAAGAGCCATTGAGCCATACGCCGTAAGCACCATTTGCTCCACCTTCACCGTCAAGTGTAATTCCTGTCTCCTTTCCACTTGCTTTAAAGTGTCCACGCATCCAAACCATTCCATGATGGAAACCATAATCATCCTCATATAAAACCGTTTTTGTCAAAGGCTTTGTAGGATTATTAGTAGTTGTCTTATCTGCATTTACAAAGGAAGAATCATCAAAATTTTGCTGAGTTTCTTCATTTTCATTAGAGTATTTCCAATTTGTAAGCTGTGGAACTGTAACCTCCTGTGGACTTCCAAGAGAAAAGGTATAAGTTCCATATGGTGTTTTTTCTGCCTTAACTTCTTCGCCATTCCAGCTAATTCTATTTACTGGACTTAGAACCTCAACAGTGGTTTCTTTATCCACATCTCCTTGAAGCTCTAAAAGGCTCTTATTACGTACTGAAGCAGATCTCAATAAATAAGGTCCTTTTACTAAAACCTTACCTTCTTTAGTGTCTTGAAGCCAGAAAGTTTCAGCAGTTTTATTACTTGTTAAAATAAGCATTAATTCTTTATTGCCATCCTTTATTAAAACACGTGAAATATTTTCATCATGTTTGTAATTCAAGCGTAAATCACCAGTTGCCGGATCATATTTTGACTTTACATCTCCTGACAAAACAGTAACCTTTGGTTCGGTTTTATAACGGAGAGTGGTTTCACCATCAGTTCCTGCACCTCCATAGAATACTGCAGTATCACGGTTTCCCTGTGTTAAATGTGTATACAAATTTGAAGTTGAATACACTAAGTGCTGGGACCCAAACTGGTAATTAGCTACCATAAATTTTGATTCTTGTCCATTAATATCAATAGACGTACCAGGTTCTTGAGGAAGGGTATAAGTTCCATCTGCACTTTGAATTTTCATAGTTGTAGTGTCGTCCTCACTAGAATTTCCCTTACTGTGACGAAGCACATAAAATTGAGTTCCCGTGTCTGGATTTTGCATTGCATTAAGTAGTAAATTTTGATTACTTGGTGCCGCAGCTGGTGCTAAAGTTTCTGTTTTTGTAAGTGGCGACAAGGTTCTATACATAGTTGCCAATAATTTTTCTTCGTTGTATTTTTCTCCAAGCTGACGGCTTTCACTTATTGCGGAGGTGTAATCATAAGAAGAATATACACCCGGGAAAGGTAAATAACCCCAGTTTGTTCCTCCGTAAGTCATATATATACTCATCATAGTGGCACCTTCAGATACTACATGATTGTATAAAACGTTTTCATAGCTTGCATTATACGTATTTGAAAGTGTACTATAGCTCTTTCCTCCCCAAGGATCAAACCAGCCACCACCTAATTCCGCCAAAAATACTGGACTCTTTGGTGCAAATTGACGTGGATTTCCATAATAACTTGGAAGCCCTGCTAAGCCTGGATAACTGTCGAAGGCATACATATCAGGAGCTCCAGCTCCACTTGCCCAATTTCCCTTAGGACCACTTTTGTCATTGTGGAAGGTTGGAACATTTATTCCATCAGCATGTGCTTTATCTTGAATTTGCTGCATATACACTGCATCCTTAGCACTGTATTCATTTTCTACTTGATATAATATTACATTTCCACCCTTTGTAATCTGATGCTTTGCAATAATTGGATCTATATTACTCATCCATTCTCTATAAGCTTCAGTATAGTCTGGTGCTGCTGTACGTGCACGTCCCGCCTGAGTAGTTAACCAACCTGGATATCCTCCACCATCAGTTTCCGCATTTATATATGGACCTGGTCTTGCCACCACATATAACCCAACCTTTTGTGCCATTGTAAGAAGCTTATCAACATCACGAATTCCAGTAAAATCATACTTTCCTTTGGCTGGTGAATGAAAATCCCAGTTAAAATAGATGGTAACAGCATTAAAACCTGCTGCCTTCATTTTTTGAAGTACATCCATCCAACCTGATTGACTAGGAAGTCTCCAATAATCGAATTCACCAGAATAAAGAAAGGTTCTTTTACCATCAATCATAAGCGAATAGTGGTCAAAAGAAACGTTATGTGTTCCGGTTATTCCTTGCTGAGCTGGTAATCTAAATGAACCATTATTACTTAAGGCTGTTGGCAGCTTTGTATCCGCAGCATGTGCTGGAGAAGGTACTGCTACCACAGATGTAGAAAGACCAAGGCTCAAAGCATAGGCAACTATCTTTTTAGTATCCTTTCTCATAATTATCCCCCTTATGTATATTTTAGTATGTAATGCTTTACATTCATATTATAGCATATTTACCCATAATTAAAATACCCAAGCTATAAATGGTAACGAATTCTAGACCCATATCTTGTATTATCATGAAATTTGGCGAATTTTTGATATAAATAAATCATATAACCCTACAAATTCCTACATATTGAAATATGAAAAGAAATCGTTTACTATCGGTATAAGTTTATTATCTATGGAAATATCCATTTGTAGCTGAAACCTCAACAAAAGGAACTTTCTTGCCATATTTACTTGATATTAAATTACTAGCTATTGTTGATTAACCTACAAATAGTTTTATAGATATAAATAAAACTTTGTATATCTATAACTCGAGAACCTAGCTTATTTAAAAATATATAGCAGAAAGTGCAGAAAACTTATAAAGCTCTCTACACTTTTTAACACTTATTTAACTGTTATAATAACACGTTGATAATGCTTTAACGTAAATTTACCATTATCTTGAACCTGAGCTATAATTTCGATGGTATCACCTTTTTTAGCATCCTTTGGTACTGTAAAAGACATGGTACTAGTACTACTTCCAGTTAATTTCAAATTATCTACAGTTTCATTCTTTGCAAGCTTACGATAAATACTAAATATAAGCCCTTGATTTTTATTTTGTTCCACCTTATTCTTTTTAACCTTTGATTCACTGTAACTATCGGCTTCAGCGTAGTGTAACCAACTGTAGGTAAGTTTGTCTCCATCTGGATCCTTTCCAATAGCATGAAGAGTTACTTTATCTCCTGCAGCTGCTTCTATATTATTTCCTTCTTTAATTGTTAAAGTTGGTGCATGGTTTGCATCTTTATAAGTGGCGGCGGTACACCAAGCTACTCTAGACGCAAAGTCCTTTTGTGCATCATCAAACCATCTCATTAAAGAATATTCAGCTTCATATTGTTTAGTATATGGATCATAATCTAATGCATTATTTTGCCACAGTGTATTATTGGTTTCAGTAAATCTACCACCCCAGCCGCCGTATTCAGGATTATCGTAGCTTCTTAAACCATTATTAACTAAATACAAGAAGGATGGTGAATCACCTTCAGATATGAACTCATTTTTCTTATATTGTGGATTTTTTTCAAGATAAGCATCACTTCCTCTTTGCTCATCTTCTAATTCTCCATTAATATGGTTTCCATCTCCCATCAAGGCATATCTATCAAACAATGGTCCATGTCCTGATTTTATATTTGAATTCATCCAATCTCCACTAAAGGTGCCATTAACTTGTGATGGATTGAACTTCCAAGCATAGGCAAAACGCCAAAAATTACTTTGATCATTTAAAATTTTAATTTTAGGCCACTTTTTTGCTATGTAATTAGAATAAGTAGAATCTTGATTCAAAATTATGTATATTACAACCTTATCATTAATCTTCTTTTGAATCTCAGGCCACTGTTTTGTCTTACCATACTGGTCTTCAATAGACTTTAAAGCTCGAGCAGTGGTATTTGTACCTCCCCAGGTTTGAACGTACAAGGTTCTTTTATCATCATCTAAGAACAACTTTTTCAATAAGTTTGAACCATCTGTATCCTCGCTCATGTCTCCAACATTTTTTATATTTCCAACTTTATATATACTTCTTAAATAATCTGCAGTAGGGAAGCCTTTAGCTTGTACATTTAAATTAGGATAGACCTTTTCGTATGCATTTAGATCATCTTGAACCCACTGAGTTCCTGTCCATCTATAAGGTTTTACACCTGATTTTTCGTCACCTGCATAATGATAGGTTGAACTACTTAAAACAATACCCGCTATATCCATTTCATTTGAATATAACAAAAGACGTTTAAAGGAATTCATATCATCAACTTCTCCATCTGTTGTAATAACGGTACGGGGTTTTTCACTGTTTGTAGACGTTTTCTTAACGGTGGTAGTACTTTTATTCCCAGCTTCTTGTGAAGAAGTACAGCCTGAAAGTATACTACTAGAAAGTGCTAAAACTAATGGAATAGCTAATAAACTCTTTGATCTTCTCATTATTATTTTCCCCCTTGTAAATAAAGCATTTTTTAGTACAGTTTTTTTATATATAATAAAAAGGCGAGACTAATATAAAAATGCAAAATGCATCCTATATACTTAGTCTCGCCTGATTAAACAGTAGCAATCTTAATATTATTCAATTGAAAACCTTTTCTTTATCTAATTATACATTACTTATTAATTTCCTGTCAATATATATACATAATATTATCCATTTTAAATTAAATTACAATTTAAAATGGATAATTCTAAAACCTATCCGTGAAAATAACCAGTCCTAGCAGAAACTACAACAAACCGAACTTCCTTGCCATCTTTATTTACATAAGCCTGATAAAAATCTCCATCTAAATGTACTAGTTTAACAGCCTTCTCACCATATATACTACTTAAATCTTCATTGAATAAATCCTTCCAATTACTTTGAATGGGTGCATTTGCTGTAATATATTCTGCAAAGCCTCTTATGTCTTTTCCGTTTCCTCCGCTTGCAATGTACTTGCTATAAAGTTCATTAATATCTACCTTATCTAAAAAGGTTTTGCTCCATTTTATTTTCTTAGCTTCAGGTAGGTTTTGCTGTCCATTAAGAATATAATCCTTAACTTGCTTTTCTATATTAGGATTTATATTAATCACTGCTAATAATGCCTTTTCATGAATCTTACTTGATATTAAACTACTAGACACTGCTGCTTTAACATCCTTAGTATTACTTCTGTTATAGTAATATGTTGTTCCTAGTCCTACCATAAAAGTCATTAATAAACCACTTATTATGAACTTTTTTTTCACAGAAACTCACTCCCCATATATTACATATTTTACAAGTTAATCATATAGCTTTAATTTTTATATGTCAATGCTGCACATCACTGCGTACATTAAAATTATTTAGGATTGGTTTATGCTGGTAAATTTTTTAGCATATGAAGAGTTGCTATTTCATTTTCTATAAACACCACAAAATACCCAAATAATACAAATTACTTATTTATTTGGGTACCCTGCACATATAATTAAGCTATAACTGTATTAATCTATCCGTGAAAATAACCGGTTCTTGCGGAAACTACAACAAACCGAATTTCCTTACCAGCTTTATTGACGTAAGCCTGATAAAAATCTCCATCTAAATGTACTAGTTTAACAGCCTTCTCACCATATATACTACTTAAATCTTCATTAAATAAATCCTGCCAATTACTTTGAATAGGTGCATTCGATGTAATATACTCTGCAAAGCTTTTTACATCTTTTTCGTTTCCTCCGCTTGCAATGTACTTGCTATAAAGTTCATTAATATTCACCTTATCTAAAAAAGTATTGCTCCATTTTATTTTCTTGGCTTCAGGTAAATTTTGCTGTCCATTAAGAATAAAGTCTTTAACTTGCTTTTCTATATTATTATCATTCTGACTTATTGCCATTGAAGATTTTATTGGATTTATTACTTGAGGTTTATTATTAACTGGCTTAGTTACTTGAATCTTACTTACAGTTACCTTATTAACCTCTGGTTTAACTGCTTTAAGTTCAGATGTAGCATTTTCAGTAACTGAATTTTCCTTTAGAACTGTATTATTCTCTAATGGCTTTGAAACTACTGGCTTGCTATCTTTTGATGTCTTAACCTTCTGTGATGCAGTAGTTTCATCACTAGTATTTATATTCTGTCTACAAAAATATAAAATACCAGCACAAAAAATAAGAACTATTACTAAACTTCCTATTAAAACTCGCCTTTTCATAGCTAATATCTCCCTATACATATAGTTTTTACATATCTACATTATATACAAAACTTATATATTCTAATGTTTTCCTTAAAACCAAATGCTTTATTACACTATATATATATTCCATTAGCTAAAATTGTCTACAAATTTATGGTTATATATTCTCTATAAAAACCTTCAGTGCAGCTTCCCAGTGCCTCATTTCATCTCCAACTGCCGCGTCTAGATTTCCATTATCTAAAGAAGAGTAGGTTGGTCTTTTTACCGGACTTAAATATTCTTCTGAGGAGCATGGCTCTATTTTACAGTTTGTCTTACTAAATTCAACTATTTTTCTTGCAAAATCATGCCAGGAGCATTGTCCATGTCCTGAACAATTATAATCTCCATATTTCTCTGTAACCATTAATTTAAAAATATGATGTACTATATCATGAACATTTGTTGGATTTCCTCTTTGATCATTTACTACCTTTACGATTTCCTTTTCCTTTGAAAGTCTTATTATAGTGTATACAAAGTTTTTTCCATAATATCCATAAACCCACGCAGGTCTCACTATGAAGTACCTTGAACAATACTGCTTTACAAAATCATCTCCCATTTTTTTGCTCTTACCATAAACACTTTTAGGTTCTGCTTCGTCTGTTTCCTTAAATGGAGTATTTCCTTCTCCACTAAAAACATAATCAGAGGATATATGTACTAGTTTTGCCTTTATTTCTTCACAAGCTATAGCTAGATTTTTGGCTCCAAAGGCATTCACTTCAAGCGCTCTTTTCTCATTAGTTTCAGCTGCATCCACATTAGTGTAGGCTGCTGCATTTATGATAATGTCCGGTTTAACCTCTTTAACTATCTTTCTTACACTAGATATATCAGAAATATCCATTTCCTTAGAGCTTTTGCCTATAACTTCAGCTTTTTTTAATTCTTCTGGTATTTGTCCTAATTCTGTTTTTTCATTATGTAAGCTTTCTATAAGCTGAGAGCCAACTTGTCCTTTTGCCCCTGTAATTAAAATTTTCATGTATCTTCCACCTTGCACTAAATTATTTTATTATAATATACATATTAACACAAAAATATAACCACCCAAAGCTTCCTTTAGAGTGGTTATAAATATCCTATGGTAATAAATCTTTAATATTTAGTGTAACACCGTTATAGGTAGCATATCCATAACTTTTTGGATTACCATCAGTGTCTGTATCAAACAAAAGCTTAGGTCCGCCACCTGAAAGTGCGGAGAAGGTTGCCCTAAAATTCATTTCTCCTTGAAGCTTACCTGTTAATTTAAGATTTGTTTCATAACGACTTTCTCCTGCATAATTATAGCTTATTTTTTCATATCCATTATAAAAGTTTACACCATCATCACTGTAGTTTACATAATCAGCTTCAGTTTGTCCTGAATAACTTGAAGAAACTTTTCTGGTATAATTTACATATCCAGATTTTTTTCCAACAACTTTACCTTGTACATTTGGATTTACAGAACTCAAGGCTGATAAATCTTCGGAACCTGGAATATTATCTGGAGTTGCTACAATCGGCACAGTTTTTTGTGGTTTGTAATCTAAAAGATCTACACGTCTAAGTCTTCTTTGTGAACTATTTCCTCTGACTTCTTCTATCCACATTGCACTTTTTCCATTAGAATTCCAAGACATAGGTGAGCAGTATACCCAATTTTCATCAGTATTTAAATCTATTCCTTGGTAACCAGCTTGATTCATAGATTTATTAATATCTACTAAAACTGGACCTATATTTCCCTGTCTAGACTGACGAACTCCAGGTACAGCATAGGAATATAAAAGCGACTGTACATCTAAAAGCACCTTGCCACCTAAAGGTCTTGGCATTATTCCAAATATTGCAGGGTCTGTGTTCTTTGAAAATCTAGTGCTCATAACCATTCCTAAATGTTCATCTGGTGAAAAAATAGTTGTCTCATCATACCCTGGGGTGTAGGTAATTTGAGTTATATTATTAGAATTTAAATCTTGAACAATTGAATCTGTAGTACTTAAATCTTTTTGTCCAACTGATGTTATAGCACTTCCTCCATGAACAAATTGTTTTACTTCTCCTGCACGCATTGGGTTTGGAATTATACATCCTGGGTTTTTAGGATCATCCTGAAAATTATTTATAGTACTTATAACCTTAGAATTTTCCACAGTATAGCTATCGTCTCCACGCTTCAAAGTACCTACACATGAGGTAGCTCCAATATCTGAGCGTAGAGTTGTCCAAGCCATGTGATTATTATCTGGGGCAATAATTATTTCTGACCAACGTTTGGTTACATTAGGATCATTTCCAATAGCTGCTGGATATACTACTGGAACTAATTTTGTACTTGTGCAATTGTCAATACTTGGCGAACATTCTAGTACATAATCCCCTAATAATATTCTTTTGTTGTCCTGAAATGGCATAAAGCGAATACCATTAGCCTTTGCTTTTGCCGATATCACTCCAGAAAATATTGGCTTAAAACCTGTACCATCATCATTCATTGTTGCTAAATTATAGAAGTCAGTAGTGTTTACATCATTGGCTGTTTTGTAAGAGATAAGTACCTTGCCTGAATAGGTATAAGTACCACTTATAAGCTGCTTTACGTCACTTGGCAATGGAATACCACTTATATTTACTCTTCCAATTCCATCGCTATTACTGTCTTTAGTTGTGCTTGATGCTAATGCTGGTACTGAAACTGTTGAAAATAACATAAACAAAACAGTAAAAATTGAAATTACCATCTTTTTCATCATAATTCCTCCCTTTTATATATTATTTTTACATATATGTATACTAACTACAATTGTACCTTTGGGTAATATATATGTACTTTTGGGCATTTTTGAAATAATTCACATAAAAAGACACATAGTTTTTATTTACTATGTGCCTTTTCAATGAATTAGATTAATTTGCAGTTACTGTAGTACCACTTTTAGTTATGTTACATTGAAGCACTTCTCCACTTTCGAAATGTAATTTTAGAGTTATTGTTCCATCATTACAAGCGTTAAAGAAAGTATTTGTCATAGTTAAACTGTTAGTGGTGTAATCAACCGTAAAAGAATCTCCAAATTGCTTATAAGTAGTCCAATTAGCAGGTCCAGTGGCAGTGCCATCAGCATTTAATGCTTCTAAGGTTAACAGCTTTGAACCGTTAAACTGAATTGGAATGTTAAAACCCGCAGTAGTTCCTTTGCCTTTACTAAGCAACGGTGTATTCTCGTAATTAATATCTACATTAAAATCAGCTCCTGCTGAAAATTTAAAGGTTAAAGTAGCCTTAGTTCCATAGTTACCATTTATAAGTCTACTTATATAAGCACCTTTTAAAGTTACTACTCCATTTGAATAAGTGTAATCTGTTCCTAATTTCAATTTTACATTTCCATTATATATTGAAGCTAAAGTATTTCCGTTTAAAGTTAAACTAACAGGGATATCCTTATTTGAAGCTTCTTTTTTCACAAATATCTCATCTGATGCTGCATATGAACTACGTGTTTTAAAGGACGCTTTTACTACATTACTGAATTCAGCATCATTCCATTGATAAGTTTGTCTATTTATCATACCACCATTATCCCAAAGCATCATTGCAATTCCCTTTGATTTAGCATAGTAAGTAAGGTATTCAATATATTTTAAAAGTTCTCCATGTTCTACAACATCACTTTTAGCAGAACCATTGAAGGAAAGCAAGCCATATTCTCCAACAACAACTCCTACACCTTTAGCTGTAAAATTGTTATACATTCTATCAAAAGAGGCATTAATATCTGAAACAGTATTACTATCCATTGTTGTTGAGCCTGCAATGTTTACACTAAAAGGCCAATATCCATAATAATGAAGTGTAGCTACAATATTAGGATCTTTAAAGTCAGCTATTGTATTATAAAGAGAAGCACATCTATCATCGCTGTTATTAGTGTTTAATGTAGGCATAACAAGCATACGTGCAGTATTGTTTCCACCTGAGTTTCTTACAATACTATGAAACTCAGTATTTACAGCATCAAGCCTTTTTAGCTGAACATCAGTAGCTACATCGCCGCTGTGATTTTTAAAGGTTGGCTCATTTAAGGATTCAAAACATAAGTCAGAAGAATAATCCTTAAAATAGCTAGAAAGTTGTGTCCAAATAGCCTTGTACTCTGCCATAGCTTCACCATTGTCATCATCAGCATTAATATACTCTGCCCATTCCCAAGAGTCATGATGTATATTTATCATTACCTTAAGCTTTAAAGCTAATGCCATTTTTACTACCTGAGCATAACGATTTAAGTACGTAGAATCTATTGTATAATTAGGTGCAGTTCCAACTCGTCCATAGACTGTAAGCGGGATACGAATACTTTTAAAGCCTTCCCCCTTAACCTTTTCTAATAACGCTTCAGTTACTGGAGGGTTTCCCCATGAAGTTTCCCCTGTATTTCCTACGGAATCAAAACTGTTACCAAGATTCCAACCAGGCTGCATAGAATCTGCATACTGTTGTGATGGTGTTTTAGCAGCTTCTTTTTTACTTGAATCTGTAGGTTTAGTATTTGTTCTTGCTTCTGCACTATTACTACTAACAACACAAGCAGAAAACACCAAAGCACAGGAGGTAAAAAACGCTACTATTTTTTTAGCTTTTTTCATAATAACCTTCTCCTTTTAATATAATTCCTCTTAAACTTCAAACTTAAAGTTTGTGTTATTGTACTTTTTAAGCTCTTTTGTTAAAGAAAATATTACATGTAATTTTTTGTATTATATATATATAATATTACATGCAGTAACCCATGTAAATATTTTTTTTTACCTTTGCGTGCCTTATTAATTTTATAAATAGTAACTACTTTTTTAAAATTAAAACCCTATGATACATTTATTAAAAAATATCATAGGGTTCTTATGTTTTTTAATTATATTTGTTCCATTCTTTTAAAAAGTGCTTCTAAACGTGCTTCAATTATCCATTTGTCTGGTATATGTTGAAAGAAATTAAACCTTAATCCCCAATTTATACTATCAAAATTTTCTGTGTCTATTATTTCATTAACTAAATTATCTAATAATTCAGTATTATTATTATTAACAGAGTTGATTATATAACCATCTATTGGTTTAGGATTTACAGCTTCTATTATTAAATCATAAGAAGCATCGCTACCACTTTTTTTTAACACTTTATATTCCAATTATATTACCTCCATTTTAGATTTTTACATATTACTTCAGCTTTTTTTCTTAACTCTTCAACACTGTGTAAATGCTTTCCTATACACACCGAATTAGGATTACTACATATCATACATTTCCTTTCTTTTAACCCTATATCTTTTCTTGATATTTTTTTATTATCCTTAAAACAATCTATATCAACTAATCTTCCCCATTCAGCTTCTTCTTCTATTAGGCAACTTCTTATTTTAGTTTCAGTTAATGATATATAAGAATTAAATACAGCGTAATACCCAGCAATATTAACATCGGAGAATAGTAGCTGTGAAGGAATATTTTCCTCTATAGCCTTAACACATAACCTAAAAACCAATTTCCACATAGGTCCAACCTTTGGTATTCCAGGTACATTTAAAGATAGTTCAATAATGCAATTAGAATTTTCACTGAAATTTAACCTTTTTAAATAACGTTTTTCTTTAGCTACTAAAATTTTTTTTCCTACTATTAATAAATCTCGATTCATATATACTCACCATAAACAATATCAATATTATTAAATCACCCGATGCAGCCGCACTCCATTTATTTTTATTCATTAAATCCTCAATCATATTAACAAGCAGCATACCTTTTTTAGTAAATACACCGCCCGCAGCATATGCTTTATGTGCTAAGTCTTTTAATTTATAGGCATTAAATATACCTGCTCGCTTTATTATATTTGTATCTTCAGCATATGCTAGAAAATACAGCCTTAATTGTCCTAAAACTAATTCCTTATTTTTTATTTTATTAAACAAGTCTAAATAGATCTTTAAGCCACAACGTACAATTTGAAAATTTGATGTAACAATACCCCTTACACCTAATACTTTATATCTGCTTTGAGCCCATTGCCCATAAGTTTGACTTAATCCATATCCATGAATCTTACTTATTTCATTGGACACATAATCCTTGGATAAGTTGTAGGCTTCTTGAAGTATAAAATCCCATAAATCAATTATATTTATATCAGTACACTTTACTTTAAAATTTGTAAGCGATATTCCTAAAGATGTGCAAACTATACTCAACAAAAATATTACACCTTTATGTGTATTAACATTTTTAGTTGTGTTTAACATATCAATTTCAGCATCTATACCTATTTTTTTTATAGCAAATAGTTTCTCTATATTACTAACTGATGTACTACAGCCTACTTTAAAACAAGAATAAAAATATGGAGTAATACTTTTAGCACTTTCTATTAATAAATTATAATCCATATCTTTGTGTGCACCAGAATCTTTATGACTCACAAGACCAAAATTAGGCCATACACAAGGTTCTAAAACTATGGAATGAAAACAAATTTTATTTATGAATTTCTTTAACGATAAGTCATAGCTATTCTTAATAAAATTGTCATAGCTTAATTGATAATCTGCTTCTCTTAAATTTTCCATAAATCTACTCTAACAAGTTCCTTAAAAATTCTGGCCACTTATCTTTATCTGTGCCCAATTGTACTAAAATAGCCCAACACCATCTCTCCAAACCAAAGGCAATACAGCTAGTCCATACTTTTTCACCTTTATTTTTACTAGTATAATTGAACTTTTGAGCGAAAAAATCCCCATGTACATTAAAACTAGCACATGCAAGAGATTTATTATCATATAAACAAGGTCTATACTCAACTTTAACTATCTCTGGCAAATCAAATTTATTATTACTTACTTTATCGCCATCTTCAATAAAAAATGGGTCACTGGCTTCTTCCAAAAGAAAGTTTAAATTTAACTTTTGAGCAAAATCCACAACAAACTGAACAGCACGCTTACGAAAATTTAGTATATCCTCTTTTGTACCAACAGCAACTACTTCTCTCATATGAAATACATTCATTCTCTCCCAAAAATACGTCTGATTTCTTTCTGTTCTGCTGCATACTCCTATTGAAGTGTAAGTTTTAAAATTATCAATTCTACTATTTTCAATAGATTCCCATATATTATCACATACAGCATTCTGCCAATACACACCCGACTCATCATTAAAGTTATTTATCTTAAATAGGTTATCATTATCCTTTGTGTAACCGAATTTCTCCAATTCATCTTCATACCACAAGGGTTCAGAATAAAATTCAAGTGCATTTTCAGCTTGTGCAAATTTAAGTATGTATTTATCTATTGCGTCCATTAAACGGGCTACATGTCCTGTTATATATATTCTACCGTTAGGATATTGATTGACATAATTACTTGATAAAATATCATATGGGCGTGTATAACTTCTATTTTTATCAGTAATGAAAAACTTTTTTTCGAATTCAGATTTTTGAACTGGCTTTTCCTTTTTATTTTTAACAATATCCTCTATAATTTCAAGTAAACATTTCCAATCATTTTCTATAGAGTCTGTATTTTTACCTTTAAGCATTACAGTTACTCCATCCCATTCATTTATCTCTACATTTGTTTTATATGTGCTTTGAGCTTTGTATTTATACATACATTCTTTGATTTGTAATTTATCTAATTTTGTCTTCAGTTTTTTTATTTGAGTTATACTTTCGAATAAGTTATTATTTTCCTTAATTAAATTCATTTAAACACACCTCACCTAAATTACTATTTATAATATTTTTTGCTTGATATACAGACAATGGGTCCACTATTACTCCTTTTGATACATAGTTTATATTGTCACCAAATTTAACTTCCTCAAGATCCTCTAAGGTTGTTTTTGCCCATTCTATTTCATCCTTTAGAGGTGCATATATTTTATTAATTATATTAATTTGTCTTGGATTTATTGTAGATCTAGCTTTAAATCCTAATACCTTACTATGATTACAATCAGCAATTAACCCCTCTGTATCCTTCAAAAAAGAAAACACAGTATCAATAGCCATTATCTTATGCTCAGCTGCTATTGTTACCATTTCAAACTTTACTAAATCTAATTCATGTCCTCCTATAGTTCTATGAAGACCACAATTATACGCCCAATCTTCTCCTCCCAGTGCAATCGCCTGAACACGTGGACTTGCTTGTATAATTTCTGATGCATGCTTTAACCCCTGTGGATTCTCAATCATAGGTTGGAGTTTGATACTACCAGCTTCTATATCATTTTCTTTTTCAAGCTTTGTAAGTAACTCATCCACATATTCAACCTCATATTTACTACTTACAGATGGTATTCTGATAGAGTCCGGTCTACTCTTTGCAATAATTTTAATATCTTCATCCTGCAAATTTTTAGCCGCAGAAAGATTTACTCTAACACATATATTTATATCCGGTCTAATCATTCTAATATAAGATATAGCATTACGAGTTAGATATCTACCATCAGTTTTAAAAGGAATTTTAGTTGCAAATTCTAAATCAATAATTATGTTTTTAACATCTATTATTGGTAACTTACACAAGAATCCTGCATTATTGCCTGGAACAAACATATGTGCACCCCATAAAGTTTTCCTAATCATATAAATCCTTCTTTCAAATTAATAAATATTTTATATCATCCCAATTGAGGGTAATATAACTTAATTAAATTTTAACTTAGTTATAATAAGAACAAATATTACTAATGCAATAGCAAAAATAATCCAAATTGATCCATAGCCTCCTACAGAAAGTAGCCACCCGGAAAATAAGCTACCGAGCCCTCCGCCCCCGAAAAGCCCCAATCCTATCAAACCTGATGGCAAACCAGTGCTTTCTGGTGTAACATCAAAGGCCATTGTAGCTAGAGTTGATTGAATACATATATATCCAAACCCCAAAAAAATCGTTGCAATTAGTGAAACTTCCCAATAGTGAAAAAAGTATAAAAGTAAAGCTGTAATAAGTGCAAATCCAGCACCTAAAAGTATTATATTTTTTTTGCCATATTTTCTGCTAATCTTTCCAACCTTTGTTCCTCCAATAAGGCAAGCAAATCCATAAAACATTATTATTAGTCCACACTCTAAATAATCTAAGTGAATAAGATCATGCAAAAACGATCCTAAATAAGAATATAATCCAAGTAATAAAAATCCAGCTATTAAAGCTAATGGAAATATTTTCCTTCCTATAGGTGTACATATTGCAATTTTAGTTTTAAGAAAAAAATTATTCGCTTTATTATTAACTGATGTTTTAGTTAAATCATTAGAAAGTTCTTTTATTAAAATCAAATCTGAAATAGCTGCAACAACACCAAAAAAAACAAATGCGCCACGCCAACTAATATATTTAGTAATTAATCCCCCTAAACCTGCACTTAAACCTTGTCCTAAGAAGACAATTCCCATAAACTTTCCTACATATACTTGTCTCTCCACCGTGGGAACTATATCTCCAATTAAAGCTAAAGACACAGCAATAATACCTGCGGCGAAGAAACCTGTAATTACACGAAACAAACACATTAGTAGTAACCCTCTAGCAAAGGCACTCCCCACAGTCCCTACCGCCAGACCTCCTACAATAATCTTTAATACACTTACCTTACTCCACTTGTCACTAAAAAATCCGTATACCGGTTGCATAACTCCATATGGAATCATATACGAAGTTAATATAATTCCAGCAACAGAAACTGATATACTAAATTCTGAAGCAATTGGTGCAAGTGCTGGTGATACAAACCAATTGTCAGCTGCTGAAATAAAACCAGCAAGTCCTAATATCAAAACTAAATTATTATATTTTAGATTACAATTAGTTATACTTCTATTCATTATAAAGCCCCTCTTTTTGAATTTATATCCATTTAAATAAATAATTACAATTTATTTAATATTATCACATTTTTTATATATAGTAACATCCACCTTTTGAGACCTTAGTTTACAGAAAACGATATCAAATACTAATAATTTATATTTTTAATAGTTTTTATATACTTCCCTTAAAAAAAATGATATTCTACAAGCAATATAATAAACCTTGGAGGCAAACATGATAATTGAAAATAAAATTATGGAAATAGGAAAATTAAAATGTATATTACGTTGTTCAGTGCCCCTAGATGCAGAAGAACTATCTAACTTAAGGGTTAAAATTGATGGAGAAACAGAATTTCTAGATAGAGTACCTTATGAAAACTTACTGACAAAGCAAAATTTTGAAGAAATTATTTATGAGGATTCAAAAGATCCCAAAAGTCTATTTTTAGTAGCTGAAATAGATGGAAAAATTGTAGGTTTTACTAGGTGTATTGGAAATAAACTTACAAGATTCAGGCATAAAGCAGAATTTGGCATATGCATTTTAAAACAGTATTGGGGCTTTTCAATTGGTACAGTCCTTTTAGAAAATGTTTTATTGTGGGCAGATACAGCTTTAATCGAAAAAATTTCACTAACGGTTGTAGAAACAAATACAAAAGCAATTAGCTTATATGAAAAACACGGATTTATTAAGGAAGGTTTATTAATAAATGACCGTATTCATAAGGATGGAAACTACTATAACACTGTCATAATGGGAAGATTTAAGGAAAAGGCTACACTTTAAGTACTTGCCTTTTTCCAAAATTGTATTGTTAAAACTCTTCTCCGCTGAATTCTAATATTTTAAAAGACAAGTAAATACTAAAGAACTCGTCTACATTATTTAAATCCACATTCATTATTTCCTCTATTTTAGAAATTCTATAATGCAGCGTATTTCTGTGTATATGCATTAAACCTGCAAGCTTTGATTGATTTTTAAAATTCATTACATACAAATACAAATTTTTTAAATAATCTGTTTTATATACACTATCATAAGTAATAAGCTTAAAAATAGCGGGGTGACAAAAATCCTTTAGAGATTCTTCACTGGAAGACAATAATAAAATATGCTGTAATATATAAGAATCATAAATAAAAATACACTTATCAATATCTCTATATCTGCCAAGTTCTATCGCTTTAAGAGATTGCTTATAATATTTATTAATCTTAAGCAAATTATAAAATGGCCTACTAACTCCACAAAACATTTCAAAATTATTTAAACTCTCCTGTAATTCCTTAAAACATTTTTTATATAAAGTTTTATTATCCTTATAATTGGTGGCTATAATGATGTTTCCCTTATATAAAACACAGACGCAATCATAAAATATCTTTTGAAAAAAAGTTTTAATATAGCTGAATTGAATATATGATATAGTACTTTTATTAACAATACTTATAACACTAAGGGGATATTTCAATTCCCAATGAGCAAACTTAATATTTTCATAAAGAGCTTCCTGGCTAGTTATCTTGCCATCAAGTAATTGTAAAAGAAAAAGTTCTTTACTATTTACATTTGAACTCTCATAATACTTATGTTTCTGAAGTTCAACTGAAATTGCATTGCTTAAAAGGCCAATTATTTTAACATCCCTTTCAGTAAAAGGTTTAAATGCTTCTATTACAATAAGTTGTCCCAAAAGTTTATTCCCCGCATATATGTTTGACCAAATTCTAGATATAGTAAACTTACTATTTTCTTTATATAATATTGAATTCGAATCTTTACTTAACTCATCAATCGTGTTACCATCATCCTTAAACTCATAATTATTTTCATTAATAGATTTAAAATAAATGGGAATTTTAGCATTAAGTATTGTATCTTTTAAAAGACTCTGCAACTTATCATATTGCTGATATCCCTTTATTGTAATGTCTGTCCACAAAGAATGATTTAATTTAACACCTTCTGTGAAAGATAATATTTCGAAATTAGTGTTACTAACATACATAGGATTGCCAAGAATTTTTGAAGAACTATTTATAATATCCTGCAGTCCAGTATTTTTTGAAAGCACCTTTAAAAGCTTTAGTGAATTGATATTTATATCTTCATATTTGAAAAAAATATCTAAAACTTTATTAAATATAGCTGGTGAAAATTCTTCATTTATTAGCACTATATTTGTATTTCTATTTGTTCTAACTGAACATGGAAGATGGAGTTTAGAAACAATTAGAAAGTTAGTTGGCTGTAATATTAATTTGCTCACAGGAAGTCTTGAAATTTGCCCCACATAAAGAGTATTGGGCTTAAAATCCTCAATGCTACTTTCTATATACTTTACAGATTCAATAAGAGTTATTTTTTTATTGTTAATATAACTTTTGGGATTGTACTGTTCTAGCTTTTCTACGATACTGTCAATTAATATTCCCATATGTAACCTCCTAATTTAACATTTCATCTTAATCGTTTTTATAACATTGTGCACATGTACAAATATTATAGAGTTTCATTTAAGTAAATGCACATTGTTATCGTTCACCTTTTATTTTAATATTATAAATATAGTTACCGTAATAATACCATAAAAATTGTAAAAAAAGAAATTAACCAATTGTATTTATTGGTAACTATTTTTATAATAGCAATTCTTGCACTAATTAATCTTCTTCATAAGATACAACCCTAAAAAATCAACCTTTTACTATCTTTAAAAGATTAAAAGTACAAGGATTGCTAATAAACACTTTATAAAGGGGGAAACAAACAAAATGTTTAAAAAATCTAGCTTATTTCTACTAATGTTTACGGTATCTGCCGGTTTTGCCTTAAGAACATCTGCTGTTAAAGCTAATATTAATACTACACTTATTAAACAGGGTTCTATATCACAAGCACAAAATGGAGGTTTACTGAATCTTAATGTAAATAACATTTTATCTTCAGTTAAAGCTTCATCATCAACTACAAATGCTCTTGCAAAAGTTCCTGGAAACTCCAATCCACTTATTACTCATAAGTTTGGAGCTGATCCTTTTGCTATGGTCTATAACGGCAGAGTATACGTTTACTTGTCTAGCGATGCTTTTGAATACGACAACCGTGGAAATGTAAAAGATAATGACTACAGTAATATAAAAACTATAAGTGTTATATCCTCTAACGATATGGTGAATTGGACTGATAATGGCGAAATTCCTGTAGCAGGGCCATCAGGTGCAGCAAAATGGGCAAGCAATTCTTGGGCTCCGTCAGCTACCCATAAGGTTATAAACGGAAAAGATAAGTTCTTTTTATACTTTGCAAATAACGGTGGTGGAATTGGTGTTCTTACCTCAGATAGTCCTGTTGGTCCATGGACTGATCCAATTGGAAAACCTTTAATTACTGGTAGTACTCCTGGCGTTAATGGCGTTTCTTGGATTTTTGATCCAGCTGTTTTAGTAGATGACGATGGAACTGGTTATCTATACTTTGGAGGCGGTATACCGGGAGGTAATAATCCTTCACAAAGTCAAATTGCAAATCCTAAGAGTGCAAGAGTTATAAAGTTGGCTAGCGATATGATTCACACCTCAGGAAGTGCAGCTGCAATAGATTCTCCATTTATGTTTGAGGATTCCGGTATACACAAATATAATGGAAAATACTACTATTCTTATTGCTCCAACTTCTCTGGTACACATCCATATGGAACTCCACCCCAGGGTGATATTGCTTATATGACAAGTAGTAGCCCTATGGGACCTTTTACCTACCAGGGTACTTTCCTTAAAAATCCAGGGACCTATTTTGGAGTAGGTGGCAATAACCATCATGCTGTTTTTCAGTTTAACAATCAGTGGTATGTGGTATATCACGCTCAAACTTTGGGCAAAGCTATGGGTATTACAAAAGGTTATCGTTCCCCTATGATTAATAAGCTTTCCTATAGTAATGGTGCTATAAATAATGTTGTAGAAGACATGCAAGGTGTGCCTCAGGTTTCTAATCTTAATCCATATGAGAGAACTGAAGCTGAAACAATTGCTTGGAATGGAGGTATCTCAACTGAAAAATGCTCAGCAAACGGAAACAATACTCCTTTCAACAATCTTGATGTTACAAGCGTAAACAATGGTGATTGGCTTGCTGTATCAAAGGCAGACTTTAAAAATGGTGCTGCATCCTTTAAGGCAAGTGTAGCTTCAACTGTAGGTGGACAAATAGAAATCCATTTAGATAGTGTAGATGGAGCACTTATTGGAACTCTAAATGTAAGTCCTACAGGTGGAGAACAAAGCTTTAAAGAAATGCAATGTAATGTAAAGAGCGTTAGCGGTGTTCACAATGTTTTCTTTAAATTCGTAGGAAATAGTAATAAAAATTTATTTAACATTGACTATTGGCAATTTAGCACTAATTCTACTAACGATAATCCCCCAACACCTACTCCAACTCCTGCTAATAATACAACTTTAAGTAATGGTTGGTATTACATCAAAAATGTTAATGCTCAAAAATACCTTGAAGTTGCAGGTAACACAGGAAAAGCTGGTCAAAATGTTGATCTTAGAACTGGCTCAGGTGCTCTTGGTCAAAAATGGTACCTCACAAACACTGGAGATGGATATGTTACTTTAACAAGTGCCCTAGGCAACTTCATGCTTGATATAGCTAATGGAGCAAATACAGATGGAGCAAATGTTCAAATTTACAATGCCTACTCAAATAATGCTCAAAAATATTCTATAAACCCTTCTTCAACTAATGGGGCTTATTATATTGGAACTGTAAGCAGTAATGGAACTAAGGTTTTAGATGACTACAATTTTGGAACCTCTGATGGTACTAACGTATGTCAATGGACTTATGGCGGGCACACTAATCAATTATGGATATTTGAACCTACTAACAACTAAAAATTATTAAAATACGGAGGATTGAAAATGAATATTAAATTAAAAAGAACGTTAATATCTTTAGTAGCGCTTTCTATAACATGTTTACCCTTTGTAGGTAACGCATCTGTTAAAGCAGCTACAAATGCAGCTACAATAAACTTATCTTCTAAAAAACAAGTTATCAGAGGCTTTGGTGCATCAAGTGCCTGGTGTGGAGCTCTTAGCGATACTTGCATGGATACCCTTTATAAAAATGCAGGTCTAGATATTTTAAGAGTACGTATTGCTCCAAACGAAGGCTGGAACAGAGGTGACTATAGAGCATGGGCTGATGAGCTTTCTAATGCAAAAAAAGTACGTGCAAGAGGCGGTATTGTTTTTGCAACTCCATGGACACCACCAGCTTCAATGAAGACTAATAATACAACAACAGGTGCTAATAAAGGCTCCTTAAAGACTTCTTCTTATGCTGATTATGCAGCTTATTTAAAAACTTTTGTAAAATATATGTCTGATAATGGAGCACCTTTATATGCACTATCTCTTCAGAATGAACCAGATTGGGCACCTGATTATGATGCTTGTACTTGGACAGGACAACAATTCCATGATTTCCTTAAACAATATGGAGCTGGTCTATCTAGTACTATTAAAATCATTATGCCTGAATCTTTAGGCTTTAACCCAGCATTGTCAGATCCAACTCTTAATGATCCTACTACTGCTCAGTATGTTTCAATTGTTGGAGGTCACCTATACGGAGCTACTATTCAGGATTACCCTTCAGCACGTAATAAGGGAAAAGACATATGGATGACTGAACACTATCTTGAAGGTAATGATGCAGGTACATGTGTAAAATTAGCTAAAGAAATTCATGATTGCATGACAATTGGAAATATGAATGCTTACGTATATTGGTGGATATCTGGAGATCAAAACGGCTTATATAACACTAGAACTA